>NZ_JAUVWH010000039.1 GCF_030604225.1 Geoalkalibacter sp.
ACACCATGTTCGAACTGGTGGTCATCTACTGCGCCGGCATGGCCGTCATCGGCGTTCTGCGGAGCATGAAGGCATGAAGATCCTGCAAGAGCGCGCCCGCGGCGGCGCCATGGGCGAAGATCTGATCATCCGCACCTCGGTGAGCCTGCTGGTGCCCTTCATCCAGCTGTTTTCCCTCTACGTGCTGGCCCACGGCCATTACAGTCCGGGCGGCGGCTTTCAGGGGGGGGTGCTGCTCGGTGCTTCGTTCATCCTCATGGCCCTGGCCTTCGATCTCAAGCACTCCATGCAGCTTTTTCCCCTGCGCGCCAATCTCATCGCCGGCAATGTCGGGGCCCTGATCTTCGTCGGCATCGGCGTCGTCTGCGCCCTGCTCGGCGGGTACTTTCTCGACTATGCCGCCTTCGCCAAGGTGATTCCCATGGCCGTGCCCGACTGGCGTTCCCTGGGCATCCTGCTGGTCGAGGTCGGCGTCGGCCTGGGCGTGGCGAGCATCATGCTTTCGCTCTATTGGGATCTGTCCTCGGGCGGATATCTGGAGGAGGGTCTCTGATATGGAGGGGCTGCTCGACGAAATCGTCGCCAAATACAATTATTGGATTTACGTGGTGCTGATGATGATCGGCTTCTACGCCATGATCGGCAAGCGCAATCTGGTGAAGAAGCTCATCGGCATGAACATTTTTCAGACCGCCATCATCCTGTTCTTCGTCTCCACCGGCGTCAAGCGCGACGCCGGGCTGGCGATCGTCGACAAGCAACAGGCCCTGGCCGGCGCCATCGACGTGGCCACGGTGGTCAATCCCCTGCCGCACGTGCTGATGCTCACCGCCATCGTCGTCGGCGTGAGCGTGACCGGGGTCGCGCTCGCGGTGATGCAGCGCATCCATCGCGAGCACGGCACCCTGGAAGAAGACGAAATCCTGGAGAAAATCGGGCGATGATCAGCGGCAACTTTCTCGCATACGCCATCGCCGCGCCCCTGGTCATGGCGTTTGTCGTCAATCTCGTGGGTCGCGCGCGGCCCTTTCTGGTGGCGCCCCTGGCCCTGCTGTCCCTGGCTGTTTCGAGCCTCTGTTCCCTGCTGCTCTTGGCGCGGGTACTGCGCGACGGCACCGAGAGCTACACCATGGGCGGCTGGCAGCCGCCCTGGGGCATCGAACTGGTGGTCGATCCGCTCTCGGGGCTGATGCTGCTGCTGGTGGCCGCCATCGCCCTGATCGCCACCTGGTCGGCGGGCGCCAGCGTGCGCCAGGAGATGGAGGGGCGCGAGCACGTGTTCTTCACCCTCTACCTGATCCTGGTCTCGGGGTTGCTCGCCCTGACCGTGACCGGCGACGCCTTCAACCTCTACGTGATGCTCGAGATCACCGCCATCACCACCTACGGGCTCATCGCCATGGGCCGCGAGCGCGCGGCGCTGGCGAGCTTCAACTACATCATCATGGGCACCATCGGCGCCTGTTTCTACCTGCTCGGCGTCGGCTATCTCTACATTCTCACCGGTTCCCTCAACATGGCCGACATCGGCCGCATCCTGCCCGAACTCTACGGCGGCGCGGCGGTGGCCACGGCCTTCGCCTTCATGCTGGTCGGCATGTGGGTCAAGATGGCGTTCTTTCCCCTGCACGGCTGGCTGCCCAACGCCTACACCTACGCTCCCTCGGGCACCAGCGTGCTCATCGCGCCCCTCATGACCAAGGTGTCGGTGTACCTGATGATCCGCATCATGTTCACCATCTTTTCACCTGAGTACACCTTCTTTCAGCATGCCGGGGTGCAGCACCTCATTGTCTGGGCGTCGGCCCTGGCCATCATCATCGCCTCGTCCCTGGCCCTGGCCCAGACCGAATTCAAGAAGATGCTCACCTACATCATCGTCGCCGAGGTCGGCTACATGGTGGGCGGGGTGTGGCTGGCCAATGAGCCGGGCATGACCGGCGCGGTGCTGCACATCGTCAACGACGCGCTGATGACCCTGTGTCTGTTCCTGGTGGCCTCGGCGGTGGTGTTTCGCCAGGGCAGCTGCCGCTTCGAGGATTTCCGCGGCCTCTACCGCACCATGCCCCTGACCATGGCGGCCTTTACCGTGGGGGCGTTCTCGATGATCGGCGTGCCGCCCACGGCCGGCTTTTTCAGCAAGTGGTACCTGATCCTGGGGGGCATCGAGGCGGGCCAGTGGGCCTATGTGGCGGCTTTGGTGTTTAGTTCCCTGGTCAACGCGGTGCTGTTCTTCCGCATCATCGAGATCGCCTTTTTCAACAGCGAGGACGGCCACGGCCACGGCCATCACGGCACCCTGGCGCGCCACGAGGCGCCGGGCGCCCTGGTGCAGCCGCTGGTGCTGACGGCGGTGGCCCTGATCGTCGTGGGGCTGGCGTCCGGGGCGCTGGTGGATGCCGTCATCCTCCCGGCGCTGCAGTGGCTGCAATGAGCGGCTCGCGTCCTTTTTTCCGTGTCCTGAGTTGGGTCTGACCATGGATTTTCATCCTTCCATCTGGCCGTTGGCCGCCGTTCTCATCTCCCTGCTGGGGGCGCTGCCGATCATGCTCTCGGCGCGCACTCCCAATCTGCGCGAGGGCTGGACGCTGATCATCGCCGTCGGCAAGTTCCTCATCGTCGCCTCCATGCTGCCCAGCGTGCTGGCCGGCGGCGGCTTCGTCTTCACCCTGGCCGAGGTCTTTCCGGGGGTGCCCATCCAACTGCGCGTCGATCCCATGGGCATGTTCTTCGCCCTGATCGCCTCGTTTCTGTGGATATTCACCTCCCTTTACTCCATCGGCTACATGCGCGCCCTGGACGAGCATGGCCAGACCCGCTACTTCGCTTCCTTCGCCGTGGCCATTTCGGCAACCATCGGCATTGCCTTCGCCGCCAACCTGTTCACCATGTATCTGTTCTACGAGGTGCTCTCCCTCTCCACTTATCCCCTGGTGGCCCATGAGCAGAACGCCGAGGCGCGCACCTCGGGGCGGCGTTATCTGTCCCTGATTCTCGGCACTTCCATCGGCCTGGCGCTGCCCGCCATGCTGGTGGTCTATTCCCTGGCCGGAACCCTTGATTTCACCACCGGTGGTATCCTCGCCGCAACCGGCGCCTCGCCCTCGACTCTCGCGCTGCTGCTGGCTCTCTTCGTGTTCGGCTTCGCCAAGGCCGGCATCATGCCCTTTCACGCCTGGCTGCCGGCGGCCATGGTGGCGCCGACGCCGGTCAGCTCTTTTCTGCACGGCGTGGCGGTGGTCAAGGCCGGGGTGTTTTCCATCATCCGCGTGCTGGTCGACATCTTCGGCATCGATCTGCTCGCGTCCCTGAACCTGGGCGCGCCCCTGGCCTATTTCGTGTGCATCACCATTCTGGCCGCCTCCCTGGTGGCCCTCACCCAGGACAATCTGAAACGGCGGCTGGCCTATTCCACCGTCGGTCAGCTGTCCTACATGGTGCTCGGCGTGGCGCTGCTCTCGGCCTCGGGTGTGACCGGCGGGGTACTGCACATCGCCATGCACGCCTTCGGCAAGATCACTCTGTTTTTCTGCGCCGGCGCCATCTATGTGGCGAGCCACAAGAAATACATCAGTCAGATGGATGGCCTGGGGCGCACCATGCCCATCACCTTCGGCGCCTTTTTCCTCGGGGCGATGAGCATCATCGGGCTGCCGCCCTTGGGCGGCTTCATCAGCAAGTGGTATCTGGTCATCGGCGCGGTGCAGGCCGATCAGCTGCCCATTTTGCTGGTGCTGCTCACCAGTTCCCTGCTCAACGCGGCCTATTTCCTGCCGATCGTCTACCGCGCCTTTTTCGCGCCGCCGCCGCCCGATGCCCCGGTCGGCATCAAGGAGGCGCCGATCTTTTGCCTGGTGCCCCTGGTGGTGACGGCGCTGTGCTCCCTGACCCTGTTTTTCTATCCCACGATTTTCCTGCGTCTGGCGCAGGCGGCGGTGCTGCCTTGAGGCGCCGCGGGGAGTTGAACGATGAGTAAGAAACCCACCTCGAAATCCGCCGGCGCGGCCGCTTACAGCGGGCGCATGCCGCTGATCGTCGGGCTGGCGGTGCTGGTCGTGACGGCGCTGCCCGACCTGTTTTTGCACAAGCATACCTATTTCCACGCCTACGAGGCCTGGCCGGGTTTCTTCGCCCTGCTGGGGCTGGGCGCGGTGGCGGTGCTGGTGGGCCTCGCCCGCCTGATCGGTGCGCTGGTGCGGCGCGGCGAGGATTATTATGGCTGAGTGGCTGCATCCGTCCCTGGTGTTTTTCGCGGCCGCGCTGGTGCTGCCCCTGTGTCCTGCGGTGGCGCGCCGCGGGGTGTTGCTGGCGACGCCGCTGCTGGCTTTCGTCCTGCTCTGGGCGCTCTCGCCCCAGGCCTCCCTGTCTTATCAGCTGTTTGGTTTTGAATTAAATCTGCTGCGCGTCGATGGTCTGGCCCGCGCCTTCGGCGTGGTCTTCACCCTCAATGCCCTGGCGGCCTTTCTTTTCGCCCTCACCCGCGGCTCCCTCGGCCAGCACTGCGCGGCGCTGGTCTACATCGGCGCGAGCCTCGGCGCGGTCCTCGCCGGTGATCTGATCAGCCTCTATCTGTTCTGGGAAGTGATGGCGGTGGCCTCCACCTTCATCATTCTTGCCCGGCGCACCCCGCAGAGCTTTCAGGCGGGATTGCGCTACATCCTGGTGCACCTGTTCGGCGGGCTGTGCCTGCTTGCCGGCATGCTGCTGCACCTGGCCCAGGGCGGCGGGGTGGAGTTCGCCCTGCTGGCGAGCGGGGGCGCCGCCGCCTGGCTGATTCTGCTCGGCTTTCTGGTCAACGTCGCCGCCTTTCCCTTTTCCGCCTGGTTGTCCGATGCCTATCCCCAGGCCACGGCCACCGGCGCGGTGTTTCTCACCGCCTATACCACCAAGACCGCCGTCTATGCCCTGGCGCGCGGCTTCGCCGGCTGGGAGGTGTTGATCGCCGTGGGGGCGGTGATGGCCCTGTTCGGCGTGATCTACGCGGTGCTGGAAAATCATGTGCGGCGCATGCTGGCCTTTGCCCTCATCAGCCAGAACGGCATCATGGTGGCGGGGGTCGGCGTCGGTTCGGCCCTGGCGCTGAACGGCGCGGTGGCCTACGCCATGGTCTGCATTCTTTACATGGGACTGTTGTGGATGAGCGCCGGCGCCGTCGAGGAACAGACCGGCCGCAGCCGGCTGAGCGAACTCGGCGGCCTGCGCCACGGCATGCCCTGGACCTTCGCCTTTGCCCTGGTGGGCGCCCTGACCATCGCCTCGGTGCCCGGGCTGGGCGGTTTCGTCAGCAAGCCGATGATTCTCAAGGGGGCCGCTTACGGGGGTCATTACTGGGGCTGGTTGGCCCTGGAACTGGCGGCGGCGGGCGTGGTGCTGCACGCCGCCCTGCGCTATCTCCTCGAAGTGTTTTTCGGTCCGCCGCCGGCCAAGCCCGCCGCCGACCCGCCTCCGACCATGCTCGCCGGCATGGGCCTGCTGGCCGCCGCCTGCATCGGCCTGGGGCTGTTTCCCCAGGCGCTGTACGCCCTGCTGCCCTATGAGGCGGAGTTCGCGCCCTACAAGTTCGAGCAGGTGCTCAACCAGTTGCAACTGCTGGCCGGAGCCGCTGTCGCCTACCTGCTGGCTCGCCCCTGGCTGCGTCCCGCTCCGGGGCAGAGCCTCGACACCGACTGGGTTTATCGGCGCGGCGGGCAGGCCTTCTACCGCTTGGCCGAGGGCGTCTTCAACAACCTCAACGCTTGGGGCGAGCGCTATTTCCTGCGCAACCTGCCCGAGCAGCTGACCCGCTTCTTCGCCCGGCCCGGGGTGCGCATCCAGCGCCTGGTGTGGCTGCCTCTGCTGCAAATGCGTGGCAAGACCGGCGCGGAACTTGAGCGGGAGGGCGAGTTTCTTGAGCGCCGCAGCCGCCACGGCAGCTATCCGGTGGGTGGTGGGGTGCTGCTGTCGGTCCTTTTCATCGCCCTGATGTCCTTTCTGTTTTTCTTTTTCTGATTTTCGTGCCGGGGAGGTTCATCATGCCCAATATCCTGCTCGCCCTTGATTGTTCGCCCCATTCGCGGCGTGCCGCGGAATACGTCGCGCAGCTCGCGCCGCATCTGCCCGACTGCCGCCTGAGCCTGCTGGTGGTGTGCACCGGCATTCCCTATTCGGCCCAGGCCGCCGCCGAGGAGACCGCTCCCGAGGTGCACGGCGACGAGGATCATCAGCAGGAGCGCCAGGAGATTGATGCCTTTCTCGGCGAAATTGAAGACTTGCTGATCCGCGCCGGGTTCCCCGCCGCGCGCCTGGAGCGGCGCGTCAAGCCCCTGGGGCGGGGCGTGGTGCAGGATATCCTCGACGAAGCCGCCGCCGCGCAGTGCGACACCCTGGTGGTGGGACGCCGCGGGGTGTCCAAGATGCGCGCCCTGCTGCTCGGCAGCGTCTCCGCCGAACTGGTGCGGCAGGCCGGGGGACGCACGGTGTGGGTGGTGGAGTGAGGGGCGCGTCCCCTCCGGTATTCTTGCCTGCATGACCGGGCTCTACCTGCACATTCCCTTCTGCCGCCGCAAGTGCCCCTACTGCGATTTCTATTCCCTGGAGCCGGCTGAAACCCAGCTTGCCGCCTATCCCCCGCTGCTGATCCGCCACCTGCGCCTGGCCGCGCGCCAGGCGCAGGTCCAGGGTCCCTTCGCCACGGTGTTTTTCGGCGGCGGCACGCCCTCGCTGCTGCCGCCGGCGGCCATCGGCGAAATTCTTGGCGCGGCCGATGCTTGCTTCGGCCTGGCCGACGACGCCGAAATCACCCTCGAAGCCAATCCCGGCACCCTGACCCGTGAGAGTCTGCGCGGCTATCGCGCCGCCGGGATCAATCGCCTGTCCCTCGGCGTGCAGTCCCTTCGTGCTCGCCATTTGCAAACCCTCGGCCGCCTGCACGGCCCCGACGAGGCGCGTCGGGCGGTGGACTGGGCGCGCCAAGCGGGGTTCGCCAATCTCTCCCTCGATCTCATGTTCGCCTTGCCCGGCCAGAGTCTCGACGACCTGGAGGCAGAGATCGCCGCCTATCTCGCCCTGGCTCCCGAGCATCTGTCCTGCTACGGCCTGAGTATCGAGGAGGAGACCCCCTTCGCGCACCGCCATCGCCAGGGGCTGTTGCGCCTGCCCGACGAGGACCAGTACGCCGCCGCCTTCCTGCTGCTGCACGAGCGCCTGGCCGGGGCGGGATACGCGCATTACGAGATTTCCAACTACGCGCGGGCGGGGATGGAGTGCCGCCATAACCAGCACTATTGGCGACGCGGCGCCCACCTGGGCGTCGGCGCCGGCGCCCATTCCTTTTTTGCGCGGGGTTGGGGTGAGCGCTGGGCGGTGGCGCCGGACCTGGCGGCCTACCAGGGCGCCCTGGAGGCCGATCGCGACCCCGCCCGCATGTTGGAAAGCTTCGATGCCCGGGGCGCCCTGGCGGAAACTCTCTACCTGGGCCTGCGCACCAGCGCCGGGGTTGCGGAGGCCGATTTGGTCAAAGGCTTCGGCCAGGGCCTCGGCCAAGCCTTTCCCGAAGCGGTGCGCCGCACCGCTCCCTCCCTGCATCTCACCCAAGGCCGCTGGCGCTTCACCACCGAGGGCTGGCTGCTTTACGATCATCTCATCAGCGCCTTTTTCTGAGGGAAAATCCAAGGATTTTCCTCGCCCGGCGACCCTTGACAAAGGGGGGTGCCGTTGTTATTTTGTTCACCGTTAGCACTCCCGTGGATTGAGTGCTAATCCGCTCCGGGCCGGATTTTCTCCGGCTTCAGGTTTTTTGGGGAACCGGGTGTCATGAGCACAGCCCTCAACGAGCGCAGCCGCAAAATTCTCGAAGCCATCATCGAGGACCACATCGCCTCGGCCGAGCCCGTGGGCTCGCGTGCCATCACCCGTCGTCACGGCCTGGGCCTGTCGCCGGCGACGGTGCGCAACGTCATGTCGGATCTGGAGGAGATGGGCTACCTGGCGGCGCCCCACACCTCCGCGGGGCGCATTCCCACCGAAAAGGGCTATCGTTTCTACATCGATTCCCTGCTGCGGATCCGGGCCCTCAGCCCCCAGCAGAAGGAGCGCATCCGCCGCTACTACCGGCGCCGGGGGCTGCGCGCCGACGAGCTGCTGCGTGAGGCCGGGCGGGTGCTGAGCAACCTGTCCCACTACACCGGCATCGTCATGGCGCCCCAGTTCACCACCTCGGTGTTTCGCCACATCGAATTCGTGCGCCTCTCCCAGGGACGCATCCTGGTGATTTTCGTCGCCGAGAACGGCCTGGTGCAGAACAAGATCATCGAAAGCGGCGAGGATCTCAACCAGCACGATCTGGAACAGATGCACAACTACCTCAACCGCACCTACGCCGGGTTGTCCCTGGCCGAGGTGAAAAAGCGCCTGCTGCGCGAGATGTCCCAGGACAAGGCCCAGTACGATCGCCTGCTGGGGCGCTCCATGCGGCTTTTCCAGGCCGCCCTCAAGGGCGAGGAGAGTCGCGAGCTGTTCATCGAGGGCTTCAGCCGCATGCTCGAGCAGCCCGAGTTCAGCGACCTTGAGCGCATGAAGCGGCTGTTCAAGGCCTTCGAGCAGAAGAGCCTGCTGGTTGAGTTTCTCGACAAATGCCAGAACAGCCAGGGGGTGCAGATCTTTATCGGCAGCGAGACCGATTACCGCGACATCGAGGGGTGCAGCCTGATCACCGCCAGCTACAGCAGTGCCGGTGGCACCATCGGCACCCTGGGGGTCATCGGTCCGACGCGCATGGCCTATTCCCAGGTCATACCGATTGTCGACTACACCGCCCAACTGATGAGCCAACTGCTTGAATCCGATCTGGAATAGGAGAAAAGGACAAGTGTCGAAGAAGAAAAAAGAAGAACAACCGGTCCTCGATGCCGAGCACGAGGACGTGCCCGTGGTGGAGCCGGCCGCGGTGGAGTCCCCTGGCGATGAACTCGCCGAGCTGGGCCGCGCCCTGGACGAGTGCCGCGAGGAAGCGCGGCGCAACCACGATCTCTATCTGCGCGCCGCCGCCGATCTGGACAATTTCCGCAAGCGCGCCCAGCGCGAGCGCGAGGATCTCGCCAAGTTCGCCAACGAGCGCATCCTGCGCGAGGTGCTGCCGGTCATGGACAACCTGGAGCGCGCGGTGGAACACGCCCGGCAGGAAGGCAGCGACGTGCGCACCTTGCTCGAAGGGGTGGAGATGACCCTCGGCCAGTTCGCCAAGGTGCTGGAGAAATTCGGCGTGACGCCTGTCTCCAGCCTGGGCGAGGCCTTCGACCCGGCCCGTCACGAGGCCATGGGGCAGGTCGAGAGCGCCGCGCAGCCCCCCAATACCGTGGCGCAGGAACTGCAAAAAGGCTACCTGCTGCACGAGCGCCTGCTGCGTCCCGCCCTGGTGATGGTGACCCGGGCCCCCGCCGCGGCGTCCGCGCCCGAGCAGGGCGGCGAAAACTGATACGAACCAACTGAAACGTCAACTTATAAAGGAGGCACCAAGACAATGGGAAAAGTCATCGGTATCGATCTCGGGACCACCAACTCGTGCGTGGCGGTCATGGAAGGCGGCGAACCGATCGTCATCGCCAACACGGAAGGCTCGCGCACCACGCCCTCCATGGTGGCCTTCACCGAAAGCGGTGAACGGCTGGTCGGCCAGCAGGCTAAGCGCCAGGCCGTCACCAACCCGGAAAACACCCTGTTCGCCATCAAGCGCCTGATCGGCCGCAAGTTCGATTCGGACGCGGTGCGTAAGGACATCCAGATCAGCCCCTTCAAGATCGTCAACGCCGACAACGGCGACGCCTGGGTCGAAGTGCGCGGCAAGAAATACAGCCCGCCGGAGATCTCGGCCATGATCCTGCAGAAGATGAAGCAGACCGCCGAGGATTATCTCGGTGAGCCGGTCACCGACGCGGTCATCACCGTGCCCGCCTATTTCAACGACTCCCAGCGCCAGGCGACCAAGGACGCCGGCAAGATCGCCGGGCTCAACGTGCTGCGCATCATCAACGAGCCCACCGCCGCGTCCCTGGCCTATGGTCTGGACAAGAAAAAAGAAGAAAAGATCGCGGTCTTCGACCTGGGCGGCGGCACCTTCGACATCTCCATCCTCGAACTCGGCGACGGGGTGTTCGAGGTCAAGTCGACCAACGGCGACACCTTCCTCGGCGGCGAGGACTTCGACCAGCGCATCATCGACTATGTGGCCGACGAGTTCAAGAAAGAGCAGGGCATCGACCTGCGCAAGGACAAGATGGCCCTGCAGCGCTTGAAGGAGGCTTCGGAAAAGGCCAAGTGCGAGCTCTCCGGCTCCATGGAGACCGACATCAACCTGCCCTTCATCACCGCCGACCAGAACGGCCCCAAGCACCTCAACATCAAGCTGACCCGCGCCAAGCTCGAGAGCATCTGCGCCGATCTGCTCAACAAACTGGTCGAGCCCTGCAAGATCGCCCTCAAGGATGCCGGGCTCTCGCCCTCGGAAATCGACGAGGTGATTCTGGTCGGCGGCATGACGCGCATGCCGGCGGTGCAGAAGCGCGTGCAGGAGATCTTCGGCAAGACCCCCAACAAGGGCGTCAACCCCGACGAGGTGGTGGCCATCGGTGCAGCCATCCAGGGCGGCGTGCTCAAGGGCGAGGTCAAGGACGTGCTGCTCCTCGACGTCACGCCCCTGTCCCTGGGCATCGAGACCCTGGGCGGGGTGATGACCAAGCTCATCGAGAAGAACACCACCATTCCCTGCCGCAAGAGCCAGATTTTCTCGACGGCCGCCGACAACCAGCCGGCCGTGTCGGTGCACGTGCTCCAGGGCGAGCGCGAAATGGCCGCCGACAACAAGACCATCGGCCGCTTTGAGCTGGTCGGCATCCCGCCGGCGCCGCGCGGCGTGCCGCAGATCGAGGTGACCTTCGACCTCGACGCCAACGGCATTCTCCACGTCGGCGCCAAGGATCTGGGCACCGGCAAGGAGCAGTCGATTCGCATCACCGCTTCCTCGGGCCTCTCCGACGAGGAGATCCAACGCATGGTCAAGGACGCCGAGGCCCATGCCGGCGAGGACAAGAAGAAGCGCGAGCTCATCGAGGCGCGCAACCAGGCCGACGGGCTGGCCTACACCACGGAAAAATCCCTCAAGGAGCACGGCGACAAGGTCGACGCAACGACCAGCGAGAAGATCCAGGCCGCCCTTGAGGCCCTGAAAAAGGCCATGGAAGGCGACAACACCGAGGAGATCAAGACCAAGACCCAGGAATTGGCCGAAGCCTCGCATAAGCTGGCCGAGGCCATGTATTCCCAGGCCCACGGCCAGGGCGAGGGCGCGGAGGGCGCGCAGGCCGAGCCCGGTGCCGGCGGCAAGGCCGAGGATGTGGTCGACGCCGAGTTCGAGGAAGTTGACGACAAGAAAAAGTAAGCGCCGAGGGCGGCAGGGGCACGGCAGGTCGTGCCCCTGCGTTTTTGCGCATCGGGGAAGTACGGGCAGCGGCACCCGCGGGTAGCCGCTGCTCTTTGCGTTGCAAAGGATCGACATTTTGGCTAACGGCAAACGCGACTATTACGAGGTTCTCGGGGTCAACCGCAACGCCAGCGAAACCGAGATCAAGAAGGCCTATCGCAAGCTCGCCCTGCAGCATCATCCCGACAAGAATCCGGGCGACAAGCAGGCCGAGGAGAAGTTCAAGGAGGCCTCGGAGGCCTACGCGGTGCTCTCCGATCCGCAAAAACGCGCCCAATACGACCAGTTCGGCCATGCCGGCATGGGCGGGGGCGGCTTCAGCGAAGGTTTCGGCGGCTTCGGCGGCACCCCTTTCGAGGACATCTTCGGCGATATTTTCGGCGACATCTTCGGCGGCGGCGGGGCGCGGCGCGGCCGCGGCCGGCGCGGCGACGACCTGCGCTACAACCTGAGCATCGCCTTCGAGGAAGCCGCCTTCGGCGTGGAAACCAAGATCCAGGTGCCGCGCTCCCAGGAATGCGGCCCCTGTCGCGGCAGCGGCGCGCGCGCCGGCACCCAGCCGGAAACCTGCGGCACCTGTCGCGGCGCCGGTCAGGTGCGCTACCAGCAGGGCTTCTTTTCCCTCACCCGGCCTTGTCCCGATTGCAACGGCGAGGGCCGGGTGGTGCGCGACCCTTGCCCCGACTGTCGCGGCAGCGGGCGGGTGCGCGAGCAGCGCACGCTCTCCGTGCGCATTCCCGCCGGGGTGGAGACGGGCAGCCGCCTCAAGCTCAGCGGCGAGGGCGAGGCGGGCAGCCACGGCGGGCCGCCCGGCGATCTCTACGTGGTGATTACCGTCAAGGAACACGCCATCTTTCAGCGCGAAGGCCGCGATGTCATCTGTGAGGTGCCGGTGTCCTTCGTGCAGGCGGCCCTGGGCTACGAACTTGAGGTGCCGACCCTCGAAGGCAAGGTCAAGCTCAAGATTCCCGCCGGCACCCAGTCGGGCAAGATCCTGCGCTTGAGCGGCAAGGGCATCCCCAGCCTGCAGGGCTACGGGCGCGGCGATCAGCTGGTGGTGGTGCGCGTCGAGACGCCGACCCGACTCACCCCGCGCCAGCGCGAACTGCTTGAGGAGTTCGCCCGGGAAAGCGGCGAGGAAGTCCATCCCCTCGGCAAGGGCTTTTTCGATAAGGTCAAGGAACTCTTCGGCTGAGGACGGGAGAAGGCTTATGCGCAGAGCGTCCGTCACATGGCTGCTGGTGGGCTGCTTGATCCTGGCGGGATTCGGGATGCCGGGGCCGGGCAGCGCCGCGGCGGCCACCGACCCCGAGGTGCGGGCCGCCATCGAACATTACCATGCCGGGCGCCCCGACGAGGCCCTGAGCCTGCTGCGCGGCTTTGTCCTTCGCGGCTCCGGCTCCCCGGATCTGCCCCAGGCGCAGCTCTATCTGGCGCGCATTCTTCATGATCAGGGCCAGTGCGCCGAGGCCGATCTCTACCTCCAGCGCCTGCCGGCCGGTGATCCGACCCCGGAAGTACGCCTGGTGCGCGGTTCCTGCCTGGTGCAGCAGGGCTACCCCCTGGAGGGCGCGACCATTCTGCTGCCCCTGGAGCAGGCGCCCCTGAATCCTACCGACCGCGCCCTGCTGTTCGGTCGCCTCGGCCAGGCCTACGCCGCCCTCGACGAGCCCCTGCGGGCGCTGCTGTTCTATCGTCAGGCCCTGGAGGTGAGCGCCGCGCCCGGGCTCTGGCTGGGCCAGATTCACGAACTGCTGCGCGGCGCCATTCCCGAAGCGGTGCTCGACGAAGCGGCCTTCATGTTCCGCGCCACCCCCATCGGCCAGGATGCCGCCCTACAGCTCGCGCAGCGCGCCCTGGCGCGGGGCGACCAGGAACGCGCGGCCGCGCTGCTCAACCAGGTGCTCGCCGATCCCACCCCCTTTCCCTATCGCGACGAGGCGCGCGCCCTCGCCGAGCGGCTGCCCGGCGCGGCCCAGGCGGAGAGCCCCGCCCTGGGTGCCATCCTGCCCCTTTCCGGGCGCTTCGCCCCCTTTGGCGAGGCGGTGCGGCGCGGCCTGGACTTGGCGGTCGGCCTGCATAATCAGGGTTATCACCAGGTGCGGCTGATCTACCGCGACAGCGGAGCCGAAGCCCAGGAGGCCGCCGAGGCCGTCAGCCACCTGGTGCGCGGCGAGGGCGTTTTGGCCATTGCCGGGCCGCTCAGCGGCGCCGCGGCGCAAGGGGCCGCGGAGCGCGCCCAGCAGGAGGGGGTGGCGACCCTCAGCCTGTCGCCGCGCGACGGCCTGCCCCAGGTCGGCCCCTGGGCCTTTCGCTATTCCCTCACCAGCCGTCAGCAGGCGGCGGCCCTCGCCGAATACGCCGTCAACCGGGCGGGCCTGCGCCGCTTCGCGGTGCTCTACCCGCACAACCGGCTCGGCGAGGAAATGCTCGCCCTGTTCAGCGAGGAGGTCAACCGGCGCGGCGGCCAGGTGCTGCGGCGCCAGCCCTATGCCGAGGAGGCCACGGATTTTCGCGCGCCCATCCGCCGCCTCATGGGCCTGGATCCCAACGCCCCCGACGAGCGCGGCGCCACCCGCGCCATGCCCTTCGAGGCGCTGTTCATTCCCGACGCCGCCGAGCGGGTCGGACTGATTGCGCCGCAACTGGCCTACCACGGCATGGAGCCGGTGCGGCTGCTCGGCACCAACGGCTGGAACAGTCCCGAGCTGCCGCGCCTGGGCGGGCGTTTCGTCGAAGGGGCGGTGTTCGTCGACGGCTTTTTCGCCGCCAGCCCCCTGCCGGAAGTGCGCGAGTTCGTGACCTTCTACCGCCAGGCCTATGGCGAGGAGCCCTCCATCCTGGCGGCCCAGGCCTTCGATGCGGCCAACCTGCTGCTCTCCCTGCTCAGCCGTCCGGATATCCGCACGCGCGAGGACGTGCGGCGCGCCCTGGGCGAGGTCCGGTCCTTCCCCGGCGCCACCGGGCGTCTGCGGGTCGATCGCGACGGCGAGGTGGAACGTGGCCTGTTCGTGCTGCGCGTGCACAATGGGGAGGTGGTGCAGTTGAGCGGAGACCAATTCTAGCCGGCTTATAGGAGGGAGGGTGGCGCGTTTGAAAATCCCATGGCTGCTGCTTCTGCTGGTCCTTAACGCCTGCGCAGGCCCGGCGGGCGTCACTCCACCCGCGCCTGAGTCCGCGTCCTGGGTCGCCGGACCCCTCGGCATTGCCGGTACGGTGGTCGATGGCCAGGGCGAACCGGCGCGAGGCGCCGTGGTCTATGCCTATCGCAGCGCGCGCGCCGGGCTGCGCGGTCCGGCGGATTTCGCCGCGCCGGTGGACGAGCAGGGCCGCTATTTTCTCGATCTGGTGGAGGGTCGGTACCATCTGGTGGCGCGGCGCCGCGCCTCGGGCGAGGACGCCGGGCCGCCGCGTCCCGGCGATGCCTGGGCTCCCCATCCGCGCAATCCCCTCGAAGTGCGTCCCGGTTTCACCACCCAGGCCGATTTCCGCCTGCTGGCCATCACCCAGCCCATGATCATGAAACAGGGCACGCTCACCAGCGGCGACACGGGATTTTCCGGCGTGGTGCGCGACGCCCAGGGCCGGCCGGTGAGCGGCGCCCTGGTGCTGGCCTACCGCGACCGCAATTTCCAGCGCATGCCCGACCATACGGCGCCCGCCACCGGCGAGGACGGGTTTTTCACCCTCTACCTGCCCGAGGCCGGCAGCTATTGCCTGGTGGTGCGCACGCGCACCCGCGGCCAACCCACGGCGGGCGAGCTCCACGCCGTGCTGGGCGAGGGCGCCCAAGCCTGCCCCGAAGCGCGGCGCGGCGAGATCCGCGATCTCGGGCCCATCGTCGTGCGGCCTTACGGGCGCTAATGTCCCGTGCGGCTAGTCGCGCGTCTTTTCTCCCACCTCCAGCAGGGCGTGCAGCAGGCGCACCCGCACCATCTCCACGCCCTTGTCCTTGGCGCGCGCCAGGGGGATGGCGTAGATCGCCTCCAGTTCGAGGGGGCGCCCCTCCTGGCGGTCGATCATCATGCTCGGGCGGTAAGGGCCCATGCCCTCGGTGACGCGCAGCATGCGCTCGGCAAAGCCCGCGTCGATGGGCGCCGAGAGTCCCTGAGCGTTGGCGGCGGCGACCACCTCGTCCATCAGGGCGCGCACCTGGGCGCGGCTCGGGCCATGGGCGAGCAGTTCGGCGGTGGTGGCGCCGGTCAGGGCGCACAAGCCGTTGAAGGGGATGTTCCAGACCAGTTTTTCCCAGCGGGCCTTGCACAGGTCGGCCACCGCCTCGCATTCGAGGCCTGCCTGGCGGAAGGTTTCGGCCAGGGTCGCGGCGCGCAGGGAATGGCCGCCGCGAAATTCGCCGAGGCGAATGCGGCCCTGATCCAGATGGTGAACCACGCCGGGCGCGCCGCGGTTGGAACACAAAAAAGCGATGCCGCCCAGCACCCGTTCGGCGCCGAACAGGCGGGCCAGAAGTTCCTCGTTGCCCAAGCCGTTTTGCAGGGTGAGGATGCAGGTCTTGGGCCCCAACAGCGGTTCGATCAGTTCCGCGAGGTGCGGGTTTGCGAAGGTTTTGAGCCCCACCAGCACCAGGTCGACCTGGCCCATGGCGGCCGGGTCGCGAAAGCCCTGCACCTGCTCGAGGTGGAAGTCCCCCGCCGGCGAGGTGACCCGCAAGCCTTGATCGCGGATGGCATCATGATCGCGGCGCAGAAGAAACCGCACCTCCTGGCCGCCGCGTTGCAGCAGCGCCCCGTAATAAAGGCCCAGGGCTCCCGCCCCGACGATGCCGATTTTCATGTCATGAGTCTCCTTTGGGTGGCTGACCGCGGCCCGGGACCGGGTCGCGGTCGAGATGAGCATGCTAGCCGCCTTGCCCCCGGGAATCAAGACGCCAGACCAGGGCAAAAGCATTTTTCTTTCCGTGTCAAATACTTAGGCTCTTGAATCGGGAGGCTCGCCTTGACCCGCCGGGGAGCCTATGCTATAGTTCATCCTTCGCAAGGAGGCTTCGCCCATGTTCAAGATCGGTGATATGGCCGTTTATCCGGCCCAGGGAGTTGGTGTGATCGAGTCCATCGAGCCTCGGGAATTTCAGGGGCAGCGGCTCGATTTCTACATTCTGCGCATCATTGATAGTGACATGACCATCATGGTGCCGGTCAACAATGCGTGCAGCGTCGGCCTGCGGTGCCTGGTCGATTCCGAGACCGTCGATTCCATTTACGGCCTGCTGGAAAATTCCGCGCGCAGCGGTCCGGTCGCCTCCTGGAGCCGTCGCCAGCGCGAGTACCATGAAAAGATCAAGTCCAACGACTTGTTCGAGGTGGCGGCGGTGCTGCGCGACCTCTATCAGATCCGTTGCGACAAGGAACTGTCCTACGGCGAGAAGAAAGTTCTCGAACAGGCGCAGAAGCTGCTGGTCAAGGAAATTGCCTTTGCCCAGGGCGCCGAGGAAGACAGCGTCTTTCGGCGCATCGAGAAGATCTTTCACTAAGCGCCGCAGGGCGACCCCGCCCGCGATCCCGCCCGCTTCCGGAGAGCCATGACCGCCACCGTGCTGATTCCCGCCGCCGGCATGGGCCGGCGCATGGGCACTTCCATCAACAAGCAGTATCTGCAACTGGCGGGGCGCCCGATTCTTGCCCACACCCTCGCCCTGTTCGATTCGTCTCCGCATGTCAGTCGCATCCTCGTCATTTCTCCGGCGGATGAGATCGCTTACTGTCGCCGTGAAATCGTCGCCGCCTTTGGTTTTACCAAGGTCGAGGCGGTGATCGCCGGCGGCGCCGAGCGCCAGGATTCGGTGCGCAACGGCCTGCGTCATCTCGGCGACACCGAGCAGGGCGTGGTGCTGATCCATGACGGGGTGCGCCCTTTTTTTCCCGCGCGCCTGCTGCCCGGGGTCATCGCCGCAGCCGCCGAGGTGGGCGGCTGCGTGGTGGGCGTGCCGGTCAAGGACACGGTCAAGGAGGTGGTCGACGGGCGCGTGGTCAACACCCCCGAGCGCGCGCGCCTCTGGCTGGCGCAGACCCCCCAGGCCTTTCCCGCGCCGGTGGTGCGCGCGGCCCATGAACAGGCCCTGGCCGACGGGTTTCGCGGCACCGACGACGCCTCCCTGGTCGAGCGTCTCGGCCTGCCCCTGGCCATGCTCGAAGGCAGCTATCGCAACATCAAGATCACCACCCCCGAGGATCTGCTGCTGGCGCAGGCCTTTTTCTCCGCGCAGGAGGACTCTTGATCATGTTTCGCATCGGGCATGGCTATGATGTGCATCGTCTGACCAAGGAGCGTCGCCTGATTCTCGGCGGCGTCGACATTCCCTACGGACTCGGCCTGCTCGGTCACTCCGATGCCGACGTGTTGCTCCACGCCATCTGCGACGCGATTCTCGGCGCCCTGGGCGAGGGCGACATCGGCCGCCATTTCCCCGACAGCGACCCCGCCTATCGCGGCATCTCCAGCCTCAAGCTGCTGCGCGAGGTCATGGCCCTGGCCCAGGCCAAGGGCTATCGCATCGGCAATCTCGACGCCACCGTCATTGCCCAGGCACCGCGCCTTGCCCCCCATGTGCGCAAAATGGTGGAAAACATCGCCGAGGTGTGCGGCGCCGACGTGCGCCGGGTCAACATCAAGGCCACCACCACCGAGGAGTTGGGCTTCGAGGGGCGCGGCGAGGGCATCTCCGCCCACGCGGTGGTGCTGCTGGAGCGCTTGGGCGTGAGCGAGGAACTCGATATCTGAAGGCCCGCTTGCGGCGGCCCGACATTTTTTTCATCTTCCTGAAAGGACTCCCAGGTTTCTTCTGCCATGAGCGCCAACGACATCCCTTCGACTCCGACCAATTTCATTCGTAATCTCATCGACGCCGAGCGCGCCGCCGGCCAGAACCAGGACATCGTCACCCGCTTTCCGCCGGAGCCCAACGGCTATCTGCACATCGGCCACGCCAAGTCCATTTGCCTCAATTTCGGGCTGGCCGCCGATTATCGCGGACGCTGCCATCTGCGCATGGACGACACCAACCCCGAGAAGGAAAGCGTCGAGTATGCCGAGGCGATCAAGGATGCCGTGCGCTGGCTGGGCTTTGACTGGGGCGCGCATCTCTACTATGCCTCGGATTACTACGAGCAGCTCTATCTGTGGGCCGAGGAGCTGATTCGTCGCGAGCGCGCCTACGTCGACAGTCTCGGCGCCGAGGACATGCGCGCCTATCGCGGCACCCTCACCGAACCCGGGCGCGAGAGCCCCGACCGCGGTCGCCCGGCGGCCGAGAGCCTCGACCTGTTTCGCCGCATGCGCGCCGGTGAATTTCCCGACGGCGCCTACACCCTGCGCGCGCGCATCGACATGGCCGCGCCCAACATGAACCTGCGCGACCCGGTCATCTACCGCATCCAGCGCCACCATCACTACCGCACGGGGGATGCCTGGTGCATCTACCCCATGTACGACTACGCCCATCCCCTGAGCGACGCCATCGAGGGCATCACCCATTCCATCTGCACCCTGGAATTCGAGGATCATCGCCCCCTCTACGACTGGTTTCTCGAACAGCTCGCCGATCTGCTGCCCGCGCGGCCCCGGCAGATCGAATTCGCTCGCCTCAACCTGAGCTACACCCTGATGAGCAAGCGCCGCCTGCTCGAACTGGTGCGCGAGGGCCATGTCGCCGGCTGGGACGACCCGCGCATGCCGACCCTGGTCGGGCTGCGCCGGCGCGGTTTTCCGCCGGCGGCGATCCGCGCCTTCTGCGAGCGCATCGGCGTGGGCAAGAGCGACAGCTGGATCGACATGAGCGTGCTTGAGGATTGCGTGCGCGAGGAGCTCAACGTCCAGGCGCCCCGCGCCCTGGCGGTGTTCAACCCCCTCAAGGTGGTGCTCACCGATTACCCCGAGGACCGGGAAGAAGACTTCGAGGCCGCCAACCATCCCCAGCAGCCCGAGGCCGGCAGCCGCCGCGTGCCTTTCTGCCGCGAGCTCTACATCGAGCGCGACGATTTCATGGAAGATCCGCCGAAAAAGTTCTTTCGCCTCGCGCCGGGCCGCGAGGTGCGCCTGCGCTTCGGCTACATCATCCGCTGCGAAGAGGTGATCAAGGATCCCGCCACGGGCGAGATCGTCGAGCTGCGCTGCACCCACGATCCGGCCACGCGCGGCGCCAATCCCGCCGATGGGCGCAAGGTCAAGGGCACCATCCACTGGGTCTCGGCGCGCCATGCCCAGCGCGCCGAGGTGCGTCTCTACGACCGGCTGTTCGCCGTGCCCAACCCCGGCGCCGGCCGCGAGGGGCGCGACTGGCGCGCCGATCTCAATCCCGAGAGCTGCCGCACCGGCGCGGCGCTGGTCGAGCCGGGCCTGATGCAGGCCCGCCCCGGCAGCCATGTGCAGTTGGAGCGCGTCGGCTATTTCTTCGCCGATCCCGTGGACAGCCGTCCCGGCCGCCCGGTGTTCAACCGTACCGCGACCTTGCGCGATTCCTGGGCCAAGGTCGAGGGCGGCGGCGACTAGGGTCCGGCGTTCGGCGTGGGCCGCGCGTCAGCCAAGCCGCCTGGGCTGCGGGTGTGGATCGTCGACACGCCCGGCGGCCTGTGCCGCGATCTGGAAGCGGCCCTCAAGGGCGTCGGTCACCAGGTGCGCTGCGTGGGGGACAAGGTGGCATCCCTGCCGCCCGTGCGAGAGACGGAGTGCGATGTTCTGCTGCTCGGCATCGAACTGCCCGGCGACGAGGGGCTCGAACGTCTGCGCCGCTTCGAGAGCGGGCGCCTCGCCCGTCAGGTACCGGTCATCGTCGTCGCCAATCGCCCCGAGCTCGAATATGAGCTGCCAGACGCCTTTGATTTTCTCCGTGTCCCGCCCGATGTGCCGCGCCTGCTGGCCGATCTGCGCCTGATCGCCGAAAGTCGCCGCAACGGGGCGGTCCCGGCGGAGCTCGCGCCCCGCGATCTGAGTCTCTTCCAGAATTTTCTCGTGCAGCACAGCGGCCTGCATTTCGACCAGCGCAACCTGCGCATCCTGCAGCGCGGCCTCGCCCGCCGCATGCGCGCCCTGGGGCTGAGCGATTACCGCAACTACCACGCTTATCTGGAAGCCCACGGCGAGTCGCGCCGCGAACTCAAGAAGCTGCTCGGCCTGCTGACCGTGGGCGAAACCTACTTTTTTCGCTACCTGGCCCATTTTGAAGCCCTGCGCCAGCAGGTGCTGCCCGATCTCCTCCAGCGCAACCGCGCGCGGCGCAGCCTGCGGCTCTGGTCGGCGGGCTGCTCGACGGGCGAGGAGGCCTATTCCCTGGCGATCCTGCTGCGAACCCATTTTCCCGGCCTGCGCGACTGGGAGGTGCGCATCCTCGCCACCGACATCAATCACCAGGCCCTCAACAAGGCCCGGGCCGGCATCTACGGGGCGCGCTCCCTGCGCGTCACCGATCCCGACCTGGTGCGGACCTGGTTTCATCCGCGCGGCAAGGAATTCGAACTCGACGCCGAGATCCGCGACCTGGTGGAGTTTCGCTATCTCAACCTGCAGACCAGCGATTACGCCGAGGGCCTGGAAGGCGCAAGCGGCTTCGATGTGATTTTCTGCCGCAACGTGCTCATCTATTTCCGCCCGTCGACCAGCCAAAAGGTGGTGGCCGACCTGGCCCGCGTCCTTCGACCCGGCGGCAGCCTGTTTCTCGGCCACGCGGAATCCTTGGTGAACTTGTCGGACGCCTTCGCGCGGGTGATCTGCCAGCGCAGCTTCTACTATCAGATGCCCTTGCCGTCCTCGGCGCCCCACGGCGAGGTGACGCGAGAAGCCGCTCCGCTTCCGCCGGTTCGCGCCCTTCCCGCCGCCGCCTGGCCCGTCGCCCTGCCGGCGCCGCGTCCTCCGGCCCTGAGGGCGCCGGCCCCGGACCCGGAGGAGGTGTATCGGCAGGGCCTCTCGGCCTTTGAGAGCGAGGATTTCACCGCGGCCGCCGCCTGTTTCGCGGAGGTTCTGCTGCACAATGAGAACCATGCCGGGGCGTTGGTCGGCCGTGCTTTCATCCATGCCAACCAGGGCGCGCACGAGCAGGCACGGGCCTGCTGCGCAAAGGCCCTGCGGGCCGATGACCTGTGCGCCGAGGCCTATTTTCTGCAAGGCCTGCTGCTCGAAGTGGAGGAGCACTGGTCCGAGGCGCGCGAGGAGTACCGCAAGGCGCTGCTCATCGATCTGGATTTCGTCATGCCGCACTTTCATCTGGGGGGCATCCACGCGCGCCTCGGGCTCTACGACGACGCCCGGCGCGAGTTGCGCAACAGCTTGCGCCTGTTGGAGCGCCGCCCCGCCGAGAGTCTCGTGCCCTATTCCGGCGGGTTGACCCGCGAGGTGTTTCTCGAAGTCTGCCGCGAGCGGCTCAACCAGCTGCCGCCCGCCCGAGGAGAATGACAGATGAGCCAAGGGTCTGGATCCCTGGACGACATTCGTGCCACCCTGGCGCGGCTGCGCGAGGATTACTGGCGCGCCCTCGAGGAGGACGGGCGGGCGAACGCGGCCGGCCTGGAGGTGTTGGTGGCGCGGCTGGGCGGACAAATTCTGGGCTTGCCGGGCGTCGCGCTGCGCGAAGTCTTGCGGGTACCGCCGCTGGTGCGGGTTCCCGGTGCGCCCGCGACCATCGCCGGCATCATCAGCTTGCGCGGTGAAATCCTCGCGGTGAACGACCTGCGCCCCCTGCTCGGGCTGGCCGTGGAAACCGGCCGCGGGCCCGGCGCACGTCTGGTGCTGATCGAGGTCGCCGGGCAGACGGCGGCGCTGCTGGTGGACGAGGTCATCGACCTGCGGCGCCTGGCCGGCGACGCCCTGGAACCCGCCGCCCCCCGCGCCGACGGCGCGCCGGCGTTTTTTCAGGGGCGCCTGCCGCAGCCCGAGGGGTTGCTGAGCCTGCTCGATCTCGACGAAGTTTTTTCCGCCCTGCAATGAACCCTGGGCCGTCCGCTCGCGGCGGCCCCCACCTGCGAGGTTGGCCCATGATCTCCTGGATTCGCCAAAGCCTGTCCCTCAAGAT
>NZ_JAUVWH010000046.1 GCF_030604225.1 Geoalkalibacter sp.
AAACCTTCGCCCCCAGGGCGTCGCCCGCCGGCCACAGGGCCAGGGTGGCCAATGCCAGACCGCATGTGAGCCCTTGCCAAACTTTCATGGTGCCTCCTTCCCTCTCTTACTGAAAATTGGAAAACCTTTATCGTTCCACCGCCCTGGCTTGCAGGCGGGACCGCGGCGATTCGCTGCTTGGGTGGCAGCGCAACGAGTCGCCTTAGCCGTACCTTATCAGGCCCTATTCTAGCTAAATATTAATTTAAATTTCCATATAAAGATTTTTTACAAAAACTGGGGGATGTGTGAAGAAAAATTCACAAAAGAGAAGCGGGGGGAGGTAAAAAGCCAGAAAAGGCGGGGCGTTCCAGTCAGTTCCCGAGACGACGGGCAAGGTAGCGCACGCAATCCAGGGCCTGATGGCCTCGGGGAGTGAGCTGGTAATTCTTGCCTTTTTGATCAACAAACCCGGCTTCGCGCAAAATCTTGAGATGAAAATTGACCTTGGTATGATCCGCGATCCCCATCTCCCGGCAGACATCCATGAATCGCTGGGAACCACGCTGCGCCAAATTGAGCAGGATCTCGCGGCGCATGGCGTTGGCCAGGCAGCCAAGGGCGGTATCGGCATCCACGGCGGCGCCGCTTTTCTCGAAGCGGGCCTCTTCCAGAAGCCGACGCGCCGCGGTGAGCAGTTCCTCGCCGCGAAAGGGCTTGATCAGGTAATCGGCGGCCCCCTGCCGCATGGCCATGACGGCGTTTTCCGTGGTGGAAAAGGCCGTGATCATGATGACCTTGGTGGCCGGCGCGAGGTCGCGCATGCGCGGCAGCGCTTCCATGCCGCTCATGCCCGGCATGACCAGGTCAAGCAGCACCAGGGCAAAGGATTGCTTCGCGAGCAATTCCAGTCCCGCCTCCGCCCTCTCGCAGGCAAAAATCTCATAACCTGCGTCTTGCAGGATCTCGACCATGCTCTCGCGCAGGTCGTGATCGTCGTCAATCACCAGAATGCGTTCCATGCCTATCTCCGGAAAGGGAGGGGAAATACAGTGTAGCACGGGTGCCGACGCCGGTATTGGCGAGTTCCATGCGGCCGCCATGCAGCTCCATGATGCTGTAACAGATGGACAGACCCAGGCCCGTTCCTTTCCCGACCTCCTTGGTCGTGAAAAAGGGCTCCGCCACGCGCCGCAGGTGTTCGGGAGCGATGCCGCTGCCCTCATCGACCATCTCTATCACCACTTCGTTGCCCTCCATGCGGCTGGAAATGACGATCAGGCCGTCGTCGGGCGAAGCATCCATGGCGTTGTCCATGAGGTTGAGCAAAACTTCCTCGACTTTCCAAGGGATGCCGCGCACCGGGGCCAACCTGCCCTTCTCGATGCGGAAGCGGTATTTCTCCCGCCTTGGCCCGGCCAGCGCGAGGGCGGACTCAATCAATTCATTGAGATCCAAGGACTCGAACAAATCTTCCTTTTCCCGCGAAAAACTCAGCAACTCCCGTGCGATGTGCGAAGCCCGCTCGACATTGCGCTCAATGAATTCAAATCGCTTGAGCACCTTGGGCGAGGCAGGCTCCTTGAGCACCTCGTTCTTGAGCATTTCCACGTTGAGGGTGACATTGGTCAGGGGATTATTGATTTCGTGAACGATGCCCGCCGCCAACTTGCCGATGGCCTGGAGCTTTTCCGCCTGCGCCAGGCGCGCCAGACGTTCCTCAACAACCCTCAGCTGCTCCAGGTTGAAGATCCGCAGCGCCACCATGAAGAAACCAAGGATGAAGATCACCGACAAACCGCGCAGGGCCTCGATGGGCACCGGCACCAGGGGCAGCACCGTGCCCGAGGGAATCAGGCCGGTCAGCACGGCATAGACGCACAAGCCAATGCCCGCGCCGCGAAATCCCCAGGCCGCGCCCGTACCAACCACATCGCTGGAGCGGGCAAACAGCAAAAAGGCCAGACCGGCCGAAGTTGCCCCGGGAAAGCCGAGCAGATAGCGGCCATGCATCTCGGCGAAACGAAAAAAAACCCGCAACGATTCGACGTCGCGCGTCCACAGGGACAAAGCCAGGCCGAGGAGCAGGAGCAAGGGAACAAACCGCGGAACCGGGCGCAGGGCAGGGCGCAGGGCAGCGATCAAACACAACCCGAAGGCCATGAGGGAGAGATAGCTGGAAACCTTCAGCGCCAATCGAAACCCAACAAGAAACACCAGGGTATTGCGCGAAAACTCATCGCCTTCCAGCCGGAGAAACATCTCCAGCCACTCGTTGCCGGCATGCAGGAAAGCGAAAAGGGCAAACATCCATAAAAAGGGCGCGATCTTGAGCCGGCTGGCGCGGGTCTTGACGGAAACGACGGCGACCCCCATGGTGTAGAAGGCCAGGCCATAAAAAAGATAGAGAAGGAAGAAATAAACGTTTTCGCCCATGCGCCCCGTTCCGAGTCAAAAAAGCATCATAAACGAAAACAAATCATGCGTCCATCTTGGCGCATATTAAAATAGGCCCCTCGATCATCGTCGAGAGGCCTTGGCGTTCAAGGAGGATATAAAGCTACCAGCATTTCTTCCCATGACGGCCGCCATGGCCGTCCTTGCGTTCCTGCATTTTCTTTTCCGCCAGGGCCTGCTGCTCGGGGGTCAGCAGGGCGTGGATCTGGTTCTTCATGCGTGCCCGTTCCACCATCAGCTCGGTCTTGACCGGCGCCTGGTCGGCGGCGATGTTGCGCACCGCGGTTTCGTCAAAGTTTTCCGCCTTGATCGTCTGACGCAGTTGCTCGCGGTTTTGCTCCATGCTCTGGCGCAGCGGCTCGGCCTTGGCGCGATGCTCCGCGATAATCGCGCGGATCTGCTCCTGCTGGGCGTCACTCAGGCCCAATTCCTTCGCCATGCGCTCCAGATGGCGCTCACCCGGCTCACCGCGATTTTCGCCGCGCTCTGATTTGGGTCGGTCCTTGGGCGAGGCGGCTTCGGCCTGAACACTCTGCAATACCTGACCGGCCGTAAGGGCGATGGTCAGCAAGGCAGCAATAAAAAGCGATTTTTTCATGATGGATCTCCTTGGTTAGGGGGCACGGGCCCCTGGTTGGCAATCCGCGTACTCACCACCTGCCCGGTTGCGCGTACACGGGATAATAGGGCGCGGCCACCACCTGATAGCCACGCGGCACGGAGCGGTAATACACATCGTCGTAACGCGAATGGAAAAGCCCACCGATACTGATGCTCACCGAACCCAGGGGCAGGTTGGCGACCACCACGCCCACCGGCGGGCGCACCAGCAGGTAGCCGCCGGACGCCCGGGTATAATACCGATGATCGTGGACGTAATAGGTCGTTTTATTGACCACCACCTTGCGATGGCCGCGCGGCAGTTCGCGGACCACCCTGACCTTCTCTTTTTCCTTGTGGCGCTGGTCGAAGCGATGATCCGACTTGCCGCGATGGCGCTCCTCGTAACGGCTTTCATGGCGACCGCGATCACCACCGCGGTCGGCCCAGGCCGGGCCGACGCCCACGAGCGTCACCGCCAGGGCGAGCATCGCGACCGGCAGCATCCCGGCGAATCCCTTGTTCATCTCGACGATCTTTTTCATGGCGTCCTCCTGCGTGACAGGTTGATATCCATCCCTATGGCTCAAGGAATAACCCATGACTGTGGCGCAAATAGGGAAGAATTGAGGAAATGCGCGAGAGGGTGGAAACTGCCTGTGTTTTCCCGGGCGGATTTATGGTAGGAAAAAACCAGATGGATTGCGCAACGACAAGGAATACGGATGAAGATCGGCATCAAATACCGGGTGTTTCTGGCCATGCTCGCCGCCACGGCGGCAGTGGTGCTGTGCATGTGGCTGATCATGCAGTGGAGCATCAACCGCGGCTTTCTGCGCTACGTCAACACCCTCGATCAAGAACGCCTGGCAACGCTGGCCGGTGCGCTCGAACAGGCCTACGCCGAACAGGGCGGGTGGGATTTTCTGGGCGACACCCCCCTGCATCAGGTGCGGCTGCTGGTGCGCGGCACAGCGGGCGCCAGCCCTCTTCCCGAACAACTCAAGCCGGACGATGCGCGCGCCGAACCGCGCCGCGACAAGGAGCATCCCGGTTCGGGGCGCAGCCCGCGCTTTCAGCCCTTCGAGCGGCGCATCCTGCTGCTCGACGCCGCGCGCCACCCCCTGCTCACCCCGCGCGAGATGCCCAGCGCCGAGATCCCCCTGCGCACCCTGCGCCACCAGGGAAACCCCATCGGCTACCTTGGCCTCGCGCCGCGCCAGAGCGCCTTCGACACCTATCAGCTGCAATTCGTTCGCCAGCAGAAACTCGCCCTGGCCCTGCTGGCCGGGGCGACCCTGCTGATCTCGGCCCTTATCGCCCTGCCCCTGGCCAAGCGGCTGGTAAGCCCCGTCAAGACCCTCGCCGCCGCCACCCATCGCTTGAGTTCCGGCGCCTACGACACCCGCGTGGCCGTCGCGGGCGATGACGAGCTCGGGCAACTGGCGCGTGACTTCAACAGCCTGGCCCTGGCCCTGGAGAAAAATGAGCAAGCCCGCCGCCAGTGGATCGCCGACATTTCCCACGAGCTGCGCACCCCCTTGGCGGTGCTGCGCGGAGAAATCGAGGCGCTGCAAGACGGCATTCGCCCCACCAGCGCCGAGGCCCTGCATTCCCTGCACGCCGAGGCCCTGCACCTCAACCGTCTGGTGGACGATCTCTATCAGCTCGCCCTCTCCGACCTCGGCGCATTGAGCTACCGCAAGACAGCCCTCGACCTCGGTGCCGCCCTGGAGGACGCCTTGGAACTTTTCCAACCCGCCTTTGCCGCCAAGGACATTCACCTCCAGGTCGATCTCGCCGCGTCGCCCGTGAGGATCTTCGCCGACGGCGAGCGCCTGCATCAGCTATTCTGCAATCTGCTCGACAACGCCCTCAAATACACCGACTCCGGCGGGCAGCTGGACCTTCAGCTGGAAACCGCGCCGGGCACCGCCCGTATTCATCTGCGCGACAGCGCCCCAGGAGTGCCCGAGGCCGACCTGGAGCGGCTCTTCGAGCGCCTCTACCGGGTGGAAGGCGCGCGCCGCCGCGCCACCGGCGGCGCGGGGCTGGGGCTGGCCATCTGCCGCAACATCGTCGAGGCCCACGAGGGCCGCATCACCGCGCAGCCTTCACCCCTGGGCGGGGTGTGGATTTGCGTCGAACTGCCCCTGACGGGAGAGCACTCATGAACGCCAGAATTCTCATTGTCGAGGACGAGCCCAAGCTCGCCGGGCTGCTGCATGACTACCTGCAGCAATCGGGCTTCACCCCCTGGGTCCTCGACAACGGCCTGGAGGTGGTGCCCTGGGTGCGCGCGCAGAGCCCGGATCTGATCCTCCTCGACCTCATGCTGCCGGGCAAGGACGGCCTGGACATCTGCAAGGAAATCCGCGCCTTTTCCACGGTGCCGATCCTCATGGTCACGGCCCGCGTCGAGGAAATCGACCGCCTGCTGGGCCTCGAACTCGGGGCCGACGACTACATCTGCAAGCCCTTCAGCCCGCGCGAGGTGGTGGCGCGGGTCAAGACCGTGCTGCGCCGCGCCGGCGCGCCCACCCTGCAAGCCTCGGGGCTGGTGCTTGACGAAAGCCGCTACAAGGCCACCCTGCACGGTCAGGATCTCGACCTGACGGCGGTGGAATTCAAGCTGCTGCAGTTTCTCGGCGCCCACCCCGGGCGCATCTACTCCCGCGCCCAGCTCATGGACCGCATCTACCCCGATCAGCGCACCGTCGGCGACCGCACCATCGACAGCCACGTCAAGAAATTGCGCAAGAAAATCGCCGTCGCCGCCCCCGGCGAGGAGCTCATTCACTCGGTGTATGGGGTGGGGTACAAGTTCGAGGAGTGAAAATTTGACAAAATGTCAATTTTGTACAAAACTTAAGGATCGTTGAGCGGAGATGGCCATGCGTGAGATCCCCCTGTCCGAGGCTCGGGCAAAAATTTCGGACCTGGCCGGCGCGGTCCGTTACAACCGCGAACGGATCGCCCTGACCAAGCATGGCAAGCCGGTGGCTTACCTGATCGGGGCGCAGGACATGCAGCGCCTCGAGGAAGCGGAGAACTCCGCGCCACCCACAGCCTATCCCACCCTGGCGCAACTGCGCGCCGACGACCTCGGGCAACGCACGGCCAAGGCACTTGCCGGCGCCAGGCGTGTGCTTGCCTACCTCGAATCCCTGGGCGCCGAGGCCGGAGTGGTCGGCTCCCTGGCGCGCCATCGCTTTCGCCGGCATTCCGACGTCGATTTCCTGATTCTGTCCATCCCCGACAACCGCCGCTACGCCGTGGAGGGCGAAATCGAAAAACTCCTGGGCAGGGAGATCCCCTTCCACGTCCTCTATCTGGATGAGATCGACGATCCGCAATGGCGCGCCAAACTTCTCGCCGAGGTCAAAGATGGATCCGCTCTGGATTGATATCGCGAACAAGGTTCGCAACCTGCGCCGCGAAATCGCCTACATCAAACAGGCCGTCGACGACCCGGCCCTGCGCCGCGCCGAAGACCACTTCGACCACCTCTCTATCCCCACGTTCTCCACCTAGACAAGGTCGTGGAGAACGCCAATCTCGCGAGGGAATGCACATCCCGCGTCGCCGCCGAGCTGATGGTTTTCGCCCGGCTCATGGAAGATGATCCGGGCCTGGAAATCGCCGGCCTTGCGTAGAAAAACGATGCGGTTCACCTCCGTTCACCGGCATCCTACGCAGGCTCCCGGCCCCCCGTAGGATGCCGGTGAGCGCAGCGAACCGCATCGACCGGATTGGCAAACATTCGGATCTATTGGCGAAGGTGAGGAATGATTGCGGCAAGGGCGGCTGTGGAACTCGCCGCCATCGGACAGGCGCGCGAAATGGAGGATGGACGATATGTGAGTTGAGGAGGGGGCAAGTTAAAGGCCTTGCGATTATACTTTTTAAAGGTATATTGTTATGACATGGAACGTTACCCTGAACGGCAAGGCCAACAAGCAGGCTGAAAAAATGCCCATGGCTGTTCGCTTCGCCCTGCAAACCCTGATGGATGAAATTGCGATCAAAGGCTCAGTGCGAGGGGATTGGCCGAATTACTCGAAACTGTCGGAAGGGCGGCACCACTGCCATCTGAAAAAAGGCAAGCCGACTTACGTTGCCGTTTGGACGGCGGAGAAAAAAACCGTCCGTGTGGAGATTATCTATGTTGGAACCCACGAAAAAGCGCCTTACTAAGACGCAACGTGTCCCGCTCTGCTTTCTGGTCGATCCGGCCAACGTCGAAAAAATCCGCAAGCTTGTGGCCAAAATCGATCCGGAGGCAGAAACCTCTTCGCCGGTGAACGCCGACACGTTTTTCGCCAGAAACTTCCCCGGCCAGGACCGCGCCGCCGTCCATCTCAAGGGTCTGCGCTACCGCGAGGATCTGACCCAGGCCCAGCTCGCCGCGCGCACCGGCATCCCGCAACGACACATCAGCGAAATGGAAAACGGCAAGCGCGGCATCGGCAGGAACAACGCCCGCAAACTGGCGGCAGCGCTGAACGCCGACTACCGGCTGTTTTTGTAATAAAACGATGCGGTTCACCTCCGTTCACCGGCATCCTACGCAGGCTCCCGGCCCCCCGTAGGATGCCGGTGAGCGCAGCGAACCGCATCGGTGACCGTCCGAGCAATGGTTCAGATGCAGCGCCGAATAAGCTCCAGCAACTCCGGCAAGGCGGCCGCCACGGGCGGCGACAGACCCATCCCCGGCGCGACGCCGGCGGGCTGCACGCCGCAGAGGATCACCTTGGGCAGGGGCCCGAGTTCGCGCGCCAGGGCCAGAATCTGGGGCAGGCCGCTGTGATGCAGGGACAGGGCGGCCTGCTCGGCGACCTCGGCCCGGCCGAGGTCGAAGCAGGCGATATGCCCCGGCGCCCGCCCCATCTCCACCGCATCGACGAAGATCACCCGCCGCGCCCCCTCCATGAGATGCAGCAGGGTCAGCCCGCCGGTGCCGCCGTCCATCACCGCGACACCATCCGGCAAATCCATCTCCGCCAGCCGCTCGACGGCGACAATGCCGAGGCCGTCGTCGCCCATGAGCGGGTTGCCGAGGCCAAGGATAATCGTTATTTGTCCTTTGTCCTTTGTCATTTGTAACACCCTCAATTCACTCTCTGTCGCAGATATAGACAGATTTTGACCTCAAACAAAGGACAAAGGACAAGGGACAAATGACAGCCTTTACAGATATTCCACCTTGACCAGATGGGTCGAGCAGCTGATGCAGGGGTCGTAGGCGCGGATGAGCATTTCCAGGCGGGCGGTGATCTCGGGCTGGGGCAGGTGCAGCAGCCCGGGCACCAGGGCTCGCAGGTCAGCCTCGATGTTGCCGAGGTTCTGGGCGGTGGGGATGATGCAGTTGGCCGAGGTGATACGGCCCTGCTCGTCGTAGGCATAGGCGTGAAACAGGGTGCCGCGCGGCGCTTCCACCGCCCCGGCGCCCGCGCCGCCGCCGGGCGGCACCCAGATGGATTCGGGGCGCAGGCCCTTGAGCAGCAGGCTGTCGATGAGATGGATGGCTTCCTCGAAGAAGTGCACCACCTCGGTGAGGCGCGCCAGGTTGCCCTGGTAGGGATTGCGGGTGGATGGGTCGAGGGACAGGGCGGCGGCGACCTTCCGGGCCATGGGCGAGAGCTGGGCGGCGGCGTTGCGGTAGCGGGCCAGGGGGCCGACCATCAGGGTGTCGCGCGAGGCGCGGGCGAATTTGGCGGTGGAGTGAGGCTGGAAATATTCGCGCACCACCTGGGCAAAATCATGCACCGGCGCATTGACGCCGTCGCTGGAGATGATGCGCTCGCCGACGCTGGGATAGCCGGCGTCGGCGGCGAGGCACAGGTATTCGGTGTCCCGCTCCAGTTCGGGAACGCGAAACGAGGCAAACAGGGCCACCGTCTCTTCCAGATCGCCAAGGGCCGTCACCAGGTGCCGGCGCAGCTCCTTGAGGGCGGCGGCCGCCGGCAGGACGGAAAAGCCGCCGACGCGCGGCGTCACCGGATGCACCGGCCGTCCGCCGATCACCTGCACCAGGTCGTTGCCCAGCTTTTTCAGGCGCAGGGCGCGCGCCACCAGTTCGCGCCGCGTCTTGGCCAAGGGCAGGATGCTCGGCACCCCGAGATAATCGGGCACCGCCATGAAATAGAGATGCAGCAGATGGCTTTGCAGATTCTCGCCATAGCTCAAGAGCCGCCGAAGCCCCAGGGTCTGCTCCGAAACGCGCACGCCCAGGGCGTTTTCGGTGGCGGCGAGGGACGCCAGGGTGTGGGACACCGAGCACACCCCGCAGATGCGCGCCGCGATGGGCGCCACATCCGAGTAATGCCGGCCCTTGAGCATCACCTCGAAAAAGCGCGGCGACTCGACAATCTCTAGACGGCACTCCTTGAGTTCGCCGTTGGCCGCGTCCACCACCAGGTTGGCGTGCCCTTCCATGCGGGCGAGATGTTTGATTTCGATGTTCATGAATTCGGCAAACCTTTTTTAACACCAAGTCACCAAGCACGCACCAAGGCACGGGGAATACCTCAATGGCTAGGCCTTTTCTTGGTGATCTTTGTGGGACTTGGCGTCTTGGTGGTAGATTCTCTTAGGATTTTTCCGGCGGCAGATTGAAGATGCGAAACTCCGCCAGGATGTCCTCCACCGTCAGGCCGTGTTGCTCAAGAATCTGGCGATAGGGCTGGGAGCGCGGGTTGTCCACCAGCCCGCGACAGCCGCGACAACGATCGCCGCCGGCGATGCACAGGGCGTTGCAGCCGGCGCGCGTCACCGGCCCCAGGCAGACGGTGCCCTGCTCGAAGGTGCAGGGATATTCGCCGAGCTTGCATTCCACGCACACCGCGTAGGCGGGCAGCTCCGGAGCGCGCCCCACCAGCAGGGCCTGCAGCAGGCCGAGAAACTCGCGGCCGTCAATGGGACAGCCGGGCACCCGCGCATCCACCGCGACAAAGCATTCCAGCGGACGCGGCAGGCGCTCCTCGATACCTTCCACCACGCGCCCGAAGGCGCTCTCGCCCAACTCCTCCGGCGCGCGAAAATGGCTCAGTGCGTTGACCCCGGCGTTGTCGGCGCAGGCGCCCAGGGCCACCAGGGTGCGGCTGCGCTCGCGGATGCGCCGCAGGCGCGCCGCCTCCTCGGGGCCGGCGATGCTGCCCTCGACGAAAGCGATATCCAGGGCCGCGGCCGGCGCCTGGAGGATTTCGCGAAACTCGACGATCTCGACCAATTCCAACAGTTCGAGGAATTCCTCCTCGAGATTGAGGATGGTGAGCTGACAGCCCTCGCAGCAGGTGAAATCGAAAAACCCGACGCGCGGCTTCATCGCTCGATGGCCTCCTTGAGGTGCTTGACCCGCGCGTAGGGGAAGATCGGCCCGCTCTCGCACACGCAAATGTCGTTGATGCGGCATTTGCCGCACTTGCCCAGGCCGCATTTCATGTGCCGCTCCAGGTTGAGAAACAGCCGGTCCTCGGCGATCCCCAGGCGAAACAGCAGGGGATTGAGGGAGCGGTACATGCGCGCCGGTCCCGACACCGCCGCGCTGGTGCGCTCGGCAACCACGTCGAGATCCTTGAACAGATGGGTGATGTCGCCACGCGTCACCGTCCAGGGGTTCTCGCCCTGGCCGGCGGCGAAACGGCAGTCGAGCTCGCCGCCGCGATGCCAGGCGAGCAGTTCGTCGCGAAACAGGTAGTGGCCGACGGAGCGCGCGCCGTAGAGCAGCAGCACCCGGCCGAAGCGCTCGCGCCGGGCAAGGATGCCGAGCAGCAGCGAGCGCAGGGTGATGAGCCCCATGCCGCCCGCCACCAGCAGCACATCGCGCCCGGCGAACTGCTCCAGGGGGAAGCCGTTGCCGAAGGGACCGCGCACCCCCACCGTATCGCCCGGCTTGAGCCGGTGCATGGCCTGGGTCAGGGTACCGGCGGCGCGCACCACCACGTCGACTTCCGCGCCCGCGACGGGCGCCGAGGCGATGGTGAAGGGCGCCTCGCCGAGGCCGAACACGCTGATTTCGAGAAATTCTCCGGGCTGGAATTCAATGGGCTGGGGCAGGCGCAGACGAAAGAGTTTTTCCGTCTCCGTAAGCTGCGCCACGTAGAGGATTTCCGCCAGTTGCGGCCGGTACTCCGCCCCCGGCGACAGGCTCGGCGCCGGCCGCGCCTGCTCGGCGAACAGACGGTTGAGCAGCGGCACCGGTTCGATGCGGCTCAGACATTCGCGGCTGCAACGCCCGCAGCCGACACAGGCGGTGCGCTGATATTTGTCCCAGAGATATTTGTACTTGCGAAAAAAGCGGTGGCGCTGGCGATCGCCCTGGTTGCCGCGAAACTCAGGCCCGTCGGCCACCTTGGTGAACTGGTCGAACTGGCAACTGTCCCAGGTGCGCACCCGCTCGCCGCCGGCGAGGTTGAGATCGAGGCGATCCTCGACGTTGAAGCAGTAACAGGTGGGACAGAGCATGGTGCAGGCGCCGCACCCCAGGCAGCGCGCGCCTACTTCCTCCCACACGGGATGCTCATAGACTTTCTCCAGCAGCGGCGCCAGGGATTCGAGGGGCAGGTCAAGCCGCGTCGGACACTGCTTGACCTGCAAAGGCAGGGGCGGCTCGCCGGGCCGTGCGCCCACCAGGGGCGCGTAATGGCAGAGCAGCGCCTCGCCGCGCCGGCTACCGGTCTGCACCAGGTAGGAGCCGCCGTCGAGACGGTGCAGGAACAGATCGAAACCTTCTGCCACGCGGTCCGTGCCCATGCTGGTGCAGAAACAATGACCATCGGGCACGCAGTCGACGCCGATGAGGATGGTCACCTCGCGCTTGGCGCGATAGGCGCTGTCGGCCTCGCCCTCGAACAGGCAATTGTCGAGCACCTGCACCGCGTGCAAATCGCAGGGGTGCATGCCGAAGATCACCCGCGGCGTCGCCGCCCGCTCGGGTTCGAGGAGCACGCCGCCGCCCAAGCGAAAGCGAAACAGTTTTTCCCAGTTGGGGAAGAGAAATTTTTTCGGTGAGTGGAGCTGGGGCGCAAATTCCAGGATCAGGGCCGCCGGATCCTCGAGGCGCGCCAGGGTCAGGCGCCGACCCTGCTCCTGCACCCCCACCACCTCGAAGGCGCTTTGCAGGGCGCGCACGAACTGCTCGATTTCAGCACGGCTCAGGCGCCGCCAGCGCGGCTCCTCCAGGGGCAGCCGCCCGGCGGGATCGGTGAGAATCCGGTTCATGCGTGATTAAAACCCCGAGGGATGAAGAAGGCGAGACGCGGGTGGAAAGCTCGGGAAAGTGTATGCGAGGCCCGTCGGCTGAGTCAAGGAGGGGGGGCTGGAGCGCGCCTCTTCAGCGCCGGCCTTTCTGCAGGTCGAGAAGGATCAGCTTGGCCACCGCCTTGAGGGTTTCGAACACCCCCTCGCCGGTCATGGCGCAGGCCTCGAATTCCGGCACGCCGTCGGGATTGAGCAGGCCGCGCAACTCTTCGATGGAACTCACGTTGGACAGGTCGCGCTTGTTGTACTGCATGACGAAGGGCAGCTTTTCGAGGTGAAATCCTTGCTCTTCGAGGTTGTAGCGCAGGTTTTCCAGGCTTTCGATGTTGGCGTCGAGACGCTCCTCCTGGGAATCGGCAACGAACACCACGCCATCCACGCCCTTGAGGATCAGCTTGCGCGAGGCGTCGTAAAAGACTTGACCGGGCACGGTGTAGAGATGAAAACGCACCTTGAAACCACGGATCTCGCCCAACGCCAGGGGCAGGAAATCAAAGAACAGGGTGCGCTCGGTCTCCGTGGCGAGGCTGATCATCTTGCCCTTGGCCTCGGGCGCGGTCTTTTGATAGATGTGCTGCAGATTGGTGGTCTTGCCGCACAGGCCGGGGCCGTAGTAGACGATCTTGCAGTTGATTTCGCGCGAGGCGTAGTTGATGAAGGACATGCGGCGCGCCCCCTAGCGAAACAGGTTGTCGATGTCGTCGTCGGTAATCTCGGCGAAGGGACCGCGCAGCCCGCCGCTTTTCTCGACCTCGGCGGTCTTGCGCGCGAGATCGGCGAAAATCTGGTCGAGTTCCTGGCTGGCGCGCTTGACCCGCAGGCGCACCAGGCCCAGGGAGCTGCGCTGGTCGAAGATCACCACCAGAATCACCCGGCCGCCGACGATGGAAATGTGCAGGTTGTCCTTCTCCCCCTCGTGAAACAGGATGGAGAATTCTTTTTCGCCGATGAGCTTGGCCAACCCCCCCGTGGCGGCGATATTTCCGGCGGTGAGGGAGGCGAGACTGGTGGTGTCGAGATGGCCCGTTTCGCCGACGGACGCAATGAGCTGCCCATTTTTGTCAACGAGAAAGATCACCTTGGAGTTGGACTCGCGCCGCAACTTCTCGATGACCGCGGTGATGCTCTTGAGCTCCTCGTCGTACATGACAAAGGGCGATTGGGGTCCGAACATGTTCGCCTGGCTCCTTGCTGGGGTTGGCGTGCCTGAATGTTATAGCACCTTGGCGCCCTAACATCAACAAACCCTAACGCCTCCCCTCCTAAGTGCAATTTGCGGGCCACGAAACAGCAAACCCCCGACAGGCAGCCGGGGGTTTGCTGTTTTTTCGGTCATTGCGTCAGGGGCGGATTACTTGGCGCCCCAGTCGGTCTGCATGTCGGCCAGCTTCTTGTACAGATCGAAACGGCTGGCGGTGATCTGGTTGGCGCGCGCCATCAGCTTGGCGGCCGCCTCCGGGTTGGCCTTCTGCAGCACGCGGTAGCGGTTCTCCTGGGAGGCATAATCCTCGAAGGAAATGCTCGCGTCCTTGCTGTCGAGCTGCAGCGGGTTCTTGCCTTCCGCGGCCAGGCGCGGGTCGAAGCGGAACAGCGGCCAGTGGCCGGAATTGACGGCCTTCTTGCAGTTCTCGATGCCGCTGTCCATGGCGATGCCGTGGGCGATGCAGTGGGAGTAGGCCAGGATGATGGACGGCCCGTCGTAGGCATCGGCTTCAAGGAAGGCCTTGACGCACTGCGCCGGATTGGCCAGGGACACCTTGGCGACATAGATGTTGCCGTAGGTCATGGAGATCAGGCCGAGATCCTTCTTGGGCATGCGCTTGCCGCCGGCGGCGAACTGCGCCACGGCGCCCAGGGGGGTCGCCTTAGAGGCCTGACCGCCGGTGTTGGAGTAGACTTCCGTGTCGAGCACCAGCACATTCACGTTCTCGCCCGAGGCCAGCACATGGTCGAGACCGCCGTAGCCGATGTCGTAGGCCCAGCCGTCGCCGCCGACGATCCACACCGACTTCTTCACCAGATAGTCGGCCACCGAGAGCAGGTTCTGGGAATCGGCGTCGGTGCACTTGGCGAGGATGTCCTTGAGCTTGGCGACCCGCTCGCGCTGCGCCTCGATGCCTTCCTGGGCGGACTGGTCGGCGTTCTTGATGGCGGCGAAGAGCGCGTCCTGGCCCTTGCACGCCTTGCAGTCACAGGCGGCGATGCGGTCGAGCAGTTCCAGGGCGTAAGTGTTGAACTTGTCCACCGCCAGGCGCATGCCGTAACCGAACTCGGCGTTGTCCTCGAACAGCGAGTTGGTCCAGGACGGCCCGCGCCCGTCGGCGCGCACGGTGTAGGGCGTGGTGGGCAGGTTGCCGCCGTAGATGGAGGAGCAGCCGGTGGCGTTGGAAATCATCATGCGGTCGCCGAACAGCTGGGTAGCCAGCTTGATGAAGGGCGTCTCGCCGCAGCCGGCGCAGGCGCCGGAGAACTCAAAGAGCGGCTTGAGCAGCTGGGTGCCCTTGAGGGTCGCGCGGTTGATGAGCGCGGGATCGGTTTCCGGCAGGCTCAGGAAAAAGTCCCAGTTGATCGCTTCCTGCTCGCGCAGGGGCGCCTGGAACTGCATGTTGATAGCCTTGTGCTGGGGATTCTCCTTGCTCTTGGCCGGGCAGTTGTAGACGCAGGCGCCGCAGCCGGTGCAGTCCTCGGGCGCCACCTGCAGGCTGAACTTCTTGCCTTCCAGGCCCTTGCCCTTGGCGTCGACGGCCTTGAACGCGGCGGGTGCGCCCTGCAGCTTGTCGCCGTCGTAGATCTTCATGCGGATGGTGGCATGGGGGCAAATGAAGGAGCAGATGCCGCACTGGATGCACAGTTCCTCGTCCCACACCGGGATGTTGATGGCGATGTTGCGCTTCTCCCACTTGGCGGTGTCGGTGGGGAAGGTGCCGTCGACGGGCATGGCGGAGATGGGCAACTGATCGCCCTTGCCGTCGATGATGGGACCAATGGTGTTGCGCACGAAATCGGGGGCGGCCGCGCCGAGACCGACCTTCATCTTGATGGTGCTGGTCACCTGGGCGGGAACCTTGACTTCCTCGATGTTGTCGGCGCCGGCATCCACCGCCGCGTAGTTCATGTTGATGACCTTCTCGCCGGCCTTGCCGTAGCTCTTGACGATGGCGTCCTTGATCTCGGTCACCGCCTGGTCGAAGGGGATGATGTTCGAGATCTTGAAGAAGGCGGTCTGCATGATGACGTTGATGCGCGGGCCCAGGCCGATCTTCTCGCCCAGGTGCACGGCGTCGATGACGTAGAGCTTGAGCTGCTTGTCGATGATGCTCTGCTGCACCGCCTGGGGCAGGTGCTGCCAGACCTCGTCCTTGCCGTAGGGCGAGTTGATGAGGAAGGTCGCGCCCTTCTTGGCGGCCTTGAGCATGTCGTACTTCTCAAGGAAGGCAAAGTTGTGGCAAGCCACGAAATCGGCGGTCTGCACCAGGTAGGGCGCGCGGATTTCCTTCTTGCCGAAGCGCAGGTGCGAGGTGGTCATGCTGCCGGCCTTCTTGGAATCGTAGACGAAGTAGGCCTGCACGTTGTTGTCCGTGGTCTCGCCGATGATCTTGATGGAGTTCTTATTGGCGCCCACCGTGCCGTCGGAGCCCAGGCCGTAGAACTGCGCCTGATAGATACCCTCGTGGGACACCTTGAAATCAGGGTCGAAATCAAGGCTGGCGTTGGTCACGTCGTCCTTGATGCCGACGATGAAATGGTTCTTGGGCTTGGCGGCGGCCAGGTTGTCGAAAATGGCCTTGGCCATGCCCGGCGAGAATTCGTAGGAACCCAGGCCGTAGCGGCCGCCGACGATGACGGGATAGCCCTTGAGCTGGATTTTCTGATCGGCCATGGCCTCGCCGATGGCGGTGCGCACCAGCTGATAGAGGGGCTCGCCCAGGGAGCCCGGCTCCTTGGTGCGGTCCATGACGGCGATGGACTTGACGGTCTTGGGCAGCGCGGCCACCAGGCCATCCACCGGGAAGGGGTTGAACATGCGCACCTTGATCACGCCGACCTTCTCGCCCTTGGCGGCCAGGTACTCGACCAACTCCTGCACGGTGTCGGCGCCCGAGCCCATGATCACCACCACGCGCTCGGCGTCGGGGGCGCCCACGTAGTCGACCAGCTTGTACTGGCGACCGGTGATGCCGGCGAACTTGTCCATCTGCTTCTGCAGAATGCCGGGGAAGGCATCATAGTACTTGTTGACCGTCTCGCGGCCCTGGAAGTAGACGTCGGGGTTCTGCGCGGTGCCGCGCAGAACCGGGTGATCGGGCGAGAGGGCGCGGGCGCGATGGGCGCGCACCAGCTCGTCGCTGACCATCTGGCGCATGTCGTCGAAGGAAAGCTCGTGCACCTTCTGCACTTCATGAGAGGTGCGGAAGCCGTCGAAGTAGTGGAGGACGGGCACGCGGGATTCGAGAGTGGCGGCCTGGGCGATGCAGGCGAAATCCATGACCTCCTGCACGTTGTTGGAGCAGAGCATGCCCCAGCCCGTCTGGCGGCAGGCCATGACGTCCGAGTGGTCGCCGAAGATCGACAGGGCCTGGGCGGCGATGGCGCGCGCCGAGACGTGGAACACCGTCGGGGTCAGCTCGCCGGCGATCTTGTACATGTTGGGGATCATCAACAGCAGGCCCTGGGACGCGGTGAAGGTGGTGGTCAGGGCGCCACCCTGCAGGGCTCCGTGCACGGCGCCGGCGGCGCCGCCCTCGGATTGCAGCTCGACAACCTTGGGCACCGTGCCCCAGATGTTCCTTTCACCGATCGCGCTCTTGGCGTCGCAGATTTCGCCCATCACCGACGAAGGGGTAATGGGGTAGATCGCGCACACCTCGTTGGTGGCGTGCGCCACATGCGCCGCCGCGGTGTTGCCGTCAATGGTCACCATCTTACGGTTTTGCGACATCGAAGCTCCTCCTTTAGAGTTGGATCACTTGCTGAATGGGTCGCGCCGCGAGTCCCCGCGGCCGGAACAAAAAAACACCACCTGGAGCACTGAGAAAAAAGAACCGGGGAACCGCCCCGGCCAAAAGCCTTAATTATACGCGAGAGTCACGACAAAACAACCGCGACCCGCCCACTTTAGAGTTCGCGCCGGCCGGCCACGGCGCGATTGACCGTGGCCTCGTCGACGTATTCGAGATCGCTGCCCAGGGGAATGCCGTAGGCCAGCCGCGTCACCCGAATACCGCGCGTCTTGATCTGTTCCGCCAGATAGAGGGCCGTGGCCTCACCCTCCACGGAAAAATTGGTGGCGACCACAACTTCCTCGACCCCGTCGAGCCGCTCCAGCAATTCCGCGCAGCGCAGATCCTCCGGACCGATGCCGTCGAGGGGCGAAAGGGCACCGTGCAGGACGTGATAGCGGCCGCGAAAGGAGCGGCTGCGTTCGATGGCGATGAGATCCTGCGGCTGCTCCACCACGCACAGCAAGCGCTCGTCGCGGCCCGGGTCGGTGCACAGGGCGCAGGGATCGGTTTCGGTCAGGCCAAAGCACCGGGAACAAAAGCCTATGCTGGCCCGCACCTCGCGCAGGGCACTGGCCAGAGCCTCGACGTCCCCCGTCGGCCGCCGCAGCAAATGAAACACCAGGCGCGCGGCGGTTTTCTTTCCAATTCCGGGCAGTTTCGACAGTTCCGCGACCAGCCGGGCAAAAGACGGAATGGAGTCTAACATGCGTGTACAAAAAATCCAAACATTTTAAAATGCCGTTTTATTTCTTTTAAGAGGGACGAAAAAATTTTTCTCCCGCTAAAACACACTGGTCAGACCAAGCAAAAGTAATACCGAAATCACGGATGCCGTAAACAGGATGTCCGCGCCGCGAGCGGGCCGGACCAAACCGGCCGACCCCGGCCACAATGGCCGATTTCCGTCGCGGACGGCAAGGATTAAAACATGCCGGGGATGTTGAGGCCGCCGGTGATCTTGCCCATTTCTTCCTGCACCATGTCCTGGCTCTTTTTAATGGCCTCGTTAACCGCCGCCAGCACCAGATCCTGAAGCATGTCGATGTCGTCGGGATCGACCACGTCCTTTTCGATCTTCAGCGATACCAGCTGCTGCTTGCCGTTGGCCACCGCCGTCACCATGCCGCCGCCGGCGCTCGCCTCGACGGTGCGCTGCGCCAGTTCTTCCTGCATGCGCGCCATTTTCTGCTGCATCAGCTGCGCCTGCTTCATGATGTTGCCCAAACCTTTTGACATTCGCGTTCTCCTTCGGAAAAGTTCCGGCATGCCGCCGGTGATCGGTTATCGATTGTCTTCTTGCTCGCCTTCGCCGCCACCTTCGAGGGGCGTGACCTGCTTGACCTCGCCGCCGAACATCTCCAGCACCGCCTTGACCTTGGGATGCTCCAGGGCCTGACGACGCACCTGCTGCTGGCGATCCTGCTCCTGCACGCGGCGCTCCTCGATCAGCGGCGGCGGCGCCTGCTGCTCGCGGCCGTCAAGCACGCTCACGCGCAGTTGCACCTTCTCGCCGAAGTATTCGCCGGCCAGCGCCTCGACCTGGGCGAGCTTTTCGGGATCCTTGAGCTGCTCGTAGTAAAAAGAGCCGGCGGGAAAGGCGATCTCCAGGCGCGGCAGCTGCGGCGGCAGCAGGCTGCCATGCTCGAGAATGCTGGCCAGCAGGGGTTTCTTGCGGCGGATTTTGTCCACCAGGCCCGGCCAGCCCAGATCGGCGGGACGCGCCTTGGGCGGCGCGGGCTCCGGGGCGGCGGGCGGCTCGACCGGCGGCACCTCGCGAGGCGCGGCGGGAATGGGGGGCACGGGGCGCGAAACCGGCGCGGGCGGTGCCGACGCGTGCAGCACCGGGGCGGCCTGGCCCTCCCCCAGATGGCGCTCCAGGTCGTCGAGCTTGCGGATCAGGGTGGCGATATCCCGCGTCGGCGGCAGCTGGGCGAGGCGGATCAGGGCCATCTCCAGGCTCAGGCGGGGAAAGGTCGAGGCCGGCAGTTCGGCCTCGGTCCTGAGCAGCACCGTGAGGACGCGCTGCAGATCCTCCAGGGCGGCATCGGCCATCAGCCCCCGCAGTTCGCTCAATTCCTCGCCGGTGGCATCGACCAGGCCGGCGGGATCCTCGACCACCTTGAGAATGCTCAGGACCCGGAACAGCTCGACCAACTCCCGACAGAACTGGCGAAAGGAGTGACCCAGATGGTCGACGCGCCGCACCACCTCCAGGGCGCGGCGACCGTCGCGCAGCAAAATCGCCTCGGCGGCGTCGAGCAGCAGGCGCCGATCGACCTGGCCGAACAGGGCCTGCACCTCCTCGTCGCGCACCTCGCTGCCGCAAAAGGCAATCACCTGATCCAGCGCCGAGAGGGCATCGCGCATGCTGCCCTCGCCGCGCCGCGCCACCAGGGCCAGGGAGCGGTCGGAGATGGCGATGCCCTCGGCGGTGACGATCTCGCGCAGCCGCTCCACGACCTGCGCCAGGGCGATTTTGCGGAAATCGAAGCGCTGACAGCGCGACAGAATGGTGGCGGGAATCTTGTGCGGCTCGGTGGTGGCGAAGATGAACTTGGCGTGGGGCGGCGGCTCTTCCAGCGTCTTCAGCAGGGCGTTGAAGGCGTTGATGGAGAGCATGTGCACTTCGTCGATGATGAAGATCTTGTAGCGCGCCCGCGACGGCAGGTAACGGATGCTCTCGCGCAGCTCGCGCACATCGTCGACGCCGGTGTTGGATGCGCCGTCGATCTCCAGCACGTCGACACTGGTGCCGTTGGTGATTTCGGTGCAGATGGGACAGGCGTTGCAGGGATTTTCCGCCGGACCGGCCTCGCAATTGAGGGCCTTGGCGAAGATGCGCGCCGCCGAGGTCTTGCCCACGCCGCGTGCGCCGGTGAAGAGAAAGGCGTGGTGCACGCGCTCGGCGGCAATGGCGTTACCAAGAGTGCGGCTGACGTGCTCCTGGCCCACCAGGTCGGCGAAACTTTGCGGACGATACTTGCGGGCCAGTACCAGGTAGGACATGCGAGATTGCGGCTCCCTGGGAAAAGCGCCGGAGGCACCCGGCGCCTAAAAGAATTGCCGGCACAAGTGACAGCCAGGCGCCCCCGCGGCACACGAAGCGAATCGTTGCCGCTGCTCCCTTCCGGGCCTGACGGGGTTGGCGACCGTCCGTTGCGCGGGACCCGGCTGTCACTTCTATCGGCAATCCGGCCGGACCGGCCGTGAAGGAAATGAATCTGGCGGAGAGGGGGGGATTCGAACCCCCGGTACCTTGCGGTACACACGATTTCCAGTCGTGCACCTTCGGCCTCTCGGTCACCTCTCCGCAGGGGGGACAAGATACATGATGGGAGGGCGGAAATCAAGGGAAAGGTTTAGCAAGTTTCCTTGTAGCGGCCGTTCATGCGGTAGACGAAGGCGAGGATCTCGGCCACCGCCAGATAGAGCTCCTCGGGGATTTCCTCGCCCACCGGCACCTGGGCGAGAATCTCGATGAGATCGGGATCCTCGACGATGCGCACCCCCGCCTCGCGCGCCTTGTCGAGGATGCGCGCCGCCACCTCGCCCCGGCCGCTCGCCACCACCAGGGGCGCCTTGCCGCCGCCGGGCTCGTAGCGCAGGGCGGCGGCTTTCTTGAATTTCTCGCTGGGATTGAGGGCCATGGCTAGGTTCTCCGAAGGTCGGCGGCGCGCCCATCAGACCCGGGCGCTGAGGATACTGGTCATGGGCGGAATGAGGCGGCGGATGAGGGCCTGGGCCGGTTCTTCCGCGCCCGCCGCGAAGGTCGCGCCGCGCAGGCGCTCCTCGCCCAGCGCCTGCGCCAGTTCGTCGCGCCCGCCGGCCAGAAACCCGGCAACCTGGCGATCGCGGCAGAAAAACCGCAGATACAATCCGCCATCCTGATGGAGACAGTCGATCTGCAAGGGCCCCAAGCCCTGGAGTTCGAGAAACAGGGTCAGGGAATGGGAGGTCGCCGCGCCGGCCTCGCCCTGGTCCGGCTCGCCGCCCTGACGCCGCGCCACCAGGAAGCCCTGTTCGAGA
>NZ_JAUVWH010000010.1 GCF_030604225.1 Geoalkalibacter sp.
ACGTACATGTTGACCCGCGCCACCGTGTGCTGGCGCGCCTTGCTTTTGTCCATGACCACGATGGGGTAGCGGATGTTCTTCACCCCCACCTTGTCGATGGGGATGTTGCGGGTGTCGGGGGTTTGCTGCACGTCTTTCATGGCAATTTCTCTCAGGCGTAGGCCAGCGGATCGGGCACGCCGGCCTCGGCGAAGCCCTTGAGGCGCAGGCGGCAGGAGTCGCAGCGGCCGCAGGCCAGGCCCGCGGGCGTGGGATCGTAGCAGGAATGGGTGAGGGCGTAGTCGACGCCCAGCTCCAGGCCGCGGCGGATGATGTCGGCTTTGCTCAAGTCGATGAGAGGGGTGTGAATGCGGTAGCGCCCCTGCCCTTCCACCGCCGCGCGGGTGGCGAGATTGGCCATTTGCTCGAAGGCGGCGATGTATTCCGGGCGGCAGTCGGGATAGCCGGAATAATCCAGGGCGTTGACACCGATGTAGATGTCGAAGGCGCCCACCACCTCGGCCCAGCCCAGGGCAAAGGAGAGAAAGACCGTATTGCGCGCCGGCACGTAGGTGACGGGTATGGCGCCCTCCTCCACCCCGTCCTTGGGCACGTCAAGATCGGCGGTGAGGGCGCTGCCGCCAATGCGGCGCATGTCGACCTCGACCACCAGATGCGCGACGGCGCCCACGCGCGGCGCGTATTCACGGGCTTTGTCGAGTTCGACGGCATGGCGCTGGCCATAGGCGAAGGACAGGGCATGGGGGGCAAAGCCTTCGCTGTGGGCCAGGGCCAGGCAGGTGGTGGAATCGAGGCCGCCGCTGTAGAGAATCACCGCCTTTTTCACCTCAGTGCACCTCGTAGAAATCGCCGATACCGATGCGGTGCACCTTCATCAGGTTGGTGGTGCCCGGCGCCGAGACCGGGCTGCCCATGGTGATCACCACCACGTCGCCGCGCTTGAGCACCTCGGCGGCGAGGACCGCCTGCTCCACCGAGCGGATCTGCGCCTCGGTGTCGCCCTCGATGTCGACGCGGATGGAGCGGATGCCGGCGTAGAGAGCCAGGCGCCGGCGCACCCGCGGCGAGGGGGTGACGGCGAAGATCGGCACGCTGGGGCGGAACTTGGCGACCAGGGCGGCGGTGCTGCCCGTCTGGGTGAAGGCGAGAATCCCCGTGGTGCCCAGCGTCTCGGCCACCTGGCAGGCAGCCTGGCCGATGGCCTCGGGCAGGCTGCGGTAGCCGCGCGTTTCGGAGATGGGGTGAAACACCATCTCACGCAGGGCGGGATCGGATTCCACGTCCTCGGCGACGCGCGCCATGAGGCTCACCGCCTCCACCGGATACTGGCCCGAGGCGGTTTCGCCGGAGAGCATCACCGCGTCGGTGCCGTCGAGAATGGCATTGGCCACGTCCGAGGTTTCGGCGCGGGTCGGGCGCGGATTGTTGATCATGCTCTCGAGCATCTGCGTGGCGGTGATCACCGGCTTGCCCGCTTCGTTGCACTCGCGGATGATGCGCTTTTGGATCAGCGGCACCTTCTCCGGCGGCATCTCCACGCCGAGATCGCCGCGCGCCACCATGATGCCGTCGGCGGCGGCGAGGATGGCGCTGAAGCTCTCCACCGCCTCGGGCTTCTCGATCTTGGCGATCACCTGGATGTCGGACTTGGCCTGGTAGAGGCGGTTTTTCAGCTCCCAGACATCCTCGGGGCGGCGCACGAAGGACAGGGCGACGTAATCAAGTTCCTGCTCCAGGCAGAAGTCAAGATCCGCCACGTCCTTCTCCGTCAGGGCCGGCGCCGAGACCTTGACGCCGGGCAGGTTGATGCCCTTGCGGTCCTTGAGCACCCCGCCGACCTTGACCCGGCAGCGCACCTCGTAGCCCTGGGCGCCGAGCACCTCAAGCTCCATGAGACCATCATCGAGGAGAATGCGATCACCCACCACCACGTCGCCGGGCAGGGCCTGGTAGATGGTGGGGATCAAACCGTCGGCGCCGAGCACCTCGCGGGTGGTGATGGTCACCTCGCGCCCGGTTTCGAGGAGCATTTTGCCCCCCGCCATGAGACCGGTGCGGATCTTGGGCCCCTGCAGGTCGCCGAGAATGGCCACGGCGCGCCGCCGGCGCACCGAGAGCTCACGGATGGTGCGGATCCAGCGCACCCGGTCGTCACGGCTGCCGTGGGAGAAATTGAGGCGAAAGACATCGGCGCCCGCCTCCATCAGGGCGAACAACATGTCCTCGCTTGCGCAGGCCGGGCCGACGGTGGCGACGATCTTGGTGCGACGGAACATAAGCGAGATCTCCTTGATCGCGAAAAGAAACAGAAAGACCCTCGTCCCGGCGGGCTAAGGGTCTCCAGGGCCGGCAGGCGCGCCTTCGCGCCGACCGTCAATGATGGTAGCGCCCCTTGTACTGGGTATGGGCGCGATCGGGCCCCTTGTGGCAGCGAAAGCAGCGTTGCTCGGTGATCTTCTGCTGCTCCAGGGTCGAGGGTTCCGGCGGCAGCACCGAGGTCGGCTGCTGCCAGGCGGGCACGCCGCTTTCGTCGCTGAGGGCGACGGGCGCCACCGTGACGCTCCAGTCGTGGCTGATGGGCACCTGATGGCACTGATCGCAGCCGCCCGGCGGCGGAATCGCCTTCCATGAACCGACCATGGCGCAGCCCAAAAGGCTTGCGCCGAGGACCAAAAACACCAGAAATCCCTTCATGATGCACCCTTTCCGCGAAAAAACTGGGGCAATGATAACACAGGGGCGGGCGATGGCAAACGGCAAAACGGTTGCCCCCCGCCTGCCCTCGTGCTAGCATGCGGCTTTTCAACCCCCTGGAAAAAGGTTGGTTTTTCCCATGTCCGCGACACGCATCCTCAAATATCTGGCGATCTTCGCCCTGCTCGCCCTGCTCGGCGGCGCCACCCTGCTCGGCGGCGCCTACTACTACGTGGCGGGGGATTTGCCCCGCGTCGACTCCCTCGCCGACTACCGGCCGCCCATCATCACCCGCGTCCTGGCCGAGGACGGCACGGTGATCGCCGAATATTCGCGGGAGCGGCGCATCGTGGTGCCCGTCGAGCGCCTGCCGCGGCAGTTGGTGAACGCCTTCGTCGCCGCCGAGGACTCCCAGTTCTTTCACCATCCGGGCATCGATTTCTGGTCGATCCTGCGCGCCGCCATTCGTAACCTGCAGGCCGGCGGCATCGTCCAGGGCGGCAGCACCATCACCCAGCAGGTGGCCAAGAGCATGCTTCTCACCCCGGAGCGCAAGTTTTCGCGCAAGTTCAAGGAGGCGATCCTCGCCTACCGCATGGAACAAAAGCTCTCCAAGGAGGGCATCCTCTACCTCTATCTCAACCAGATCTATCTCGGCCATGCCGCCTACGGCGTGCAGGCGGCCGCCGAAAACTACTTCAACAAGGACGTGCAGGACCTGAGCCTCGCCGAATGCGCCATGCTCGCCGGCCTGCCCCAGGCGCCGAGCCGCTACTCACCCTACAGCAACTTCGAGCGCGCCAAGGAGCGCCAGCGCTACGTGCTCAACCGCATGGCCGAGGAGGGCTACATCAGCGCCGAGGAGGCGCGGGCGGCCTTCGCCGAGGAGCTCACCATCCATCCGCGCCTCAACCGCCACATCGCCGGCGCCGCCTATTTCACCGAGCAGGTGCGCCGCTACCTGGAACAGAATTACGGCGAGGAGCTGCTCTACAGCGGCGGCCTGGAGGTGCACACCTCCATGAACCTCGCCATGCAGCAGGCCGCCCAGGCGGCGGTGCGCGACAACCTGCGCGAGCATGACCGGCGCCGCGGCTATCGCGGGCCCCTGCGAGTGCTCGCTCCCGGCGAGGTGGAGGGGTTTCTCGCTCAGCAACGCGACGCCCTGGGCACCCAGCCGCCGGCCCCCGATACGGTGCTCGAAGCGGTGGTCACCGGCAGCGACGAGCGCAACCTGCGGCTCAAGGTGGGCGCCTGGCAGGCGAGCCTGAGCCGCAACGAGGCGCGCTGGGCCGGCACCATCGAGGTCGTCGCCGCCGATCGCAAGCCCGTCGGCAACGCCGAAGGCGGCGGCCGCACCCGTCTGCCCCTGGGCGCGGTCGTGCAGACACGCCTGAGCAAGGTCAATGCCGACGGCTCCCTGGTTCTGAGCCTGGAGCAGGAGCCCCTCGCCCAGGGCGCCCTGGTCGCCGTCGATCCGCGCAACGGCCTGGTGCGCGCCATGGTCGGCGGCTACGACTTTTCCACCAGCCAGTTCAACCGTGCCACCCAGGCACGGCGCCTGCCCGGCTCGGCGATCAAGCCGCTGATTTACGCCGCCGCCCTCGACCGGGGCTTCACCCCGGCGTCCATCATCCTCGACAGCCCGCTGATCTACCGCCAGAGCGGGGGCACCGAGTGGCGACCGAAAAACTACGACGACAAGTTCAACGGCCCGACCAGCTTTCGCGATGCCCTGGCCCAGTCGCGCAACATCCCCACCATCAAGATCCTCGAGGACATCGGCGTGGGCTATGCCGCCAACTACGCGCGCAAGCTCGGCATCGAGTCGCCCCTGCCGCGCGATCTGACCCTGGCCCTGGGCTCGGCGGCCATGACGCCCATGGAGTTGACCACCGCCTACGGCGTCTTCGCCAGCGGCGGGGTGCGCAACACCCCAAGCTACATCCTGCGCATCAAGGACCGCGACGGGCGCATCCTCGAATCCATCGACCCCGCCGACTTCCCCGAGGGCGTCGGCCCCGGCCAGCGCCTGCTGCGCCCCGCGCCGGAGCGGGTGATCTCGCCGACCACCGCCTATCTCATGAACAATCTCATGGAGAGCGTGGTCCAGGACGGCACCGGCCAGCGCGCCAAGGTGCTCAATCGCCCGGTGGCGGGCAAGACCGGAACCACCAACGAACTCAAGGATGCCTGGTTCATCGGCTATGTGCCGCAGCTGGTCGCCGCCTCCTGGGTCGGCCACGACCAGGAACGCTCCCTCGGCCGCCAGGAAACCGGCGCCCGCGCCGCGCTGCCGGCGTGGATCAGCTTCATGCAGGAGGCGGTCAAGGAACTGCCGCTGGAGCATTTCGCCGTGCCCGACAACCTGGAGTTTCGCCCCATCGACCCGCGCAACGGCCTGCTCACCACCGAGGACGCCGACCACATGATCATCGAGGCCTTCGCGCCGGGCAGCGCGCCGACCCGCTACGCCATGGACCAGCCCCAATTGCGCGCGCAGGATTTCTTCCGCCTGGATCTCGAGGAATTGCGCTAAGAACGTTTCAGGGAACGGCGGGCAACAGCGAGGCAGGAAGATCGCGCCCCTGCTGCTGCCAGTAGTGAACCGCGCCGGGATGCAGGGGTAGCTCAACGCCCTCCAGGGCGGCCTCGGCGCTGAATGCGGCGAGAGAGGGATGCAGGCCGCGCAGGGCCCCCAGGCCGTCCTCGTTGAACATGCCCTCGAGGATGCGCCAGCTCATGTCCCGCGAGAGTTCGCGGGAGGCAGCCAGCAGGGCGGTGTCGGCGAAGCTCGTCATCGCCCGCTCCTGGCCGGGATAGGTGCCGGCGGGGATGTCCACCGGCCGGTAGAAGGGATAGAGGTCGAAGAAATGCCCGCCGTGGGCCGCTTCCTGCAGGTTGAGCAGGCGCAGGGGCACCTGCCGCGTGGCGGCGGCAAAGGACGCGCTCGGCACCCCCACCAGCTCCCACACCGCCACCAGGTTGCCGCGCAGCAGCTCGGCAATGGCCATATCGTACCCCAGATATACTGGGACGATTTGCTCCCAGATGCCCAGGGCGCGAAAATAGCGTTCCGCGGCCAGCGCCGCCCCGGAACCCGGATTGCCGATGGCGATTCGCGCCCCGCGCAGCTGCGTCGGTAGGGTGATGCGGCTGCTGGAGAGCACCGCCAGTTGCGCCACCGCATCGTAGAGACGGGTCAGAATCTGGACATTGGCCCGGACCGCGAGCCCGCCGCCCGGCTCCTCGCCGTAAAAATCCCCCGCGTAGACCAGCGCCAGATCCAACTTTCCCTCCTCCAGCGCGCGCAGATTGGCGCTGGACCCGGCACTGCGCTCGACGACGAAGCGCACTCCGGGATGGGCGGGCTGGAGAATTTTCGCCAGCCCTTCCGCCACCACCTGGAACGTCCCGCCGGAGGGCCCTCCGCCCAGCCGCACGGACCGGCCGCGTTTTTCGCAGCCCGCCAGGGCGACGAGCACCAGCAGCAGGCTCAGCAGGACGACCAATTTCGGGATCAGTCTTCTCATGGGGCGCTCGTCAGTGGGATCGGGTCACCCCCTGGCGGGGGCAGCAAGGGCTCACCGGACAGCAGGAGCACAAGGGGGTGGGCGCCTTGCAGATGCGCCGCCCGTGAAAAATCAGCACATGCCCGGTCCGGGTCCATTTTTCGCGCGGCAGCAGCCGACAAAGATCCGCCTCGATGCGCGCCGGATCCTCCGCGCGCGTCCAGCCCAGGCGAAAGGCGATGCGCTTGACGTGGGTGTCGACCACCATCCCCGCCTCGCCGAAGGCCACGCCGCGCACCACGTTGGCGGTCTTGCGGCCCACCCCCGGCAGCCGCACCAACGCCGCGAGCTCGCGCGGCACCGCGCCGCCGTACTCATTCACCAGCACCTTTGCGGTGGCCTGGATGTTGCGCGCCTTGGCACGGAAAAATCCCGTGGAACGAATCAGCTCCTCAAGTTCGCCGAGATCGGCCACGGCCGTCGCGGCGGCGTCGGGACAGCGCGCGAACAGGGCCGGCGTCACCTGGTTGACCCGCTCGTCGGTGCACTGGGCGGAGAGCATGGTGGCCACCAGCAACTGCCAGGGATCGCCATGATGCAGGGCGCAGTGGGCATCGGCGTGCGCCTGTTCGAGCAGGGCCAGCACCTCCAGGGCCTTGCCGCGCGCCGCGCCGTGCCCTCGGGTTCTGGGCCCATCCACAGATTTCACAGCCTTATCCACAACCGCGTTCCTTTCAGCCCGCCGCGACCTCCATGCCGCTTCTCTTGAGTTCCTTGACCCGAAGAATACAGGCCGGATCCTGGATTTCGGCCGTGAGAATCAGGGGCAGATGGGAGGATGCGCGACGCGCCAGGGGCGAGCGCAGAATGCTGGCGTCCAGCACGCGAATCTTGCCTTTGAGGTAGGCGCGATCCCGGCCGATGAGGGGAAAACGCGCCGGATAGGTGGCGCTCCACAGGGGACGGATGGCCTGGCGCAGGCGCAGGTTGAGCTCCAGGTTGGCGAGGGTCCAGATGATATCGCCGAAATCGCCGAGGACGATGGTCGGGCACACCAGGGCGTCGTCGCCGAGCAGGTCGCGACTGAGCAGGCTGTGGATCTGGCGGCCGCGCCGGCCGAGGGCGCTGCTCAGGCGCAGATTGAACAGGTGCAGGCGCTTGCCGCGCACGTCGGCATCGCCGCGCAGGCAGCAGCCCCCCTCGCCGAGATCGTAGGTGCGCAGCCCCGCCAGGGGAAAGTAGGACAAAAAGGCGTTGCCGCCGGCCTTCTCCTTGGCATAGGCGGTCATGCCCAGGCGCTTCTCCAGCTGGTGCAATTGGCCGCCGGCATCGGTGTCGATGTCCTGCAGGGCGAGGATATCCGGCCGGCCCTCGGCGATCACCGCGGCAATGCGCTCGGGATCGATGCGCCCATCGCCGCCGCGGCAGCGGCCGACCTGATAGGTCATGATGCGGACGGTGGCGGACATCCTCGGCGAAGTCCCCCTCGGCGGTCGGGGTTGGCGGCAGGGGCGAGGTTTCCGCCCCAAGGGACAAAGTAGGGAAAATTATAATTGATCGGCCCCGAAACGCCAGAAAAGAAACGCGGCGCGCGCCCACGAAAAAAGGCGGTCCACCCGTCGGGGGCATCCGCCTTGAAAGACTCAGAACTCGCAGGTGTCAGGGCTGCGTCGCGATGCTGACCTTGCGCATGCGGTCGCCGGCCTGGATGCGCCGCACCACCTCCATGCCCTCCACCACCTGGCCGAAGATGGTGTAGCCGCCGTCCAGGTGCGGCTGGGGGTCGAGGCAGATGTAGAACTGCGAACCCGAGGAGCGGCGCTCCGGATTGACTCGGTCGCCCTTGCGCGCGGTGGCCACGGCGCCCACCTGATGCTTGAGGCTGGGATGGATTTCCGCCGGCAGGTCGTAGCCGGGCCCGCCGGTGCCGTTGCCCAGGGGATCGCCCCCCTGCACGACGAAGCCCGGCACCACGCGGTGAAAGCTCAAGCCGTCGTAGAAGCCCTCGCGGGCGAGCTTGCGGAAGTTGGCCACGGTCTGCGGCGCCTGTTCGGCGTGGAGTTCGATACGGATGGTGCCGTGCTCGGTCTCGATCACGGCAAACTCCGCGGCCGCCGCCGGCGCGGCCAAAATGGCGAGCAATCCCAAAATCGCAACCCACCTGCGCATACTCGGTCTCCTTTTCCGCAACTAGATTCCCTCGGACTTGAGGTCGCGGGCCATGAGATCAATCACGGCCTGGCGCGGATCCTTGTCCTCGTAAAGGATCAGATACATCTGCTCGGTGATGGGCACCTCGACGCCGAGTTTCCGCGCCAGGCGGTAGGTGGACAGGCAGGTCTGGACCCCTTCGGCGACCATCTTCATGCCGGCGAGAATGTCCTTGAGCTTGCGCCCCCGGCCCAGTTCGATGCCGACGCCGCGGTTGCGCGACAGATCGCCGGTGCAGGTCAGCACCAGATCGCCCATGCCCGCCAGGCCGGCGAAGGTGGTCGCCTGGGCGCCCTTGGCCAGACCCAGGCGCGTCATCTCGGCGAGGCCGCGGGTGATGAGCGCGGCGCGGCTGTTATGGCCGAAACCCAGGCCGTCGGCCACCCCGGCGGCAAGGGCGATGACGTTTTTCAGCGCCCCGCCCAACTCCACGCCGAGGATATCGGTGTTGGTGTAGATGCGAAAGGCCTCGGTGCTCATGGCCTCCTGCACGCGCCGCGCCGCAGCCTGGTCGCGACTGGCCGCCACCACCGCGGTAGGCATGCCCGCCGCCACCTCGCGGGCGAAGCTGGGACCGGAGAGATAGCACAGCCCCTGGTGAAAGGCCCCCGGCAGGGTTTCCTCCAACACCTCGGACATGGTCCGCAGGCTGTCGATCTCGATGCCCTTGGCCGCGCTCACCACCAGGCAGTCCGGGGCGATGTCGGCAACGGCGCGCTGCATGAGGCCGCGCATGACCTGGGAGGGCGGTACCAGCAGCAACAGCTCGCGGCCCGCGACGGCCTGGCGCAGATCGGCGGTGAAGGACAGGTTGGAGGCCAGGGTCACGCCGGAGAGAAACAGATCGTTCTCGCGGGTGCGCGTCATGCGCTCCACCAAATCGGCTTCGTAGGCCCAGAGGGTGACGGCGTGGCCCTTGCGCGCGAGCAGATCGGCGAGGGTCGTGCCCCAGCTGCCGGCGCCGATGACACCGATGTTCATAGGGATCATCCTTTTCAAATGGCTTTCTGCTTTTTCTCGATACGCTCCCGCACCTGCGCGATGCGCTGCTCCAACACCTCGGGCTTGGGATAGACGCCGCGCAGTTTTTCCAGCATCTCCAGGGCGTCCACCAGCTGCTCCTGCTCCTCGAGCACCGCCGCCAGGCCGAAGCGCGCTTCCACCGCGTAGAGGTGGTCGGGCCAGCGGGCGATGAGCTCCTCGAAGCGCTGCCGCGCTTCCTTGAAATCCCCCTGCAGGGTCAAGGAGACGGCAATGCGGTAGCTGGTCTCGGCGCCCAGTTCACTCTCGGGAAAGAGCCGCAGCAGGTTGTCCCACTCGATGCGCGCCTGCTCGAAGTTGTTGAGGCGGAAATAGGCCTCCCCGATACGATACTGGACCTGATCGCCCTCGGCAACCCCCTGGTCGAGAAGTTTCTGGTAGGCAGCCACCGCCCGACCGGGATCCTCCAGGCGGTCCATGTAGATATCCGCCGCGTAGCGCTGGGCGGCCAGGCCGAAGGGGCTGCCGGGATAATTCTTTTCTAGTTGGAGAAAGGCCAGCAGCGCCCGCTCGGCGTCCTTGAGGTAGAGGTGCTGGAGCTCGCCGACGTGAAACAGGGCCTCGTCGGCGCGCGAGGCATGGGGGTAGAGGCGCGCGAGCCGCTGGAACTGGCGCGCCGCCTCGACGTAGTCCTGCTCCACCAGCAAGGCCTGGGCGCGGCTGAAGCGGCGCTCGGCGAAGCGCTCCTGATTCCACAGGTAAAAGACGGCGCCGCAGCCGGCCACAAGCGCCAGCAGCAGCCCCGCCAGCAGCAGGCGCCTACTCGTCCTCCGGCGCCGGTAGCTCAGTTCCTCCCTCAAAATCTGTTTCTTCAACTTCTGAATCGAGGCCATGGTCTTCATCCTTCTCGGCCAGCTTGGCCACCGCCACCACGCGCTCGCCGGGCTCGAGCACCATCAGGCGCACGCCCTGGGTGTTGCGGCCGATGACCGAGAGATGGGCGACGGAGGTGCGCAGCACCTTGCCGCGATCGGTGATGAACATCAGGTCCGAATCTTCCTCGCAGAGCTTGATGTCGACCACCTTGCCGTTGCGTTCCGAGGTCTTGATGGTGATGATGCCCTTGCCGCCGCGGCTCTGCACCCGGTACTCGTCGAGATCGGTACGCTTGCCGTAGCCGTTTTCGGTGACCGTCACCAGGGTCGCGGCGGTCACGTCGGTGACGGTCTCCATGCCGATCACCCGGTCGTCGTCCTCGAGCAGCATGCCGCGCACCCCGCGTGCGGTGCGGCCCATGGGGCGCACGTCCGTCTCGGGGAAGCGGATCGACTTGCCGTGGCGGCTGGCGAGGAGAATGTCCATGCTGCCGTCGGTGAGACGCGCGGCGATGAGATGGTCGCCCTCGTCGATGGTCAGGGCGATGATGCCGCCGGCGCGGGGATTGGCGTAGGCCATGAGGTCGGTCTTTTTCACCGTGCCCTGCTCGGTGGCGGTAACGATGTACTTGCCCTCGACAAACTCCTTGACCGGCAGCACCGTCATGACCTTCTCTCCGGCGGCGAGGTTGAGCAGATTGACGATGGCCTTGCCGCGCGAGGCGCGCCCGCCCTGGGGAATCTCATGCACCTTGAGCCAATAGACCTTGCCCTGGTCGGTGAAGATCAGCACGTAGCTGTGGGTCGAGGCGATGAACAGGCGCTCGACGAAATCCTCTTCCTTGGGACGCATGCCGGTCTTACCCTTGCCGCCGCGGCGTTGGGCGCGGTAGAGGGACACGGCGTTGCGCTTGATGTAGCCGGTGTGGGACACGGTCACCACCATGTCCTCCTCGACGATGAGGTCCTCGAGGGACAGTTCGCCGGTCTGGGCGACGATCTCGGTGCGGCGCGGGTTGGCGTATTTTTCCCGTACTTCGAGCAGTTCCTCGCGGATGATCTTGAGAATTTCCACCTCGCTGGCGAGAATTTCCTTGAGGCGGCGGATCAGGGCCAGCACCTCCTCATACTCGGCGAGGATCTTGTCGCGCTCCAAGCCGGTGAGGCGGTGCAGGCGCATGTCGAGGATCGCCTGGGCTTGGAGCTCGGAGAAGGCAAAGCGCCCCATGAGCCGTTCCTTGGCCTCGGCGGGACTGGCCGAGGTCTTGATGATCTGGATCACCTCGTCGAGGTTTTCCAGGGCGATCTTGAGGCCTTCGAGGATGTGGGCGCGCGCCTCGGCTTTCTTCAGGTCGAAGATGCAGCGGCGCGTCACCACTTCCTTGCGGTGCTCGATGAACAGGTCGAGCAACCGGCGCAGATCGAGCACCTGGGGCTGGCCGTTGACGATGGCGAGCATGATGATGCCGAAGGAGGACTGCATGGCGGTCATCTTGTACAGCTGATTGATGATCACCGCCGGAATCACGTCCTTTTTCAGCTCGATGACGATACGCATCCCTTCGCGGTCCGATTCGTCGCGCAGATCGGAAATGCCCTCGATCTTCTTGTCCTTGACCAGCTCGGCTATTTTTTCGATGAGCTTGGCCTTGTTCACCTGGTAGGGGATCTCGCTGATGATGATCGCTTCCTTGCCGGTGCGCTTGTCGACCTCGACCAGGGCGCGGGCGCGCATCTGGATGATGCCGCGGCCGGTGCGGTAAGCCTCGCGGATGCCTTCGCGGCCGAAGATGAAGCCGGCGGTGGGAAAATCCGGTCCGGGCAGCTTTTCCATCAGCTCGTCGAGGCGCAGGCGCGGATCGTCGATGATCGCCACCAGGGCCTCGATCACCTCGCCCAGGTTGTGCGGCGGGATCTTGGTCGCCATGCCGACGGCGATGCCCTCGGACCCGTTGACCAGCAGATTGGGAAACTTGGCCGGCAGGACCAGGGGCTCCTGCAGGGAGTCGTCGTAATTGGGCCCGAAATCAACGGTTTCCTTCTCGATGTCGGCGAGCAGCTCGCCCGCCAGGCGCGCCATGCGGATTTCGGTGTAACGCATGGCGGCGGCGGAATCGCCGTCGATGGAGCCGAAGTTGCCCTGGCCGTCGACCAGGGGATGGCGCATGGAGAAATCCTGCGCCATGCGCACGATGGTGTCGTAGACCGCCGAATCGCCGTGGGGATGATACTTACCGATAACGTCACCGACCACGCGCGCCGATTTCTTGTACGGCTTGTTCCACTCGTTGCCCAGGTCGTGCATGGCGAAGAGCACGCGGCGGTGCACCGGCTTGAGGCCGTCGCGCACGTCGGGCAGGGCGCGGCCGATGATGACGCTCATGGCGTAGTCCATGTAGGACTTGCGCATCTCGTCTTCGATGTTGACCGTGAATTTGGTGGGCTGTTGCGGTTCCAGCATGATTCGCTATTCCTTCAGGAATTTAGATGTCGAGGTTCGACACGTTGAGGGCGTTCTTCTCGATGAAATCGCGGCGCGGCTCCACCTGATCGCCCATGAGCACGGTAAAGATCTCGTCGGCTTCCACCGCGTCCTCGATCTTGACCTGCAGCAGCACGCGCTTGTCGGGATCCATGGTGGTTTCCCACAACTGCTCCGGGTTCATCTCGCCCAGCCCCTTGTAGCGCTGAATGTATTGGCCCTTCTTGGCGCGATCGAGGAAATGGGTGAGCAGATCCTGGCGATCGGAGATTTCCGTCACCTCCTTGTTTTCGTAGGAGATGAAGGCTTTTTCGTCGAGACAGATCTCCTCGACCTTGCGGTAGGCCTGCAGCAGAAGCTTGTATTCGGGTGAGGAGAGAATCTCCAGACCGCCCTGGTCGAGGCGCGCGCGCAGGTTGCCGAGCGTGAAGAAAATCCGCGGCGGATCCTGCAAGGCCTGATAGGTGGCACGCGGCTCCACCGCTTTGAGCTTGTCGGCAAGCGGGGTGAGATCGAGCATGTCGGCAAAGCCGTTCTGGATCTTGCCGGTGACGAAAATCCGCAGAAGCTCGCGGTTAAGGCCCTTATGCACCAGTTTTTCGAAGAGGTTGTTGAAGTCGATGATGTTGCGCAAAGTCGGAATGATCTGCTTGCCGCGCAGTACCTTGCCGGTTTTTTCCATCTGCACGGTGGCGCCTTCGGTGCCCTCGTCAAGCAGGTATTCGAGCAATTCCGCATCGTCCTTGCGATAGATCTCCTTCTTGCCGCGCTTGACCTTGTAGAGGGGCGGCTGGGCGATGTAGAGATGGCCGCGCTCGACCAGCTCGGGCATTTGGCGGAAGAAAAACGTCAGCAGCAAGGTGCGGATGTGCGAGCCGTCGACGTCGGCGTCGGTCATGATGATGATGCGATGGTAGCGCAGCTTGGCGAGGTCGAAATCGTCCTTGCCGATGCTGGTACCCATGGCGGTGATCAGGGTGCGGATCTCCGCCGAGGTGAGCATCTTGTCAAAGCGCGCCTTTTCCACGTTGAGTATTTTGCCCTTCAGCGGCAGGATCGCCTGGGTGCGCCGGTCGCGACCCTGCTTGGCGCTACCGCCCGCCGAATCGCCCTCGACCAGATAGATTTCGGAAAGGGCCGGATCTTTTTCCTGGCAGTCGGCGAGCTTACCCGGTAGGGATAAGCCTTCCAGGGCGCCCTTGCGCCGCGTCAGGTCGCGCGCCTTGCGCGCCGCCTCGCGGGCGCGCGCCGCCTCGATGCCCTTTTCCAGGATCTTGCGCGCTACCTGGGGGTTTTCTTCCAGGTATTCGGCGAGCTTTTCGTTCATCAGAGTCTCGACGTAGCCCTTGACGTCCGAGTTGCCGAGCTTGGTCTTGGTCTGCCCCTCGAATTGCGGATCGGAGATCTTCACCGAGATCACCGCCGTCATGCCCTCGCGCAGATCATCGCCGCTGATGGTGGTCTTGACGTTTTTCAGCAGGTTGTTGGCGGTGGCATAGGTGTTCATGGTACGGGTCAGAGCCGCCTTGAAGCCGATCAGATGAGTGCCGCCCTCGTGGGTGTTGATGTTGTTGGCGAAGGAAAAAATCTTTTCGTCGTAGCCGTCGTTGTACTGGATGGCCACCTCCATCTCCACCCCTTCCTTTTCGCCGCGAAAGTAGATGGGGGCGGGGTGCAGAGCCGTCTTGGCGCGGTTGAGGTACTCGACGAAGGAGACAATGCCGCCCTCGTAGTGAAACTCGTGGCTCTTTTCGGTGCGCTCGTCGAGAATGTTGATCTTGACGCCGGCGTTGAGAAAAGCCAACTCGCGCAAGCGCTGGGAGAGGGTCTCGAAGGAGAATTCCGTGGTCTCGAAAATCTCGCCATCGGGCCAGAAGGTGATCTTGGTGCCACGCTTCTTGGTGGCGCCGTCCTCGCGCAGCGCACACATGGGCACGCCGCGCTCGTAGGTCTGGCGATAGACGAGATTGTTGCGGCGGATTTCCAGTTCGAGCTTTTCCGAAAGGGCGTTGACCACCGACACACCCACGCCGTGCAGGCCGCCCGAGACCTTGTAGGACTCGTTGTCGAACTTGCCGCCGGCGTGCAGCACGGTGAGCACCACCTCGGCGGCGGGCTTGTGCATGGTGGGGTGCATGTCCACGGGAATGCCGCGGCCGTTGTCCTCCACCGTCACTGAACCGTCAAGATGAATGGTGACCAGGACCTCGTTGCAGTAACCGGCCAGGGCCTCGTCGATGGAGTTGTCGACCACCTCGTAGACCAGATGGTGGAGGCCCGGGGCGCCGGTCGAACCGATATACATGGCCGGGCGTTTGCGCACGGCGGAGAGGCCTTCCAGAACCTTGATGCTGTCCGCGCCGTAATCCTTGGGATTCCGCGGAGAAAGCAAATCCTGCTGTTTGTCAGTCATGGTGCCAGTGTCCTTTGCTTACGTGAAAAAAGCGGGCCTGGGCCAAGCCCTGGCGACGCAGCGATTCCGCATCGGTGGTGGTCAGGAACACCTGACCGCGGCGTTCGCGAAGAAATTCGAAGAGATAGCTCTTGCGCCGGCTGTCCAGTTCGCTGGTGATGTCGTCGAGGAGCAGTACTGGGGAATCTCCCGTCAATTCCTCCAGCAGTTCGATCTGCGCCGCCTTGAAGGCTAGAATGAAGCAGCGCTGCTGTCCCTGGGAGCCAAAACTGCGCAGGGAACGGCCATTGACCAGAAACCGGGGATCATCCCGATGGGGGCCGGCCAGGGTCTGGCCGAGGCGGCGTTCCTCGGTGTGCAGGCGGCTGAGTTCGCGGCGCAGATCCTCGGCGAAATCGCTGTCAGGCGCTCCCGGGCACATCAGGCTGGCCTGCTCGCCTGCTTCGGTGATGCGCGCGTAGACCCGGGCCAGGTGAGGCGCGAGGCGCGTGGCGAAAGTATGGCGCTCGGCGCGAATGGCGGCCCCGGCGCGAATCAAACCCTCGGTCCAGGGCGTCAGCTCAGCCGACGCGGCTCCTTGGCGCAGCAGACCATTGCGTTGACGCAAAATGCGCAAAAAATCCTGAAAAAGATCCAGGTAACCGGCATCCATGTGCAAAAGGGCGCGATCGAGCAAATCGCGGCGGCCCGCCGGTGCGCCCTTGACCAGGTTGACTTCCTCCGGGGAGAAAAGCACCGGTCGCAATATGCCCAGCACCTCGCCGGCACGGCGCACCTGTTTGCCGTCGATGCGCACCCGTTTGTGCGGGCCGTCCAGAAGGAGTTCCAGGCAATGGCCGACGCCGGCCGTTTCAACCCGGGCCTCAAGGCGACTCTGGAGGGCGCCGGCGCGGATCAGTTCCTCGTTGCGTTGGGTGCGAAAACTTTTCAGGGTCCCCAGAAGGTAAATGGCCTCCAGAAGATTGGTTTTGCCCTGCGCGTTCTCGCCCCAAAAAACATTGAAATCCCTCGCGGGCTCCAAGGCGGCCGTGGCGAGATTGCGAAAGGTCGCCAGCTGAAGAGCGCTGATCAACATAAACGGTGTCGTTTTCAAAAAAAAAGCCTTTTGGGCAAAAGGCTTTTTTTCCCTTCAGGAAATTTCCGATTATAAACGCATCGGCATGATGACTGCCAAATAATTTTTGTCGGTGCTGCCGGTCAGCAGCGCCGGGGAGAGATTATCCTTGATTTTAAACAGAATTTTTTCCTCGTCATGGGTCTGGAGGATATCCAGGAGATAACGGGCGTTAAAACCGATGGCGACTTCCTGACCCTGGTAGGCTACTTCCAATTCCTCGCGCCCGTCGCCCAACTCGGGATTGGAGGAGGAAATTTCCAGCAGATCCGGTTTTAGGGCAATGCGCACGCCCTTGGATTTTTCACTGGCGAGGGTCGACATGCGGCGCAGGGCATGAAAGAACTCTTCCGTGGAAATTTCCGCGGTCTGATCGTTGGCCTTGGGAATGACGCGTTCGTAATCGGGAAACTGACCGTCAATCAGGCGCATGATCAGAGTGGTGTGGCCCTTGGAAATCTGGGCGCTGTTTTCCATGAAACTCAGGTGGATATCCTCGCCGCCTTCCTCCGCCAGTTTTTTCAGCTCGAAGATGCCCTTGCGCGGAAAAATGACTCCGCGTTGCAGTTCGGGTGCCGCGGGGGCAGGAATGGGCGCGGCGATTTTCGCCAGGCGATGTCCGTCGGTGGCGACCAGGTTGAGGAAATCCTCGGAATTGTCCTGGCCGCTGCGAAAGAAAATACCGTTGAGGTTGTACTTGGTTTCGTCCGTGGACATGGCGAATGCGGTCTTTTCGATCATGCGCGCCACAGCGGCGCTGGGCAGAACGATGATCTCCGGATCCTTGGTCGCCGGGAAAAACGGAAATTCCTCCGGCGAGAGACCGACCAGGTTGAAGAGGGCCTTGCCGCAGCGGATTTCGATCCAGCAGTTTTCCTTGGCGCGAAAGGAAATTTCTCCTTCCGGCAGTTCGCGCACGATTTCGAAAAGTTTCTTTGCCGAAACGGTGATACGGCCGGATTCCTCGATGGTTGCCGGATAGGACGAACGCATTCCCACCTCGAGGTCGGTGGCGGTCAGCACCACCGCGGCGTCGGCGGTGTCGATGAGGACATTGGCCAGGACCGGGATGGTATTCTTGCGTTCGACGATGGCCTGAATCCGGCCCAGGGCCTTGAGGAAAACCTGTTTTTCAATCTGGAATTTCATGGAACCTCCCTGCGGTGGAAAGTATCTATGCTCTATGGGTTTTTAAAAAAATAAAAATGGTAGTAGTAATAGATGCCTGTGGGTAGCTGGTTTTAGCGCCAAAGTCGCTGGAAAAACGTTGCATTCCTATGTTGAAAACCTTGTGGGAGCGGACCCTGGGAAAAGCCGCCATTGTGGATAGCCGAACAGCGACCTTCGGTCATCCACCGCATCCCCAGCGGGACGCACAGCTTATCCCCTCAACGGGTTAGAGTATTTTTGAGGGTATTGAGGGTTGCGCGCAACTGAAAATCATTCTCCTGCAAACTTTCGATTTTTTTTATGGCGTGGATGATGGTTGAATGATCCTTGCCGCCGAAACGCTCGCCGATTTCCGGAAAGGACAGGGAGGTGAGCTGGCGCGACAGGTACATGGCGATCTGACGGGGCAACACCAAGGCCTTGAGGCGCTTGGGTGATTTGAGGTCCGTCAGTTTGAGGTTGAAATGGGCGGCCACGCACTTTTGGATCTCTTCCACGGAAAGTTCCCGGCTTTTTTCCACGAGAATATCCTTGAGGACTTCCCGGGCCATCTCCAGGGTGAGGGGTGTCGAGGTCAGGCTGGCGTAGGCGCCGAGGCGAATTAAAAAACCCTCGAGTTCGCGCACGTTGCTGGTGATGGAGTTGGACAGGAAAAAGGCGACGTCCTCCGGAAGATTGATGCCGTTCTTATCTGCTTTCATTTTGAGAATCGCTTGTTTGGTCTCCACGTCCGGCGCCTGGATGTCGGCGATGAGTCCCCACTCGAAACGCGAACGCAAACGCTCCTCGAGACCGGGGATCTCCTTGGGAAACTTGTCCGAGGTCACCACGATCTGCTTGTGCGCCTCGTACAAGGCGTTGAAGGTGTGGAAAAATTCCTCCTGGGTGCGTTCCTTGCCGGCGATGAATTGGACGTCGTCGATGAGCAGGACATCCATGGAGCGAAATTTGTTGCGAAATTCATCCATGCGGGCATAGCGCAGGGAATTGATCAGCTCGTTCATGAATTTTTCCGAGGCATAGTAGCAGACGCGCATTTCCGGGTTGCGGCTTAGAATCGCGTTGCCGATGGCGTTGATCAGATGGGTCTTGCCGAGACCCACGCCTCCGTAGATGAACAGGGGATTGTAGGTGGTGGCCGGGTTGTTGGCGACGGCCATGGCCGCGGCATGGGCGAATTGATTCGAGGAGCCGGAAACAAAATCGGTAAAGACGTAGCGTGGATTGAGATTCGAGGGAAAGAGATCCGGCTTGGGGCGTGCCGGGGATGTCTCCGCGGTTTCCTCCGGGGCAGCGGTTACTCCCGGGGGGCGGGTCGCCTGGGAGGCTTTGTCGGCGATGGAGGACTTGCCGATCTCCAGGTCGATGCGATATTCAACCGCGCCGACCTGAGCGAGGGCTTGTTCGATCCGCGCGGCGTAGTTGTCGCGGATCCACTCAAGAAAAAATCGGTTGGGAACCCGCAGATGAATGCGCGATTTTTCGGCGCGCAGAAATTCAATGGGCTTGATCCAGGTGGTAAACAGCTGTGGGCTGAGGGTTTGCTGCAAAAGGGTCAGGGTTTCGCGCCAGAGTCGATCCATGGATGCGGGCTGTCCGGTAGAAAGGGAAAAAAACAAGGGAAAAAAACGCGCATTACAAAGTCTGATTCACAGGTTTTTCAACATCTGTGGAAAAAGGAAAAAATGCTTTTTTCTTAATACTTTTGCTGTCCTTGAGGGGGCTAAAATTAACAGAGGCAGAGAGAAATTTCAAGTCTTTTCTCCGCAGGCGCCGATGCCCGGCGGCGCCGTCAGGACGCAAAGGCGGTTGACTTCTGACGCAAAGTATGTTCTTAATTACGCTTTCTTTTGTTCCGCAGAATAAATCATGATCGATTCAAGGAGTTAGTTCGATGAAACGCACTTACCAGCCGAGTAAGGTTCGGCGCAAAAGAACCCACGGATTTCGCAAGCGGATGCTGACCAGCAAGGGCCAGCAGGTTCTTAAGCGGCGCCGCGCCAAAGGCCGTCATCGCCTGGTTGTGGAGATTCCCAAGAAGTAGTTGGCGACCCGGTGACCGACTCCAGAGCGCATTCCTTCCCGGGCAGCAAACGTCTCAAAACCGGTAAAGAATTTGAAACCTTGCGAAAAAAGGGGCGTTTGTACAAAACGCCCCACTTTCTTGTCTATGTGCTGAAAAACACCGAGGGCGGGTGTCGGCTGGGATTGACGGTGAGTCGCAAAGTCGGCAACTCGCCGGAACGCAATCGGGTGAAACGCTTGCTGCGCGAATTCTTTCGCCGGCAACTGCAGGTTGCCTGCCAGGATCGGGATTTTTCCATTGTCGCCCGGCCCGGCGCCTCCCTTCTTCGTTTCGACCAGGTGGTCGAGGAGCTTGGTGGTCTCAAGAGATTCGGCAATAGCCGAGGTTAAGCGCCATGCGGCATCTGTGCCTGGGTCTGATTCGTGTTTATCAACTTGTTCTTTCCCCGCTCATGGGGCCTTCCTGCCGTTTTTATCCTTCCTGTTCCCAGTATAGTTACGACGCGATTCATCGCTATGGCATCTTGAGAGGTCTGTGGCTGGGGTTACGCCGCCTGGCCAAGTGTCATCCCTTTCATCCGGGAGGGATCGATCCCCTGCCCTGATCTTTTATCCCCTTGGAGTTGGTATGGAAAATAAAAATACGCTGATCGCCATTGTTCTCATGCTGTTGGTCTGGGTTGGCTTTACCATTTTCTTTCCACCGCAGGCCCCGCCCCCCCAGGTCGCCGAGCAAGCGCCGCCCGCGGTCGCGGAGAGCCGCCCGGCGCCCGAAGTGGTGGCGGCGGTCGAGGAGGCACGCGATTTTTCAATGCCTCTCCTGGGTGCCGGCAGCATTCTGGAGGTCCAGACCCAGACCTATCGCCTGGAAATTGACGAGCGCAGCGCTTCCATACGGCGTATAGAATTGTTGCAGTATGGCGATACCATGGCTGCCGAGTCCGCCGGGTTCGTTCTCGTCGATACTCGTGATCGTGGGCTGGGCACCTTGCAGCTGGGCGGCACGGACGGTTTGAGCGGGGCCGGTCAACCCGTTTACGCTCTGGTCGATCCGCCCCAGGGGACCCTGAGCCTTGGACCCGGAGAAACGCGGGAATTGACCTTTCGCGGTGAAATCGCCCCCGGCGTCCTGATCGAAAAGGTCTTGGCGCTCAGCGCGGATTCCTATCAGATTCCCGTCGGCGTGCGTCTCATGAACCGCAGCGGCGGCCCCTTGTCGGGCAACCTCAGCCTGACCCTGGTGCAGCCATGGGATAAGGCCATGGCCGGCACCATGTATGAATTCGTCGGGCCGAGCACCTTTGCCGGCGGGAAGAAACGCAACGAAAAGGTCGATGATCTCGGCAAGCAAGCTGCTTTGTATACCGACGAAATTATCTGGACGGGTTTCGAGAAGAAATACTTTTTCAACGCCCTGGTACCTCTTGAGGGGAGCGCCGAGCGCGCGCGGGTCGAACTCGTCGACAGCCTGGTCACCAATAGCCTGATCAGCCCCTATCGCACGCTGCAAAGTGGTGAGACGGCGGAATTTCAATTCTTCGCCTTTTTTGGCCCCAAGGACTTCGATTTGTTGCAGGGGCTGGGCTACCAGCTCAGCGAAGCGGTGGATTTTGGCTTTTTCGGGTTTCTCGCCCGTCCCTTGCTGCATGTTCTGAAATTTTTCTACAGCTTTTTGCATAACTATGGACTGGCCATCATTCTGCTGACGGTCATCATCAAGATTCTTTTCTGGCCCCTGACCCAGAAGAGCTTCACGTCCATGAAGGAGATGCAGAAACTTCAACCCCAGATGCAGAAGCTGCGGGAAAAATATAAAAACGACAAGCAGCGCATGAATCTGGAACTGATGAATCTCTACAAGGAGCATCGCGTCAATCCCCTCGGCGGCTGCCTGCCCATGCTGGTGCAGATCCCGGTGTTTTTCGCGCTGTACAAGGTTTTGCTGGTGTCCATCGAATTGCGCCATGCGCCTTTCTTCCTATGGATTACCGACCTGTCCGCCAAGGATCCCTACTACATTACCCCGGTGATCATGGGCGCTTCCATGTTCGTTCAGCAGAAAATGACGCCGAGCAACCTGGATCCGGTGCAGGCCAAGATTTTTCTCGCCATGCCCCTCATCTTCACCGTCATGTTCCTCAATTTTCCCTCGGGCCTCGTGCTTTACTGGTTGGTCAACAATCTGCTGACCATCGGGCAGCAGGCCCTGATCCACCGGAAGTCCTGAGGTGGATTACGCCGATCGGGCAACCATTGCCGGTCCCGCCACGGTCTTCGGCCAGGGCGGGATCGGCATCATCCGGGTTTCCGGCGAAGGTGCCCTGCCCCTGTTGCGGCGGATTTTCCAAACCCAGCGCCCCACCTCGGCGTTCACCAGTCATCGGCTTTATTATGGCCGCATTGTCGATGAGAGCGGTGATGCGGTCGATGAGGCCATGGCCGTGTACATGCGCGCGCCCTACACCTACACCCGCGAAGACGTGGTGGAATTGCACTGCCATGGCGGAGCCGTCGTCGGTCGCCGGGTTCTCGATTTGCTAATGGCCCAGGGCGCGCGTCTCGCCCTGCCGGGGGAATTCACCCTGCGCGCCTTTCTCAACGGACGCATCGATCTCAGCCAGGCTGAAGGCGTCATGGAGGTGATTGGCGCCCAATCGCTGTTGGGGCAAAAAATCGCCCTGCGCCACCTCCAGGGCCGGTTGCGCGACACCTGCACGGCGCTGCGGGAGCGGTTATGCGATGCCCTGGCCCTGGTGGAAGCCTGGATTGATTTCCCCGAGGAAGATCTCGACCCCGCAACCCAGGAGGCCATCGGCGGCCTGATCATTCAAGTCCATGCGCAACTTCAAGGACTGATCGACAGCTTTCGCACCGGGCGGGTCCTGCGCGAGGGCGTCGGCGTGCTGATTCTCGGGCGGCCCAATGTCGGCAAGAGTTCCCTGCTCAATGCGCTGCTCGGCAGTTCGCGCGCCATCGTCACCGAATTGCCCGGGACCACCCGGGATACCATTGAGGAACAACTTGATTTGGCGGGGCTGCGGGTGCGGCTCATCGATACCGCCGGGCTGCGGCAGAGCGCCGATCTGGTCGAGCAGGAAGGCGTTCGCCGCAGCCGCGATAAAATCGCCGAGGCTGATTTGATCCTACTGGTAATTGACGGGCACCAAGGAGCCGTCGCCGAGGATCTCGCCGTGCTCGAGGCCTGTGGCGACAAACCGGTGCTGCTGGTCATCAACAAGCAGGATCTCGGCGCGCGCGCTCTCCCCGAGGCGTTTTCCGGCCTGTCCCGGATTTATCTTTCCGCGCGCACCGGAGAAGGCATGCCCCTACTGCGGGACGGCATTCGCCAGGTCTTTCTCGCGCGGGAGCCGCAAGCCGACCAGGAATCCCTGGTCGTCACCGAAGCGCGTCATCATGATTGTTTTACCCGTTGCCTGGACGCCCTGCACCGCGCCCTCGGGACCCTTCAAAAGAAAGAGTCCCTGGAATTTTTAGCCTTCGAGTTGCACGCCGCTCTGGATATCCTCGGCGAAATCACCGGCGAAACCGCGCCCGAGGACATTATTCAGCGAATTTTTTCCAAATTCTGCATCGGCAAGTAGAGCGTCCGCTTCCCTCCATGCAGGGCCACGGCGCGCGCAGTCCCGGTGCGAACCATTATGTTTCACGTGGAACAAAAGATTTAACTCTTGAGTTTTACAAGGGAAATAACGGGTATGGCGACATTTCCGGCTAAGTCCTATGAGGTCATCGTCGTCGGGGCTGGTCATGCGGGCTGCGAGGCGGCCTTGGCCGCCGCGCGCATGGGCTGCGCGACCCTGCTTCTGACCATGAACCTCGACACGGTGGGTTTGATGTCGTGCAATCCCGCCATCGGCGGCCTGGCCAAGGGGCACCTGGTCAAGGAGATCGACGCCTTGGGCGGCGAGATGGGGCGCAACATCGATGCCACCGGCATTCAGTTTCGCACCCTCAACACCAAGAAGGGGCCGGCGGTGCGCGCCTCGCGCGCCCAAGCCGACCGCCAGTTGTACCGCCAGCGCCTCAAATTGCTCATCGAGGATCAGCCGCGCCTGGATCTCAAGCAGGGCACGGTGCAATCCCTGCTCCTCGCCGGGGAGCGGGTCGAGGGCGTGGTCACCCGGGAAGGCCTGACTTTCCGGGCGCGCGCCCTGATCCTGACCACGGGCACCTTTCTCAAGGGCCTGGTGCATGTCGGTCTCACCAGTTTTCCCTCGGGTCGTGCCGGAGAGCCGCCGGCGGAGGGCATCAGCGATCAGCTGCGCGCCCTGGGCATGCGGGTCGGGCGCCTCAAGACCGGCACGCCGTCGCGCCTGGATGCCCATACCATCGATTTCTCCCGCTTGGAGGAGCAGCCGGGTGATTCGCCGCCCCGCCCGTTTTCCTTCCTGACCCCGGCCATCACCAGGCCGCAGGTGCCCTGCCACATCACCTACACCAACGAGCGCACCCATGAGGTGATCCGCTCCGGGCTGCATCGCTCACCCCTGTACACGGGCAAGATATCCGGCGTGGGGGCGCGCTACTGCCCCTCGGTGGAAGACAAGGTCATGCGTTTTCCCGAAAAGGATCGCCATCAGGTATTCCTTGAGCCCGAGGGCCTGCAAACCCGCGAAATCTATCCCAACGGCGTGTCGAGTTCCCTGCCGCCCGATGTCCAGCTCGCTTTCCTGCGCACCATCGCGGGCCTGGAGCGGGTCGAGATCATGCGCCCCGGCTACGCCATCGAATACGATTATTTTCCCCCCACCCAGCTGCGTCCGACCCTGGAGACCCGCGACCTTGCCGGGCTCTATCACGCGGGTCAGATCAACGGCACCTCGGGTTACGAGGAAGCCGCCGCCCAGGGCCTGGTGGCCGGCATCAACGCGGCGCTGGCCTGCCAGGGTCGCGAACCCCTGATGCTCACCCGCGACAATTCCTACATCGGCGTGCTCATCGACGACCTGGTGACCCTGGGCACCGAGGAACCCTATCGCATGTTCACCTCGCGCTCGGAATACCGCCTGCTGCTTCGCGAGGACAATGCCGACCTGCGCCTGACTCCCCTGGGACGCGGGGTGGGCCTGGTCGATGAGGAACGCTGGCGCGTCTTCAACCTCAAGCAGGAACGGATCGAGGGCGGCCGTGAACTGCTGCGCCAGGGGCGGCTGCTGCCGGGTGATTCCGCGATGTTGGAGGACTTGGGCCTGAGGGGGCTGAGCGAGGCACGCAGTTGGGAGGATCTGCTGCGCCGCCCGGAAATCGCCCTGGCGGATCTGGCGCGCCACGTGGCGGAGCTGCGCGCCCTCGATCCGGCGGTGGCCGAACAGATTGAAATTCAGGTGAAATACGCCGGCTACATCGCCCGTCAGCAGGAGATGGTGGAGCGTTTTCGGCGCACCGAGGCGGTGCGCATTCCCGAGGATCTGGACTACACGGCGATTCCCGGGCTCACCGCGGAGGTGCGCGAGAAACTCCAGCGGGTGCGGCCTCACACCCTGGGGCAGGCGGCGCGCATTTCGGGGGTGACCCCGGCCGCCGTGGCGATTCTCTCCGTAGCCTTGCGGAGACGCTGAGATGAGCGAGCTCGACCAGCTGCGCTTTTGCCTGCGCGCCCTGGGCCTGGTGCTGCCCGCCGACGGCGAGGCGCGCTTGCTCGCTTTTCAGCAGGAATTGCTGGCCTGGAACCGCAAATTCAACCTAACCGCCATTCGCGATCCGCTCGAGAGCGTGGAGAAGCATCTGGTGGATTCCCTCACGCCCTTGCCCCTGCTTGTTCCCGGTGAGCGCCTGCTGGATCTCGGCTCGGGGGCCGGTCTGCCGGCCCTGCCCCTGAAGATCGCCCGCCCCGAGATGCCGGTGGTGTCCCTCGATTCCCAGGAAAAAAAGATCCTTTTTCAGCGCCATGTGGCGCGCAAGCTGGGCCTGCGCGACTTTACCGCGGTCTGCGCGCGCATCGAGGACTTCGCCGCGCGAAGCGCCGAGCAGGGCGCCTATTCCCTGGTGATCGCCCGCGCCCTGGCCTCCCTGGAGCAGCTTCTGGCCTGGGCCGCGCCCCTGGTGGCGGAGAATGGACGCTTCATCGCCATGAAGGCCCAGGAGGAGGATGGCGATCCGGCCCTGTTGGCGGAACAGGCCGGTTTTCGCCTGCTGGCGGAAGAAGCCTTGTGTCTGCCGGTGAGTGGCGCGCAGCGGCGTCTCCAGGTGTTCGGTCGCGCCCGCTGAAGGGCCGCGGAGCGGGATTTTTCTGTTTCCCGTGACCTTGCCGGCTGTGCTAGAATCGGGCTTTCGATTTTTCCGCGAGGAGTCTCCATCGACATGGCCAAGATCATCGCAATCGCCAACCAGAAGGGGGGCGTGGGCAAGACCACCACGGCGGTCAACCTCGCCGCGTCCCTCGCGGCGGCGGAAAAGCGCACGCTGCTGGTGGATATGGACCCTCAGGCCAACGCCTGCACTGGCTTGGGCATCGACAAGACCAAGCTCAAGCACACCGTCTACCATGCCTTGCTCGGCGAGGCCGACGCCCGTTCCATTCTCGTCGGCACCGATCTCGATCTGCTGCGCGTGCTGCCGTCCAATACCGACCTCATCGGCGCCGAAATCGAGCTGGTTACCGCCCTGGCGCGGGAAGTCAAGCTCAAGAGCGCCCTGGATCCCCTGCGCAACGAGTTCGACTTCATCGTCATCGACTGCCCGCCGTCCCTCGGGCTGCTCACCGTCAACGCCCTGACCGCCGCCGATTCGGTGCTGGTGCCCCTGCAATGTGAGTTCTATGCCATGGAGGGGCTCTCCCAGTTGATGACCACCATCCGCATCATCAAGACCCAGCTCAATCCGCGCCTGGAAATTCACGGCATTCTGCTGACCATGTTCGACGGCCGCAACAATCTCTCCCACCAGGTTTCCGAGGAAATCCGCCAGCACTTCGACGGCAAGGTCTTTCACACAGTCATTCCGCGCAACGTGCGTCTGTCCGAGGCCCCCAGCCACGGCGTGCCGGTGCTGCTCTACGACGTGAATTCCAAAGGCACCGCGGCCTATCTCGATCTGGCGCGGGAAATCATCGGCATGGGAGGCTGAGATGGCCAAGCGACCCGCCCTCGGCCGGGGCATGGGCGCGCTGCTCGGCAGCGTCGCCGAGCCCGCCGAACGCTCCAGATATTTTCTCTGCCCCGTCGAGGAGCTGCGCCCCCATGCCGGTCAGCCGCGCAAAAGCTTCGACGACGCCAAGATGGAGGAACTGGTCGCCTCCATCCGTGAGAAGGGCATCATCCAGCCGCTGGTGGTGCGCCGCGAAGGCGAGCACTACCAGATCATCGCCGGCGAACGGCGCTGGCGGGCGGCGCGCAAGGCGGGCCTGCGCGACGTGCCGGTGGTGATTCAGGATGTTTCCGAGGACTGGGCGCTGGAAATGGCGCTTATCGAAAACATCCAGCGCGAGGATCTCAATCCCATCGAGGAGGCGGAAGCCTACCGCAACCTGGTGAGCAATTTCGATCTCACCCAGGAGGAAGTGGCGCGGCGGGTCGGCAAGGAGCGCTCCTCGGTAACCAATGCCCTGCGCCTGCTCAAGCTGCCGGACGCGGTGCGTCAGGATCTGCGCGACAACCGCCTGAGCATGGGGCACGCCCGGGCCCTCCTCGGGCTGGATAACGCCGAGGACATTCTCGAGGCGAGCGGCGAACTCCAGCGCAAGCAACTCTCGGTGCGCGAGACCGAGGCCCTGGTCAAGCGCATCAAGAACTTCGGCAGCCCGCGCCGCCAGCGCCCCGCCAAGGCCGAGCCCAGCGCGCAGCTGCTGCGCTTCGCCGAGGAGCTCCAGCAGTCCCTCGGCGCCGAGGTGCGCATCGCGCCACGCGGCAAGAAGGGCGGGCGCATCGAAATTTCCTACACCTCGGCCGCCGAGCTGGAGCGATTGCTCGGGCGCCTGGGAGGTTCCTGAAATCACGCGAGGCCCTTGGGCCCAAGAGCATGAGGACCGCTATGTTTGGTAAAAAGCCCGCCAAGGCGGCGACCCCCCTGGAAAAAAGCGATATCAAGGCCTTTCTCGGCCCCGGCAGTCAGTTCGAGGGCAACATGGCCTTCACCGAGATCGTGCGCCTCGACGGGCTGTTTCGCGGCGAGATCCACAGCCAGGATACCCTGATTGTCGGCCAAAGCGGGGAACTGCAGGCGGAAATCAAGGTCGGCACCCTGATCCTGAGCGGCAAGCTCAAGGGCAACGTGACGGCGGACATCCGCGTCGAGTTGCGCGCGCCGGCCGAAGTCGAGGGCAATATCGCCACGCCGGTGCTGACGGTGGAGGAAGGGGTGGTGTTCAACGGCAGCCTGCAAATGCGCCAGCCGGCGCCCCAGAGCCCGGCGAAGGGCGGCGGCAACGGGGCCAGGAAGAGCGGCGACTAAGCCGTTGACATCCGCGCGGCCGCTGTGGTATTGACTTCCATCCGGCTCGGGCCGAGAAAACCCAGCAATAAAGGCAATCCTCCATGATCCATGCATCCGTGCGAGCTAGCAGCGCGGCCGCCGCGGCGACCGCAGCCCTTATTCAGGCAGATCGCTGTCGCATGGCGTAGTGTTCCGTTTTCCCGCGTGAAACCCAAAGGCCATGGGCAGCTTGCTCGTGGCTTTTTTGCTTTCCAGGACCCTGGCAGCCAGAGCCGATTCTGGCCAGAACACGGAGAATTCTCATGCGCAACAACATCGTGCACATCGGAGCGGGCGAGCTGACCTACGAAATCCGGGCCATCGTCGCCATCGCCGAAAAGCTCAACAAACTGGGCATCAAGACCAACATGGAAAACATCGGCGATCCCATCGCCAAGGGCGAGAAGATCCCGGTGTGGATGAAAAAAATCGTCGCCGATCTGGCCATGAAGGATTGTTCCTACGGCTACTGCGCCACCAAGGGCCTGTTGGAAACCCGCGAATTTATTGCAAATGTGACCAATTCTCGCGGCAAGACCCAGATCACCGCCGAGGACATCATCTTCTTCAACGGCCTGGGCGACGCCATCCAGAAAGTCTACGGCTTTTTGCGCCGCGAGGCGCGGGTCATCGGCCCCTCCCCCACCTACTCCACCCATTCCTCGGGCGAGGCGGCCCATGCCGGCCAGCGTCCCGTCACCTACCGCCTCGACCCGGACAACAACTGGTATCCCGATCTGGATGATCTGCGCCTCTCGGTCAAGTACAATCCGGCCATCAGCGGCATTCTCATCATCAATCCGGACAACCCCACCGGCGCGGTGTACCCCGAGCGCATCCTGCGCGAGATCGTCGCCATCGCCAAGGAATACGACCTGTTCATCATCTGCGACGAGATCTACCACAACCTGGTCTACAACGGCGAATCGACCAAGCCCATTTCCGATCTCATCGGTGAGGTGCCGGCCATCGCCATGAAGGGCATCAGCAAGGAGGTGCCCTGGCCGGGCGCGCGTTGCGGCTGGATCGAAGTCTACAACGCCGACCGCGATCCCATGTTCAAGCGCTACATCCAGAGCATCCTCGATTCGAAAATGGTCGAGGTCTGCTCCACCACCCTGCCGCAGAAGGCGATTCCGCCCATCCTCAGCCACCCCGAGTACCCCAAGTTCCTCGAGGAGCGCAAGGCGCGCTACGAGCGGCATTCCAACATCGCCTACGATATTCTCAAGGAAGTGCCGGGCATCCGTGTCAACCGCACCAACGGTGCCTTTTACATGAGCGTGGCGTTCAAGCCGGACCAGCTGACCGAGCGCCAGAGCCTGCCCATCGCCAACCCCGAGGTCCGGGAGTTGGTGGAGGGGCTGGTCAACCAGCCGGGGGTGTCCCTGGACAAGCGTTTCGTCTATTACCTGCTGGCCTCCACCGGCATCTGCGTGGTGCCCCTCTCCTCCTTCTGCACCCCGGAGATGGGCTTTCGCATCACCCTGCTGGAGCTCAACGAAAAGGAATTCACCAGCATTTTCAAAACCATCGCCGAAAAGATCATGGAGTACCTCAATTCCTGAGTCGCGGACGATAAACGGAGCCCTTGCCCTTTCCCACGCCGGTGATAAGGTTTGCCCATGACGACCCTGGCGAAGGACGGACTGGATGCGGAAATTCGCGACCCGCGCGATCTGATCGCCTACCTGGCGGCGGGGGCCCGCGCGCCCGAGCACTGGGCGATCGGCGCGGAGGCGGAAAAGCTGGTGATCGACACGGAAACCGGCGAGGCGGCGCCCTTCGCGCGCATCGAGGAGCTCTTGCTGCGCGTGGAACGGCAGGGCGGCTGGCGCGCCGTCCGCGAGGAGGGTCGGCTCATCGCCTTGCAGGGGCCGCGCTCGTCCATCACCCTGGAACCGGGGGGGCAACTGGAACTCTCCGGGGAGCTTTGCCCGCACCTGCATTGCTCCCACGGCGATCTGGAGCGTCATCTGCAAACCGTCACGGGCGAGGCGGCTTCCCTGGGCCTGGCGTTTCTCGGCCTGGGCACCCAACCCTTCACGCCCCTGGGCGAAATCGGCTGGGTGCCCAAGGAGCGCTACGGCATCATGGGCCCCTACATGCTGCGCACGGGCGATCTCGGCCAGGCGATGATGAAGCAGACCGCGGGTCTTCAGGTCAATGTGGATTTCAGCGATGAAGCCGATTGGCTGGCCAAGTTGCGGGTTGGTCTGTTGCTGGCCCCGGTGTTCTATGCCCTGTTCGCCAACTCACCGCTCCTCGAGGGACGCCCCAGCGGTTTTCTTTCGACGCGCGGCGAAATCTGGTCGCGCACCGACCCGGAACGCACCGGTCTGCTGCCGTCCTTGTTCGCCGCGGACGCGGGCTATGCGAGCTATGTCGATTACGCCCTCGACGTGCCCATGTACTTTATCCGCCGCGCCGGGCGCTACCTTGACCTGACGGCGCATCCCCTGCCTTTTCGCCGCTACCTGCGCGAGGGCTGGCAGGGGCAGCGCGCCACCCTCGGCGACTGGGATCTGCATCTGTCCACCATTTTCACCGAGGTGCGCCTGCGTCCGCAGATCGAGCTGCGCTCGGCGGACAGCCTGCCGCCGCGCCACACCCTGGCGGTGGCGGCCCTGGCCAAGGGACTGCTTTACGATCAGGGCAGTCTGGAGGACGCAGCGGCGCTGCTCCATCGCGAGGTTTTTCAGGAGCTGCCCCGGGTGTTCGCCGACTCCTGGCGCCTGGGGCTGCAAACCCCGACTCGGGGCCGCAGCCTGCGCGAACTCAGCCTCGATCTGCTGGCCCTGGCGCGCGACGGCTTGCGTCGCCAGCGGGTGGCCGACAGCCGGGGTCTCGACGAAACCCTGTATCTGGAGGGGATCGACGATCTGGCGCAGAGCGGCGAGACCCTGGCGCAGCGGCTGCTGGCCCACTGGCAAGGCACCAGGCGCGATAAAGTGCGCGTGCTGCTCGCGCACTGCGGTTTCGCCGGGAACCTGAATTCAGGCGCGTGACATCGGCTGTGCAAACGCACAGGTCGCGGAAGCGCTTTCGCGGCGAAGATTTTACGGAATGCACGGTGGCGCCCGGCCAGGGAATCCCTTAGGCTAACACCATCGACGGCTCGTTGTGGCAGGCGAGCCGGCGAAAAAAAACTCCCTCTTTTGTTGTACACTCCCTCTGGCAAGACACTCAGGGCCGATGACCGGGACTTACCTCCTCCCGCATCGGCCCTGAGTCTTTTCCCCCTCTGGCTTTACCGTTAATCCGCCGTGGCGAAGGATTTCAGAAAGTTCTGATAGTCCTCGGACAATTTGTGGGTCTGGGCGCCGCGAATCAGTTGCTCGAGATAGGCGCGGCTGGGCTTGAGCCCGCTTTTGAACTTGGCGGCGCGATAGACCACGCACTCCAGTTCGCCCTTGGAGGTCTGCACGTTCATGAGCTGGCGGCGGTAGTGGCCCTTGTCCACCCCCTCGTAAACCTCAAGATTCGCCAGGCTCGCCTCGGGAACCTCGTAAACCACCCCTTCCACCTGACTGCCGCGATGGTCCTGGACATCGGCGCGGCCCGTGCCGTCCTCGCCGGGCTTGTGGAACACCAGGCGCAGGTCGCGGATTTTCCCGGTGCAGACCCGGGAGAAGCTGACGCCGCGCTGGGACAGGTTGTCGGGATCCAGATTGTGACCGTAGGCAAAGTACAGCATCGAGACACTCCTTCCCTGATGTGATGAGAAACTCACGACTTTCCTAGTTTACCAATCACCGTGGCAATGTCAGCCGATGGCCTTGAAAACCTGCCTGAACCCTGTTTGAATCAGGAATAAGCCCGCCGACAAGGAGAAACCATGACCAAGGAGCCCCTCGATCCCGCCAACGCCCGCCTGACCATCGATTGCCTGCGTTTTCTCGCCGCCGACGCGGTGGAGCAGGCCCGATCGGGACATCCCGGCACCCCCATGGAGGCGGCGCCCATGGCTTACCTGCTCTACCGCCGCCATCTGCGCCACAATCCCGCCGATCCGCACTGGCCGGGGCGCGATCGCTTCGTGCTGTCCTGCGGGCATGCCTCCATGCTGCTCTACGGGGCGCTGCATCTCAGCGGCTATGCCCTGAGCCTGGAGGATCTGCGCAATTTTCGCCAGTTGGGCAGTCCCGCCGCCGGCCATCCCGAGTACGGCCATGCGCCGGGGGTGGAAACCACCACCGGGCCCCTCGGCCAGGGCGTGGCGGTGAGCGTCGGCCTGGCCCTGGGCGCGCGCTTTCTCGCCGAGCAGGCCTCCGCCGACCTGTTCAACTACCGCGTTTACTGTCTGTGCTCCGACGGCGATCTCATGGAAGGGGTGGCCGGCGAGGCCGCGTCCCTGGCCGGTCATCTGGGCCTGGGCAACCTCATCCTCATCTATCTCGACAACCGCATCACCATCGAGGGCGAGACCCGTCTGGCCTTCAGCGAGCAGGTGGCGGCGCGCTTTCTCGCCTACGACTGGCAGGTGCAGCAGGTCGAGGGCGAGAATTTGGCGGAAATCGAGGCGGCCCTCAACGCCGCCAAGGCCGACCCCCGCCCCTCCCTGATCATCGCGCGCACGCACATCGCGCCCGGCGCCCCGACCAAGCAGGACAGCGCCGAGGCCCACGGCGCGCCCCTCGGCGCCGAGGAACTGGCGGCCACCAAGCGCGCCTACGGCTGGGATCCGCAGCTGAGGTTCCACGTGCCCGAGGCGGTGCGGGCGCACATGGCGGCCTGCCGCGAGCGCGGCGCGCGCCTGCAGGCCGACTGGGAGGAGCGCCTGGCGCAGGCCGAGGCGCAGCCCTCCCCCACCCTGCGGGCCTGGCTGTGGGGGCGTGCGGGCGAGCTGCCCGACGGCTGCGGCGATAATCTGCCGCGCTTTGTTCCCTCCGATGGCCCCCTGGCCACCCGCCAGGCAAGCGGCATCGTCCTCAATGCCCTGGCGGCGCGCCTGCCCTTGCTGTTGGGCGGCTCGGCGGATCTGGCGCCCTCCACCAACACCCTGCTCAAGGGCGAGGACTCCTTTTCGCGCGAGAGCAGCGGCCGCAATCTGCATTTCGGGGTGCGCGAGCACGCCATGGGCGCCATCCTCAACGGCCTGAGCCACACCCCCGGCCTGATCGCCTATGGCGCCACCTTTCTCATCTTCTCCGATTACCTGCGCCCGCCACTGCGCCTGGCGGCCATGATGGGCCTGGCGCCGATTTATGTGTTCACCCACGATTCCATCGCCCTGGGCGAGGACGGTCCCACCCACCAGCCGGTGGAGCAGCTCGCCGGGCTGCGCGCGGTACCCAACCTGCGCGTCATCCGCCCCTGCGACGCCAACGAAACCGCCGAGGCCTGGCGGCTTGCCGTGGAACACCGTACCGGGCCCAGCGCCCTGATCCTCAGCCGCCAGGGCCTGCCGGTCCTCGACCGGGAGCGCTTAGCGCCGGCCGAGGGCGTGCGGCGCGGTGGTTACGTGCTGGCCGAGGAAGAGGGGCAATTGCGCGCCCTGCTCATCGCCACGGGCGCCGAGGTGCATGTGGCCCTGGCGGCGCGTGAGCTGCTCCAGAAGGAGGGCATCGGCACGCGCGTGGTGAGCCTGCCCTGCTGGGAGTTGTTCGAAGAACAGGACGTCGCCTATCGGTCGGCGGTGCTGCCGCCCGCCTGCGCGGCGCGGGTGGCGGTGGAGGCGGCATCGCCCTTCGGCTGGGAGCGCTGGGTGGGCGAGGGCGGCGCCGTCGTCGCCATGCGCAGCTATGGCGCCAGTGCGCCGGGCGCCGTGCTGATGAAGCATTTCGGCTTTACCGCCGAGGCGCTGGCAAACAAGTTGAGAGAGTTGTTGGGGTGATCACCGAGGCGGCTGCAGGGTGCAGGGCCATCGGCAACCGAGAAGGAGAGACGCGTGACGGAACAAAAACAGGGCAAACCGCGCATCCAGATCAACCCCCCGGTGTTTTTCATCTCGGGGGTGCTGACCCTGGTGTTCGTGATATTCACCATGGTCGCGCCCGAGGCCGCCGGGGCTCTGTTCGGGCGCATCCAGGCGTGGATCACCCATTCGGCGGGTTGGTTCTACGTGCTGGCGGTGGCGGGCTTCCTGGTCTTCGTGGTGTTGCTGGCGGCGTCGGACTACGGTCGCATCAAGCTGGGCCCGGACCACAGTATCCCTGATTACAGCTACGCCTCCTGGTTTGCCATGCTGTTTTCCGCCGGCATGGGCATCGGCCTGATGTTTTTCGGCGTCGCCGAGCCGATCATGCATTACGCCAATCCTCCCGTCGGCGACGCCGCCACGGTGAATGCCGCCCGCGAGGCGATGAAGATCACCTTTTTTCATTGGGGGATTCATGCCTGGGCGATCTATGCCGTGGTGGCCCTGTCCCTGGCCTATTTCGCCTTTCGCCATGATCTGCCCCTGACCATCCGGTCCTCCCTCTATCCCCTGATCGGCGAGCGCATCCACGGCCCCATCGGGCACACGGTGGATATTTTCGCGGTGCTCGGCACCATTTTCGGCGTGGCCACCTCGCTAGGCTTCGGCGTCATTCAGGTGAACTCCGGTCTGAACTATCTGTTTGGCCTGCCCACCACGCTGCTGGTGCAAGTGCTGCTGATCGCGGTGATTACCGCCGTGGCGACGCTCTCCGTCGGCCTGGGGCTGGATACGGGCATTCGGCGCATTTCCGAGCTCAACATGGTGCTGGCGGTCGTGTTGGCTGCCTTTGTGCTGATCGCCGGCCCGACCGTTTTCCTGCTGCAGACCCTGGTGCAGAATACCGGGATGTATCTGTCGAGCCTCTTCAGCATGACCTTCAACCTCTACGCCTATGAGCCGAGCGGCTGGATCGGCGGGTGGACCTTGTTTTACTGGGGCTGGTGGATCGCCTGGTCGCCCTTTGTCGGCATGTTCATCGCGCGCGTGTCGCGGGGGCGCACCATCCGCGAGTTCGTCATCGGCGTGCTGCTGGTGCCGGTGGGATTTACTTTCATGTGGATGACCTTTTTCGGCGATACCGCCATCCACATGGTGATGATCCAGGGCCTCGCCCAGTTGGCCGACGCGGTGGCGGCGGATACCTCGGTGGCGCTCTTTCAGTTCTTCGAACACCTGCCCTTCTCCAGTGTAACCTCTCTGCTCGCCACCCTGCTGGTCATCACCTTTTTCGTCACCTCCTCCGACTCGGGCTCCCTGGTGGTGGACATGCTGACCTCCGGCGGCAAGGAGGAATCACCCACCTGGCAGCGCATCTTCTGGGCCGTCATCGAAGGTATCGTCGCCGCGGCGTTGCTGTTGGCCGGCGGTTTGGGTGCCTTGCAGACGGCGACCATCGCCAGCGCCCTGCCCTTCACGGTGGTGATGATTCTCATGTGCTGGGGGTTGCTGCGCGCGCTGCGCATCGAGGCGGTCAAGCGCCTGAGCCTGCGCGAAGCGCGGGTGGCGCCGCGCGGGCCCCATGCGGCGATGGCCTGGCAGCGCCGGGTGCGATTTCTGATCCACCAGCCCAAGCGGCGCGAAGTGTTGCGCTACCTTGAGGACGTGGTCAAGCCGGCCCTGGCGGAGGTTGCCGCGGAACTGCAACAGCAGAGCCTCGACGCGCGTCTCGCCGAGGACGAGGACGACCAGGTATGGCTGGAAGTGCGCCACGGAGAGGAAATCGACTTTTTCTACGCGGTGCATCCGCGCCCTTATGAACCGCCGTCCTTCGTGTTGCGCGACACCCGCGCGGATCGCGCCGCCGCCCTGAAATACTTTCGCGCCGAGGTGCATCTGCGCGAGGGCGGCCAGGATTACGACATCATGGGGTGGAGTAAAAATGATGTGATCAACGATGTGCTCGACCAATATGAGCGGCACATGCATTTCTTGCACAGCATGCGGTGAAAAAGCCTGCCCTATACAAAAAATTAATGCCTATGGGTTGACAAGATGAAAAGGATGATCTAGGGTCTTGAGACTTCACACTGAGAGTTGCTTATCTCTATTGTAGATTTATTGATTCATCAATGGTTATGACGGGTTTTTGGCGGCATGATCAATCGCTTGATTTAGCTAAATCCTAGAACCCTTCCGCTTAAATAATCATCGGCAATCCTCAATTCAAGTCCCAGCAGGAAGGGTGTTGCGCGCCGGGAGCGGTATCGTTCCCGCCCCGGTGCTTTGTGTTTCTGCATCAAACCTTCAAGGAGGCTCAGACGCATGAGAAAATGGTTCGGAATTCTGGCTGTCTTCATGCTGGCGGCGACGCCGGCTTTTGCCGCTGATGACGAGCGCGTACGCCGGCTCGAAGAGCGTATCGAACAACTCGAAGCACAACTTGGCGCCACGCCCCAAGCCCTGGCGGAAGAGCCGGCGAGCCCGGAGAAAGCGAGCGGCATCCGCATCGGCGGTGCGGCCCGCGTCCAGTACAGCTACACCGATTGGGACGCCGGCAGCCGCGAGCGCGGGGGCGACTTTAATTTCGACACCTTTCGCCTGAATCTTGACGGCGCGATCAAGGACATGCTGTTGTCCGCCGAGTACCGCTTCTATCCTTCCGATGACTGGCACGCGCCCCATCATGCCTGGATCGGTTATGATTTCAGCGACAACCTGCAGGGGCAGATCGGCATCCATCAGGTGCCCTTCGGTTTGTTGCCCTACGCCAGCCACAATTTCTGGTTCAGCGGGGCCTATTACGTGGGGCTGGAAGACGACTACGACATGGGCGTCAAGTTTCTCTACGAAACCGGCCCCTGGGATCTCGCCCTGGCCTTCTACAAGAACGAGGAACTGGGCAATGCCGGCAATGCCGGGCGCTACTCGGTGGATGTGATCAGCAACGCCGACGGCGGCTTCGCCGGCGCGCAAGATGCCGGCAACCGCGAGACCAACCAGCTCAATCTGCGCCTCGCCCACACGCTTGATCACGGCTCCTTGGGCACCACCGAGCTGGGCGGCAGCGGCCAGTGGGGCCAGCTCTACAACACCAACACCGGCGACACGGGCGATCACTGGGCCGGCGCATTGCACTTGAACGGCAACTACGGCCGCTGG
>NZ_JAUVWH010000123.1 GCF_030604225.1 Geoalkalibacter sp.
AATCTAATGGGATTGGTCAAGGAGTTCAAGGAATTTGCCATGCGCGGCAACGTCGTCGACATGGCGGTGGGGATCATCATCGGCGCGGCCTTCGGCAAGATCGTCAATTCCATGGTCAGTGACGTGCTCATGCCGCCCATCGGCAAGCTGCTCGGCGGGGTCGATTTCTCCAACCTCTTCATCACCCTGGGCGGCGGCGAGTTCGAGAGCCTGGCGGCGGCCCAGGCGGCGGGAGCGGCGACCCTCAACTACGGGGTGTTCATCAATACGGTGGTCAATTTCGTCATCGTCGCCTTCGCTATCTTCATGCTGATCAAGGTTCTCAACAACCTCAAGCGCAAGGAAGAAGCGGCTCCGGCGCCGCCCCCGGAACCCACGGTGGAGCAGAAGCTGCTGACCGAGATTCGCGACCTGCTGAAAAAATAACGCGGCTCGCCTTGGGGCGACCGGAACGATAACGCAAAAACCCCGTCGAGAGGCGGGGTTTTTGCGTTGGTGGCCAGCGAAATTGCGATGATTAGGAAGGTGTTAATTTTGGTCGGGTTATTGCAAGATCCCTCTTCGGGAACGCGCAACGCACAGCGACCGCGTGAATTTTTTCCCCCTGGAAAAAGATTAAGTTGCTGTAATTTCAATGGAATGCTGGTCTGTGCTGGGGTGCTGGACGCCCGGATGGCGGCCTGCGCAAAAGCACGGATGGGAAACGTCAATTGGCGCTGCATGCCGTGAATCGGCGACTGTTACAGGGGGCTCCATGAGCAGGCAAGGAAGCAACTGCCCGGACTTATCCAGCGACCAGCTCAACCGCGCCTTGCGCACGCTGAGCGCGGCGACGGGGTGCATCATTCATGCGGCCTCCGAGGACCAACTGGCCGACGAGGTCTGCCGCATCCTGGTGGAACTCGGCGGCTACCGCCTGGCCTGGATTGGTCTTGCCGAAGGGGACGAGAACCACCTGCTGGTACAGAAAGGTCAGTATTTCGAGGGGTATCAGGCCTCCTGCGGGGTGCGCACCGATGTCCGGCTGGACGGATGGGGCAGTTCCTGCCAGATGATCAGCCGCGCGGTGCGGCTGGGGCGCTTTGCCCTGGTGCGGCGCGGCGGATCGGACCGCTGGTCGCAGGCTTGTCGGCAGTTGAGCCGCCTGCCCGGCTACGGCGCGGCGCTGGCGCTGCCGGTGATGCGCGGATCGGTGATTTTTGGGGCCCTGGCCCTCTATGCGCAGGACGCCGATGCCTTCGACGAGGATGAGATTCAGCTGCTGTCGGATTTGGCCGGGCATCTCGGCCACGGCCTCGCGGCGCTGCGCGACGCCCGGCGGCGCAGCGAGGCGGAAGCCGCCCTGGCCCGGGAACAGCGCTTCTTGCAGTCGGTCATCGACGGGGTCGCCGAACCGACCCTGGTCATCGGCGTCAATCACGAGGTGCTGCTGATGAATCAGGCGTCCCGGATCTATCTGGCCAAGGGCGCGGTGGTCGCGTGTGGGGCCAAGTGCCACGAGGTGATCTATCGCAGTGCCGAACCCTGCCGAGACGCCGGTCGCGTCTGCCCGCTGGAGGAAGTGCGGCGCACCGGCAAGACGGCGCGCGTGGTGCAGCAGCATCTGCTGGCCGACGGCCGCGGCCGCACCTTCGAGCTCGAAGCCTCGCCCCTGTGGAACGCCGACGGGTCCCTGCGCGGCATCGTGCAGACGGCGCGCGACATCAGCGAGCGGCTGATGGTGGAAGCCAGTCTGCGGGAAAATCAGGATCGCCTCGATTATCTGGCCCATCACGATCCCCTGACCAACCTGCCCAACCGCCTGCGCTTCAACTCCCGCCTGCAGCAGGCCATGGCGCGCGCCCGTGATGAGCAGCAGCAGGTCGCCTTGCTGTTTCTCGATCTCGACCGGTTCAAGAACATCAACGATTCCCTGGGGCATGAACTCGGCGACCAAGTGCTGCGCGAGGTCGCCGTGCGCCTGCGGCGTTGCCTGCGCAACAGCGACACGGTGGCGCGGTTGGGCGGCGACGAATTCGTGGTGATTCTGGAAGGCGTGGAGGATCTCAAGGGGGTGGCGCTGGTGGCGCGCAACATCCTGCGCACCCTGGGCAAGGCTTTCCGGGTCGGACAGCATGAGCTGTTCGTCACCACCAGCATCGGCATCAGTTTGTTTCCCGGCGACGCCCGCAACGTCGAGGGCCTGATGCGCTTCGCCGACGTGGCCATGTACCGCGCCAAGGAAGAGGGGCGCAACAACTATCAGTTCTATCGGCCGGACATGAACGTGCGCACCCAGGAAATGCTGATTCTGGAGAGCAACCTGCGGCGGGCCATGAACGAGCATCAGCTGCGTGTGCATTACCAGCCCCAATTCGATCTGCGCACGCGCCGCCTGATCGGCCTGGAAGCCCTGCTGCGCTGGCAGCATCCGGTCCAGGGGATGATTTCGCCGGCGGAGTTCATTCCCCTCGCCGAGGAGACGGGCCTGATCGTGCCCCTGGGCCAGTGGGTGCTGCAAAGCGCCTGCGCCCAGGCCAAGGAATGGCAGCAGCGCGGCTTCATGCCGGTGCGGGTGGCGGTCAACATCTCGGCACGGGAATTTCGTCAGCCCGATTTCGTCGACAATCTTGACGGCATCCTCGGGGAAACGGGCCTCGACCCCCACTGGCTGGAGCTGGAAATCACCGAGAGCATCGCCATGCAGAATTTCGAGGAAACCATCCTCACCCTCACGGATCTCAAGGTGCGCGGCGTGCATCTGGCCATCGACGATTTCGGCACCGGCTACTCGTCCCTGAGTTACCTCAAGCGTTTTCCCATCAGCAAGCTCAAGATCGACCAGTCCTTTGTGCGCGACATCAATCGCGACAGCAACGACGAGGCCATCGCCACTTCCATCATCGCCCTGGGGCGCAGCATGAACATGGAGGTGATCGCCGAGGGGGTGGAAAGCGAGGATCAGGCCGACCTGCTGCTCAGCAAGGGCTGTCATCAGGCCCAGGGCTATCTGTTTTCCCCGGCGGTGCCGGCGGAACGCATCGAACCCTATCTGCTGCGTCACCAGGCGGCCGCAGGCCAGCGCGCGGCGGTCATCAAGTTGCCGCGCACGGTGCCTTAGGGTTCCTCCCGGGCATAGCCAGTCAGTTCCACGTAGCCGCGTCCGCGCAGGGGCGTTCCGCCGCGGGTGCCCGTGGCGATCACCGCCCCTTCCCAGTAGCGGATGCTGACATCGAGTTCCTGGTCGGCGAGGGCCGGCACGACGATCAGCTCCAGATCCTCCTCGGCGATGCGCAGCCGCCAGCGGCTCGGATAGCTGCCGCCGCGAGGGCTGCGCCAGTGTTCGAGAACCTCCAGGTCGACCTCCTCGCCCCGCAACAGCCGACTTTGTCCGTCCGCCTCCACCAGGATCCCCTTGCTCGCCGCATCGCGGCCGCCGTCCTTGAGGCGCAGCTGGTAGAACATCAGCTCGCGCCCGTCGTCGAACTGCAGGGCGAACCAGTCCCAGCCCTGCTGGTCCGGGGCGAGGGCGCTGGTGCTCCATTCGCGGTCGAGCCAGGAAACGCCGCGCACGGTGAAGCTCTGGGCGCCGATGCGCACTTGGCCGGAGGTGGGCAGGCGGGTGAAGGAATAATAATAGGAGGCGTTGCCTTCCGCGGCGCTCTTGCGGCTCAGGCCTGCCTCGCCCTGCAGAACCAGGGGCTTGCCTGCATCGAGAGAGAGATCGAGGGCGACCTCGGCGCCGGCGGCCCGCAGGCGCAGGGGAAACATCCCCGCCGGGCCGCTCGCCTCCCAGTCCTCGAGCCACACGCGAAAGGGTACGGCCTGGGCGCCCGCCAGGCTCAGGGCGGCGCGGCTGAAGCGTTCCTCGGCGAAAAAGCGCCGCCCGTCGAGATCGCTCAGGGCGAAGTGCCCCATGAAAATCTGCGTGGCGCCCCAGGCCGAGGGACGCTCCACCGGCGCAGGGGCCAGGGCGATGCGGAAGAAGGTGAGCTGATAGCCGAAGCGGCGTCCCGCCTCATCCTCGAGGTTGCCGGTGAAATACCACCACTCGGTCTTGAACGCGGGGTGGGGGCCATGGTCGTCGGGGAAGACGAAGGGGCGCGGCGCCAGGGCGCGGGCGTAGGCGGCGTCTTCCTCGGCGCCGAGGGTTTCGGCAAGACTCAGGCGCCGCGAGGTCGCGGTTTCGGGTTCGGCAGGGGCGGGACCGCAGGCGCTGAGCCAGAGGATGAGAAACAGGGCGAGCCAAGGCATGCTTATTCCTCCCGCAGGGCCAGGGCGGGCGAGGTGCGCGCCATGCGCCAGGCCGGATAGAGCCCCGCCAGCAGCGCCGCGCCCAGCGCCAGCAGCAGCGCCTGGCCGAGGATGTCCGGTGCCAGCACGGTCTGCATGGTCCAGCCGAAGGAGCGCCGGTTGATGACGTGAATCAGGGCCAGGGCCTGGACGATGCCCAGGGGCAGGGCCAGCAGGCCGGCGCACAGGCCGATGAGGCCGGTCTCGGCGCTCACCAGGCGCCACAGCTGGCGCGGCGTCAGGCCGTTGGCGCGCAGCACCGCCAAGTCGCGCGAGCGCTCGATCTGCATGGCCATCAGCGCGTTGAGGATGCCGACAAAGGCCACCAGCACGGCGAGCAGGCGCAGCACCGCGGTAATGGCGAAGGTGCGGTCGAAGGTCGCCAGGGACGCCTCGCGCAACGCTCGGTTGGAATAGATCACCAGTTGTTGGCGATCGCCGGCCAGGGCGCGCAGCGTCTCGGCCAGGCGATCGGCGTCCTGCCCCGCCTCGAGGTAGAGGCCCAGGGCGTCGACCCCTTCGGCGTGCCAATAGCGCGCGAAGACCGCGCGGCTCAGGGTGACCCGGCCCTGATCCGAGCCGTAGTCGCTGTGGATGCCGAGAATGCGGAAGGCGATCGGCCCCTGGTCGGTGCGCAGTTCCAGGAGGTCGTCGACCCTGAGGTTGCGATGGTAGGCAAAGGGTTCGGAGACGATGACCACCGCTTCGCGGTCGAACTCCCGCCAGATGCGCTGCGGGTCGCCGCTTTTGAAGCGATAGCCCGGCTGGGCGCGGGGCGGAATGTCGACCACGAACAGTTCGGTGGACCCCCCCGGGTCGTCGAGCAGCAGGTGCCGGGCGCGGGTGGCGAAGGCCACGCCCGGCGCCCGCGCCAGTTCCTCCGCCAGTTGCGGGTCGAGGGGCGCGCGGCCGGCCTCGAAGCCGGCGCTCGGCGTGCTGATGTAGATGTCGGCGCGCAGGTAGGATTCCAGCCATTGGGCGACGGTCAGGCGAAAGCTGCCGATCATCAAGCCCACGCCGATGGTCGCCGCGACGGCGACCACCAGGGCCGCCGTCGCCACCCCGCTGCGGCTCAGGGCGGCGCCCAGGTCCCGTGCCGCCATGCGGCCGAGCAGGCCGCCCGCTAGGCCCAGGGGCGCCTGCAACAGGCGCAGCAGCAGCAACAGCAGGCCCGGCACGGCCAGGGCATAACCGAGGATCACCGCGAACAGGGCGAGAAAGCTCAGGACCAGGCTTCTGCCCGGTAGGATCAGGCCCAGTCCGCCCAGGGCGGCGAGCACCAGGCCGGCCAGGGCGATCCAGGGGGCAAGGCGGCGCTGCTGGCTTTCCAGGGTCGAGCGGGTCAGGGCCAGACGCGGCGCGGCGCGCGTGGCCTCCCAGGCGGGCACCAGGGCCGCGCCCAGGGTCGCCCCCAGTCCCAGGGCGACGCCCTTGGCCAGGGACCAGGGGCTGAGATCCAGCTGGCTGACGTTGAGCACGAAATACAGATCGTTGATGGTGCGCGTCACCAGGCGCAGCAAGCCTTGGCCCAGCCCCACCCCGAGCAGCAGGCCGAGCAAGGTGCCGGCCATGCCGATGAGCAGGGCTTCGCCGAGAATCAGGCGAAAGATCTGGGCGCGGCCTACTCCCAGGGTGCGCAGGATGCCGAGCAGGGGGCGGCGCTGCAGGACCGAGAAGGCCAGGGTGTTGTAGATGAGGAACATGCCCACCACCAGAGCCAGCAGGCTCAGGGCGTTAAGGTTGAGCTGGAAGGCGCGGGTCATCTGCGCCATGACCTCGCCGCGCGTCGAGGCCGGGATGATCTGCGTCGCCGGGGGCAGCAGGGCGCGGATCGCGGCGCGGCGCGTCTCGCCCGCCACGCCTTCGGGCAGGATCAGGTCGATGCGCGACAGGCGCCCCAATTGGCCGAGGGTCTCCTGGGCGGTGGCGATATCGACGACGATGAGGTGATCGAGGGCGCGCGCGGTCAGCTCGTCGGGCGCGCTGAGGGTCCCGGCCAGGGTCAGGCGCAGGGAGCGCCCGCCGCTTTCCACCAGGAAGGTCTCGCCCAGGGCCAGATCCAGCCGTTGGGCGAGGCCTTCGAGCAGCAGGGCGCTGCCCGGTTCGACAAGCAGGCGGGTGACATCCGCCCCGCCCGCAAGACGCGGAGTGTAGCTGCGAAAGGGCCCTTCGGCGAGGGGATCGATGCCGAAGATCCGCAAGGTCTGGCCCGGCACGGCCGGCAGCGCGACATAGCCCTCCACCACCGGCGCGATGTCGCGCAGGCCGCCTGCCACGCGCAGGCGCGCATAGGTTTCTTCTTCGAGTCCCTGAGGTCCACCGATGATCTGGTGGCTGGCCTGGCCGCTCAGCGTCTGCGCGGAGAGGCGAAAGGCACGCGCCGCGCTGCCGTTGGCCAAATCGATGCCGATCACCACCGCCACGCCCAGGGCCACCCCGATCACGGCAAACAGCAGTTGCAGGGGATGGCGGCGCAGAAAACGCAGCCCGGCGCGGGTCAGGATCATGCCGGGGCCTCCTCAAGGCGTCCCGCGCGAAGGGTGAGGATGCGGTCGGCGCGCGCCGCCACCTCGGTGCTGTGGGTGACCATGAGCAGGGTTGCGCCCTGCTCGCGCACCAGGGTGTCGAGCAGATCCAGGGCTTGACGGCCGGTGTCGGCGTCGAGATTGCCCGTGGGCTCGTCGGCGAGCAGGAGCGCGGGACGGTGAATGATCGCCCGGGCGATGGCGACCCGCTGCTGCTCGCCCCCGGAGAGCCGGTCGGGAAAGGCGGCGGCGCGCTCCGCGAGGTCCACGGCGGCCAGCAGCTCCAGGGCACGCTGGTGCTCCGCCGGGCCGCGGCGGCCTTGCAGTTCCAGGGGCAGCAGCAGGTTTTCCAGCACCGTCAGGGTCGGGATCAGGTTGAAGAACTGAAAGACAAAGCCGAGATGACGGCGGCGGAACAGGGTGCGTTCATGCTCGCCGAGGCGGTTGAGCACCGTGCCGTGAATGATGACCTCGCCGCGGTCGGGCTGGTCGATGCCGCTGATGAGGTTGAGCAGGGTCGATTTGCCCGAGCCGCTGCGCCCGAGCAGGGCGACGCGCTCGCCTTTGGCGATGCGTGTCTCGAGGTCGGCGAACACCGTGCGCGTGCTTTCGCCTTCGCGGTAGCTCTTGGTCAGGCCGCGCAGATGCAGCAAGGGGGTGGCGCTGGAAGGGGACGCAGGGATCATGGCGGATTCCGCAGCTCAAGGGTGATGCAATGAGTTTAGCAGACGCGCCGCGCCTTGCGGGACGTCGCGGCGTTGACAGCCCAGGGGATCGGCCTATAGTTTGGAAGATGTTCGCGGCGTGCGGACGCATTGCGCGAGGTGGTTCATGCCGGAGAAAATACTCATTGCCCAGGCGCCGGGCGAGGGGCGTCGCAAACTTCTGGATCTGGTGCGTGAGCAGGGCTATTTTCCGGTCGCGGCCGGCAGTCGGGAGGAAACCCTGCGCCTGTTGCCGGAGCACCCCGCGCTGCTGCTGTGCGACGCGGATCTTGAGGGGACCGGCGGAGATGATTTCTGGCCGGCCCTGGAGCCCGGCTGTCGCGGCGGCGACATCGCCTGCCTGGCCTTGCTGGGGGATGGCCTTTCGGCCGCCGCCCTGCATCAACGGGCCCCCTGGCTGGCCGGAACCCTGCGGCTGCCCGTCGATCCGGCGGATCTGGGCGCGCGCATCAAGGATGTGCTCACCATCCGCCGCCTCGGTCATGAGCTGTCCCTGGCCCATCAGATGCTCGGCAAGACGCGGCGCGAATTCGCCGAGAGTCTGCGCGCCGCCGCTCAGATCCAGAAAAACCTGCTGCCGCGTCGGCTGCCATCGGTCCCCAGCCTCGATTTCGCCTATCGCTTTCTGCCTTGCTCGGCTATCGGCGGCGATCTCTTCAACGTCTTGCGGCTTGATGAAGACACGGTGCTCGCCTACCTGTTCGATGTCAGCGGCCATGGCGTGTCCTCGGCCATGGTCGGCGTTTCGGTCCACCAGAGTCTCTCTCCGCACAGCGGCCACATCGTCAAGCAGCGCCTGGATCGCCCGCCCTGGTACCGCATTCCCGCGCCCGCCGAGGTCATGGCGGCCCTGGAGGCGGAATTTCCCTTTGAGCGTTTCGAGAAATTCTTCACCATCGCCTATCTGCTCCTCGACATCCACGGCGGCCGGGTGCGTTACTGCAACGCCGGGCATCCCCCGCCGATTCTGCTGCGCGCCGACGGTCGCCTGGAAACCCTCCAGGTCGGCGGTGGCCTCATCGGCCTGAGCGAGGTCGGCCCCTTCGCCGAGGGCGAGGCGCGCTTGAATCCCGGCGATCGTCTTTACCTGTATTCCGACGGCATCGTCGAGCACGGCAGCGACGGCCGCGAGATGTTCGGCGAGGAGCGGCTGCTGCGGAAACTGACCGAGTTGCGGCGGCGCGACCTGGGAACGGTGTGCGGCAAACTTATCGAGGGGCTGCTCGATTTCGGCCGGGGGGCGCCCCTCAAGGATGACGTGACCCTGCTCGGGGTGGAATACCGGGGGAATTGAACGAAAAAACCCGGGAAAGGCCAGGGGCCTCTCCCGGGTTTTTTTTCATGGCGGGAAAAACGACTTAGCGCACGAATTCGGCGCGGCGGTTTTTCGCCCAGGCGGCCTCGTTGGAGGCGGGATCCAGGGGGCGCTCCTCGCCGTAGCTGATGATGCGGGTGCGCTCGGCGGCCACGCCCAGGCTCACCAGGTAGTTCTGCGTGGCGCGGGCGCGGCGCTCGCCCAGGGCCAGGTTGTACTCGTCGGAACCGCGCTCGTCGCAGTGACCTTCGATGACGATGTTGACGCCGGGGTTGGCGAGCAGGTAGCTGCCGGTGGCGGCGAGGATCTGACGGGCCTCGGCGCTCAGGGTGTAGGCGTCGAAGTCAAAGTGAATGCGCTCCATCTGGAAGGAAACCTCGG
>NZ_JAUVWH010000102.1 GCF_030604225.1 Geoalkalibacter sp.
GATTTCATCCGCCGTTATCCGCCTTTATCCTGTCCAAAACCCGTCTGTTGATTTTCCTTCCGTGTTTTCCGTGGACAATATTGCTCTTATCGCTGGAAAAACCCCACGCAGCTTGCCGGGGAGAGGACGACATGATGCGTCGGCGGATGCTCGGCCAACAACCGATCTCCCGTGATCAATGCCGCGGCAGGCTCCGTTGCGAGAAGTTGCCAGAGATGTTCATCGCCCGGGTCAGGGGCGTGTTCCGTCGTCTCGTTCGGCGTCTCGCGCCAGATGGCGTTGGCGGCGAGTTCCGTCAGCAGTTGATCGATCTGCTCTTCGTCGAGTCCATGCAGGCGCAGCAGCTTGGGCCGCAGCAGAACCTGCCGATATTCTTGCAACAATTGCGGAGAGAGCAGATAAATCAACCTTCCGTCGAGCATGGCATCGACGATTCGCGCCGTTGGACTCTCGGGCCGCGCCGAAATCAGCCCCGCGACGAGAACATTGGTATCCACGACAAAAATGCGTGGGGTTTTCACGAACGGGCCTTGCGGGTTTCGGCGAGTCCGACCTCCAGGGCTTCTTCCTCGCTCAACCCGGAATGCCGCCGGGCCTTGGCGACCAGTTCGCGCGCGCCCTCCATGGGTTTGATCCCCCGCAGCAGCAAGCCTTCCTCGATAATCTTTCCGATCGGGCGCCCTTGCCGCGCCGAAGCTTCCTTCAGGGCCTGATGGAGGGAATCATCCAAGGTAATCGTCAAGCGTCCCATGTGCAGCCTCCGCATTAAATGATGTCATTACACAATATCACCAAAACACCAAGCCATCAAACAGCACACTGAAATTCAAACCTTGAAAATCTTTTTCTGTCCACGGAAGACACGGAAAAAACCGGAAATCAAATCTTCAATCTTTTTTGACGGGATAAGGGCGGATAAGGTCAGATGTTAGAACCCACAACCTCAAAACCTTATCTTGATTTCATCCGCAGTTATCCGCCTTTATCCTGTCAAAAACCAGGTGTTGAATATTTTTCCCTGCCTTGCGTGCCTTCAAGGGAAATACAAGCCCCTACCGCGAACAATCCACCGCCACCGACTCCGACCAGCGCCGGCCGGAGGGGTCCATCACCTCGACTCGCCAGGTGGTGCCGCACACCTTTTTCGCCTCGCCCAAGCGCACATAGGGCCGGGCCTCGAAGGTCGGGCACACGACCTCCTCGCCCTCGGGGGATACGGCGCGCAACTGTGCGGCCTGGGGTTTTGTCGGGGTGCTGCCGAGATCGACGAGCAGCCAGGCCTCGCGGTCGCGCGCATCGTTTCTGACCACGCGAACCTCGACATCGTTGGTCGGATCGAAGTGCGGGCCTGTTTCATCGGTCCGCGGCGCCGAAGGCAGACGATAGAGGGGATCGCCGACGAAGGTGGCGATCCAGCCCAGATGGGTCTGGTTCATGAGCCAGGCTTCGCCGAGGGTATGGCCGCGCAGCAGAAAGGGATAGAAAACCTTGTCATCCCACCAGCTTTTGTTGTGAATGTGGGGCGCGCCCTTGTACACCTGGGCGACGCCGATGGTGGCGGTGACGCCGCGGGACAGATCGCGCAGGATATCGCCGCCGCCCCAGCCGTTGCCGGAGATGACCGTGGCGCCGACGCCGCCGGGCAGGTAGACGGGTTCGGGGTTGAAAAAGCCGTCCTCGGCGGGCAGGCGGAAGAGTTCGAGGCGATTTCGCGCGGCACCGCCGTGATAGAGGTGACGCAAGCCCTGCTCCCAGAGGCGGCTGCCGGTCTTGGAGCCGGCAAGCTTGCCGACGCGCTCCTGGCTCTTGGGATAGTCGCGGCTGGCGAGCTGCCCCTGGGCGGGGCCGCCGAACGCTGAGGCGTAAACGGCGCGGTCGATGAGGGCGCGGGCCTGAAGGGGGTCGGGTGCGTCGATGCGGGTGACGAAATAGAGATGGCGCGTGGGCTGCTTGCGGCGGTTTTCGCTGCTGAAGGCCAGGGGCTCGGGCAGGGCGTCGGGGGCGAGGTCGCGGTCTTCGTAGGCCAGGGGATGCAGAAAGGGGTTGGCCTGGGCGCCGTACAGGGGCCAGGCCTGGGGAGCACGCAGGAAGAAATCGCTGAAAGGCCCCTTGCCGGCGAAGCGATGGGGTTTGGGCGTGGTGCCCATGACGGCTTCCTCGTCATAGTAGAGCAGTTGCAGGCGCTGGCCGAAGTCGAGGATGGCGCCGTGATCGGCGAGCCGGTTGGTGACGCCGCGCGCGATGCCGTAGGGAGCGGCGGCGGTGCGCGGCAGGCCGTAGGCGACGACGATGTAGAGGATGTGATCCTTGAGCAGGGTGCCGTCGAAGCGGGCATTGGCGGGATCTTCGAGAAAGGCCTTGACGGGCAGGGCCACGTCTTCGAGGAAGTTCTGGTCGTCGCGCTTGCCGTCGCGGCCGGTGCGGCTGTATTGGGCCTGCTCGTGATCGACGAAGGAGGCCTCCCAGGTGGAGCGCTTGCCTTCGGCGTTGTCGCAGGAGACCACCACCTTGAGGGCGCCGGGCGCGTAGCCGCGGGCATCGAGGCGCAGGGTCCAGTCCTTGCCGAGGCTGATGGCCACCTGACCGGGGGTTACAACCTGCCCGTTGTCGATGACGGTGATTTTCGCGCCGTCGGCGGGGTCGATGATGACCCGCAGGGTCTCTAAGCGCCAAGCCTCGGGCCCGCCGGGCAGAGTGAACTCGACGGTGCGGCTGTCGCGCAGTTCATCGTCGCGCTGGGCCGCGCCGAACAGGCGATTGCCCCCGGTGAGCACGACGCCGGATCGGTTGTCGCTGCTGTCCTCGCCGAGATGCGCTTCGTTGAGATGGCGGCTGTCATCGACCACGCGGATGCCGTGGCGGCAGCGCAGGCCGAGCAGGTAAGGCCGCTCGCCGGTCGCGGGGTCCGTGTGCATGCGCTGGTAATGCTCGGCGATCTCAAGGGAATCCTGCCCCGGTGCGCTAAGGGGATGGTCCTCGCGCCAGTCGGCGTTGTAGAGCACCAGCACCTGCGAAGGGCTGACGGCTCCGGCCGGTTGGACGGCGGCGAGGGTGAGGAGCAGGGTGACCAGGATAAAGCGCGGCATGGTTGCAGCCTTGTCTAAATTCCCCAAAAAACAACAGGCCTGGGGACGCGGATTTTCAGGATGAACGCGGATCAGAAGCAAAACCGCAAAACCTGGTTGGACACGGATCAAATCTGATCAATGCGGATAAAACAAAAATCAACCTCTGGGTTTTTATATTCTTGGTTGTGCATGATCCGCCCTGATCCGCCTGTTCAGATGTGATGCGCGTCCCATTGCCCCTAAAACCGGCGGACCGTTTCATTTTCGCATTCGAGCCGCGTCTTGCTCGCCATAAAACCTGATGCACAAAAATTGCCGGATTTCATCATCACTGAGTCCCGGCGGGGCCGAGGCCAGCACCAGGGTGCGGGCCGCTTCAAACATGCGTGCACCGGCGACAAAACGCTGCTCCCCGCTCATCTCCATATAGCGGCGCCGCAACAGGGCTTCGACCTGCGCACTGGTATCCTTCATGTCAGACACTCCCGCAGCATCTGTGCCAACCCGAGCTTCTCGGCCCACAGGTTGAGATAGTCGCCGTCGAAACCAGTCGCGAGGAGATTTTTCACATCGCTCAACTGCATTTCGGATCTGGAATCCTTCGACCAATAAAGTTTAGAGAGAATGAGATCTTCCTTGCTGACCAGATATGTTTGAAAATCCGCAATCTTGACCGGCATTCTCCGCGCAAATTCAACCTGGCGGTACGCGTCGGATTTTCGCACGATGAAGTCGACCTTGATGACACTCTCGCCATGAATCATGTTGAACATGCCCTGCCGATATACGGCATCTTCGACCGCGTCGCGCGATAAAACATAATCGGGCGAAAAGATGGCCTCGATCCTTGACACGTCGCGCGAAGTGATTTCGACGACCATGTCGATGTCGCGGGTCATGCGCGGGATGGCGTAGTAGTTCATGGCCAGGGATCCAGTCAGCATGTAGGCGATTGCGGCTTGATCCAGACGCCCGCAAACATCGCGCAAGATATCAATTTCGTTGAGCAACACCAAGGTTTAACCTCTGCAATCCGGTCGGCCGGTCAGCCGATGAAAAACTTCAAAACCAATGGAGCCGCGGATCACGTCTGATTTTCGCGGATTGAAAAACCCAAAATCCTGGCTTTCGGTTGTTGCCTGATCCGCCCTGATCCCGCCGTTTCAGATTGGATCCGCGTCCCCATGGCATGATGGTTTTCTGATCTGATTAGCGTCCCCGCATCTACCCACAAAAAGCCATCAATCCGTCAGCAAGTCCAGTGACACATCGAGGGCGCGGGCTATGGCAGACAGGGTGTCAACGGTGCCTTGACGACGACCGGTCTCAATTTGCGAAAGATAGGGCTTGCTGATTCCTGCTCGGTCAGCAAGCTCCTGTTGGGTCAGGCCGCGATGTTCACGCCAGAGTTTGATTGGCAATTCACCATCAAGTTCTCTACGAACGATTTCGGCGGGAATCATGACCTCACGACCTGAGGTGTAGCCATTGTGAAATTCGGCAATGACTTGCGCATCGGTTTTGTCGGCCATGGCATCCAACATGCGCAAGTATTCTTCGTAAGGAATGACCGCATATTCGGGTTTTCCGTTTTTCTCAATGATCTGTGCTTTCATCAATATGCCTCTCCCCGCGGGGCGATACGTACCACGGCAATCACCAAAGCCTGTTCCTGCACCAGATAGACAACCCGCCAGTCGCCAATCCGCAGACGGTAATCAGGATGACTGGTCAATTTGCGAACATTGTTATTCGGGGCAAAGGGGTCAGCGCCCAGCGCCTCGATCTTTTCGCAAATGAGCTTGGCCGTGTTGCGGGGCATGGATTTTAGGGCCTTGCGAGCCGCTTTTGTATACTCAATTTGATACATCGCAATGTTAGCAAAATGCTACCAAAGTCACAAGTTTGTCGCTTTGCAAGTCGCCCCCAATAAACGACCGGGAAAACGAATCAAAAACCAAAAGCTTAAAATCAGGTTGGACACGGATCAAATCTGATCAACGCGGATAAAACAAAAATCAACCCCTGGGTTTTTATATTCTTGGTTAGGCCTGATCCGCCCTGATCCGCCTTTTCTGATGCGATCCGCGTCCCCAGGAAAGGTTTTGCCCTGATCCGCCTTGCTCAGACCTTATCCGCGTCCCCTAAGCCGGGCGCACGTCGGTGCGCCCCTACATCCCCGCGACGGCGGAGAGGCGGCCGGTGGCGGCGTGCATGGCTTTATCGTAAATCTCTTCGTAAACCGCCGTCGTCACTTGCCAATTGTGATGCTTGACCACCCATTCGGGCGCCTGGGCGCGAATGTGGGCGCACAGCCCCTCGTCGGCGAACACCTCGCGCAGGGCCTGGGCCAGGGCATCGACATGGCCGGCGGGAAAGAGCAGGCCGTTTTGCCCGTGGCGGATGAGTTCGCGGTGGCCGCCGACATCGCTGGCGAGCAGCACCTTGCCCATGGCCATGGCTTCGAGGGGCTTGAGCGGGGTGACGAGATCGGTGAGGCGCATGGGATAGCGCGGATAGACCAGCACATCGACCAGGGCATAGACGCCGGGAATGCGCTGATGGTCGATGCGACCGGGCAGGATGACGCGCTCGGCGATGCCGAGATCGGCGATCAATTGCTTGAGCTCACCTTCGGTTTCGCCGCCGCCGACCAGCAGCAGCACGGCGTCCTGGCGGTCGCGGCAGACCTCGGCGAAGCCGCGCACCAGCAGATCGAGGCCTTCGTAGCGGTAAAAGGAGCCGATGAAGCCGATGACGGTTTTGCCTTCGAGCTGCCATTCTCGCAGGAATTCGGCATCGGGCGGCGAGGGTTTGAAATCGTCGGGATTGACGCCGTTGAACACCGGCGTGATCTTGTCCTCGGGAATGCCGCGCTTGACCAGATCATACTTGAGGCCGTTGCACAGGATGGCGACCTGGTCGGCCTGACGGCAGGCGCGGGTTTCGATGCCGCGCACCAGCTTGTATTTGCAGGATTCCTCGGCATAGGTGCCGTGATCCACCGCAGCGTCTTCCCAGAAGGCGCGGATTTCATAGACCACGGGCAGGCCGAGCTTGCGTCCGGCGCGCACGGCGGGTATGGCGTTGAGCACCGGCGAATGCGCATGAAGCAGGTCGGGTTTCTCGCTCTCGGCGACTTCAAGGATGCGCTTGGTGAGAGCGCGCATGATGCGCCCTTCCGTGATGAAGGGCACGGGACTGGTTTCGACGCGGCCGGTGCGGTAATAGGTGAATCCGCCGATCTCCTCGCGCGGCGCCCAGGCGCCTTTCCAACTCTGCTCGTGCTTGGGCGAGGTCACCACCACCGGTTGCCAGCCGCGGGCGCGCTGCGCGCGGAAAATGCTCTGGCTGCGGAAGGTGTAGCCGCTGTGCAGGGGCAGGCTGTGGTCGAGAATGTGGAGGATTTTCATAACGTATGTCCTTGCGCGATGATCTATCCGTGGTTCGTTTGCCGCCCTGGGCGAGGCATGCCTCGCCCCTACATCGACACGGGTTTACCGTAGGGGCGACCCGGTGGGTCGCCCTGGGCGAGGCAACGCCTCGCCCCTACGATTATTTCACCATCACCGGTTGCCGTAGGGGCGACCCGGTGGGTCGCCCTGGGCGAGGCAACGCCTCGCCCCTACAACGATTGTTCCAAAACATCCACAATGCGTTCGGCCGCGTGGCCGTCCCATAATGGTGGGATCTGCTTTTTCTCGAACCGGCCGCTCAGGACTTTCGCGGCGGCGGCGAGAATTTGTTGTTTGTCCGATCCCACCAATTGGTTGGTGCCGGCGGTGACGGTGATGGGGCGCTCGGTGTTGGGGCGCAGGGTGATGCAGGGTACGCCCAGCACCGTGGTTTCTTCCTGGATGCCGCCGGAATCGGTGAGGACCAGGCTGGCATCCTTGTTGAGCTTGAGGAAATCGAGATACCCCAGGGGCTCGCTGAGGATGAATCCGCTGGAAATCAGGGTGTCCAGGCCGAATTCGGCGATGCGCTTGCGGGTGCGCGGATGAATCGGAAACACCAGGGGCAGATCGCGGGCGATGGTGCTCAAGGCTTCGAGAATGCCGCGCAGGCTCTCGGGCTCGTCGACGTTGGACGGCCGGTGCAGGGTCACCACCCCGTAGCTTTTGGGCTGAACACCGAGTTGCCGAAGAATCGGCGATGTTTCGGCGCGCCGCACGTGCTTCATCAGACTGTCGATCATGGTGTTGCCGACGAAGAAAATCTTGTCCTCGGCAATGCCCTCGCGCCGCAGGTGTTCGCTCGCCAGCTCCTCGGTGGTGAAGAGAAAATCGGCGACGCTGTCGGTCATGAGGCGATTGATTTCCTCGGGCATGCTTCGGTCGAAGCTGCGCAGGCCGGCTTCGACGTGCGCCACGGGGATGTGCAGCTTGGCGGCGGCGAGGGTGGCGGCCAGCGTCGAATTGACATCTCCGACGACGATCACCACGTCGGGCCGCTCGCGCTCGAGCACCGGCTCGATGCGCATGAGCACTTCGCCGGTCTGGCGGGCATGGCTTCCCGAGCCGACTTCGAGATCGACGTCGGGCTTGGGCATGCCGAGATCGACGAAAAACAGCGTGCTCATTTTCTCGTCGTAATGCTGCCCCGTATGCACCAGCACGTAGTCGATGCCCCGGCGTTTGAGTTCGTCGATGATGGGCGCGACCTTCATGAAATTGGGGCGCGCGCCGACGACACATAAGATTTTCATTTCACCCTCGGCCATCAGATAAGGTTCTCCAGTTTGTCCATATTGCGCCGCCAGTCGAAATGCTCGACGACGAATTTGCGTCCCGCCTGCCCCAGTTCGCGGCGGGCATCAGCGTTTCGGCAGAGTTCGATCACGGCCGCGGCGATGCTCTCGGCGTCGTCGGCGACCAGCAGGTGTTGCGCATGCGTGGCGCCGACGCCTTGGGCCGCCTTGGTGGTCGTGACGACGGGTTTTTCCATGGCCATGGCTTCGAGCACCTTGTTCTGGACGCCCCGCGCCAGGCGCAAGGGAATCACGCAGACATCGGCCTTGGCGTACCAGGGGCGGATGTCGTCGACGAATCCGGTCACGGTGACCCTGGGGTTTTGCGACAACGCCTGCACCGCCGCCGCGGGCCGGCCGCCGACGATGGAGAAATGCGCGTTGATGCCCGCCCGGGTCAGGCGCGGCAGAATGTCGCTGCAGAACCAGACGACGGCATCGACGTTGGCGTGATAGTCCATGGCGCCGGTGAAGACGAGGTTGACGACGGTATCGTCACCGGCGACGTCCGTAGGGGCGCAGCATGCTGCGCCCAGGGCTGCATCGTCCCGACCTAAAACCCGGGCGCAGCATGCTGCGCCCCTACGATAGGCAGGATTGAAATAATCGAAATCCACTCCGTTGCCGACGACCTCAAGGTTGCGAGCCTCCGGCACCAAGTGTTTGAACAGGCGGGCTTCGTTATCGGTGACGAAGACCGAATGATCGAAATCCCGATTAACGCGGGCTTCGTAGTCCAGCAACCGCTTGCCTTCGAGGCCATAGACAAGATTCATGGGGAATTTGGCGTCCTTGGCATACTGCCCCCATTTGTCGGAATCCACGTCGCAAAAGTCCATGATCCGTTTGGCCCCGTGTCCAGCCAAGGCATCGGATTTGAAAACATACTCCGCCATGGGACTGGAAAAGCAAACGATGGAATCGAATGTCCGGGTTGCCGCCCAGGCGTCGATCGCGGTTTGAAGCTTCGCCGAATAAAAATAAGGCAGACTCAAGGGCTTGCCGAGCAATAGCTGAGGTGCGACCTGAATTTTTCGCCAGCGTGGTTCGATGCGCTCCCAGGCCAGATCGACGCAGTAGTCCCGCAAGGCATCGACATGCTTGAGGTCCGCGGGATCGTCGACGAGAAAGGCCAGATACAGATTGTGCTTTTCAACGAGGTGCTTGACCTCGTTGAAGGTCCGGATCTTGTCCCCCTTGTTGGGCGGATAGGGGATGCGATGCGCAAGGTAAAGGACGTTTTTTCTCATAGGGAGATGTACTTCCTAAGGCGCGAGCCCAACCAAACGGTGCCCGCCTCGGGCAATCGGCTCCAGAGCGCCGCGGCCATTTGCCGCTTTCTTGACGGCTCGGCGGCTGCGTCTTGCCCGGTCGCCGACCCGGCTTCGTACCAATACAACGACTGAGGCCGCGCGCCCCACTGTTCCTTGAAACGATAGGTTCCCTCCCCCGGCGTCGACCGTCCGAAATCAAAGATTTTGAAGCCTTGCTCGGCGGCCTGGGAAAGAAACGTCCAATAAAGCAGCATATTGGCGTTCAGGTTGTTGTACTTGCGTAGCGACGAGGCCCAAGGGATGGAGATGGTCGTCGGATGGAGCAGCACAATCCCCGCGGCGGCCGCTTGCCCCTCGGGGGTATAGACGACGGCGACCCGCGCCCGTTCGCCATATGCGGCAACAATGGCTTCGATCCAGCGACGACTGTGCACCGGAGAGCCGAGATCGCGCATGTTGGCGGAAAAAATCCCGTAGAAATCCTCCACCAGTTCGAACCCGCCGACCTTCGTCGTCAATCCGTCGCGCAGGGGCTTGTTGACCTGGCTGCGCAGCTTGGATTTCAGAGAGGACAGGAGCGCTTCGGAACTCGGCGGCAGATCGAGAAGCATGCGCACCTTTCCGGTTCGTGCCGTGCCGGGAAATGCCAGCGGCGCCGTCGCGCGGATCGTGCAGCGCGAACCACGCCGCGCGGCGAGGGCCAGCGCTTCGCGGAGCAGGGCATCGGCGATTTCGGCGCTGTCGGCCAGCACGCCGCCCGCATCGCAGTACGGCAAGGAAACGAGGGTGCGTCCAGCCAAGGGCACGCGAAAATCGACCAAAGGCAAAACTCCACGGACCGTCGAACCCTGTTCGGCGAGCAGGTATGCACCGCGAAAGCCGTAGGCGGATTCCACGGCCTGCTTCCAAGCCAGGAGCTGATAGGCCGTGCCCTCGGGCCGACTCAGCACATACTCATCCCAGGCCTGGCCGTCACTTTCCTGAAAACCGCGAATCATCATTGAATCCCAAACACCTCGCGAATCGGCGCGAAACGAAAATCCTGGAGCAGTCGTGCGAAGCGTTTTTCCGTCTTGTCGAGATTGAGATAATGGCGAAAGCGGCTCTTCCACCCCGCCCCGTTCATGCGCGGCTGTTCGGGGTCGATTTCCCAGGGGTGCAGGTAGAACACGAAGGGACGCTGCTCTTTGTCGTTGATGCCGCTCAGGCCCCAACGGGTGACGGCGTAGGGAAACAGCCGAAAATAGCCGCCGCCGGCGATGGGAATGTTGCGTCCGCCGAGACGCACGGTACTCACCGGGATGGAATGCAACGCCGGCGTCTCGCGCTGGGTATGCGGCAGCGGGCACCAGGCGCCGTCGGTCCCCTTGACGGCCATGCACGAAAACCGCGGCCAGTGGGGCATGCCGTAGAAATCGTGGCGTACCGGGCAAATGCTCGAATCGTAGAGATAGCCGGCGTCGTGCAGTTCGTCGAAGGCCCAGGGCGTGCGCTCGGAGATGGAATAGCTCGGCGCCCGGTAGCCGTGGACGGGCCGCCCGCAGAGGTCTTCGAGGAGACCCTTGCTGCGGCGGATATCGTCGCGAAAGCCGGCGGCATCGAGAAAGCAGATGCGCTGGTGGCCAAAGCCATGGCTGGCGATTTCGTGCCCGGCGGCGGCGATGCGCCGCACCAGGCCGGGGCAGCGCTCGGCCACCCAGCCGAGGATGAAGAAGGTGGCGCGCACATCGCCGGCGGCTCGCAGAATTTCCAGGACCTGATCCGTGTTGCGTTCGACGCGCAACTCGCGGGCATCCCAGGTGTCGACAGGACTGATGCCCTCGAAGGCCGAGACCTGGAAATAGTCCTCCACGTCGATGGTCAGGGCGTTGAGGGTCATCCGAACATCCTCTTTAAAAGCCCCGGCTGGGAGCGGGTGGGCGCAACCGGCTGGGCGGGAGGCGCGGGCCGGCTCTTTTGCTCGACCAACTGCAGCTTCAATCCGTCCAGATCGAGTTGCAGTTGCTGAACGGTTTTGTAAATCAGCCCCAGGTCGCGGGATATGCGCTCGATGTTGGTCACCAGGAGCCGATTCTTTTCCTGAAGGATTTCCGCAAGATTATCAGGCAGCTTTGGTCCGCCCCCAGGAGCCGCGTTCATCCTGGCCTCCAGGGCCTGCATCTGGCTGAGCACCTGCTGGAGCAAGTCCACGGGCGGCAGTTTTTCCGGAGCCAGATCCACGGGAAGCTCGACGCGATCGGTCCAATAGCGATGATCGAGATCCAAATCACCGAGCACATCCCGAGCCAGGTCGAGGGTCAGCTCGCGGGTTTCCTCGGCATAGGCGGCGACCAGCAGGAAATCACAGATGATGTTGACGAGACGCGGAATGCCACGGCTGTAATTGTGGATGGCGTCGAAGACCTCGGGGCTGGTGCTCACCGCCGCGCGATTGCCGGCTTTTTCCATGCGGTGCAGGATGTACTCCTCGACCTCGTCCCGCGTCAGAGGATCAAGATGGCAGCTGACACTGATGCGCTGGCGCAACTGGCGCAACTCGGGGCGCGCGATGATGGTACGGATCTCGGGCTGGCCAACGAGGATGATCTGCAACAGCTTGGCGCTCTCGGTTTCGAGATTGGAGAGCAGGCGAATTTCTTCGAGATGTTCGGGGCTGAGGTTCTGCGCCTCGTCGATGATCAGCACCGGCTGCATGCCCTTGCCGAATTCGTCGATGAGA
>NZ_JAUVWH010000026.1 GCF_030604225.1 Geoalkalibacter sp.
AGGGTGGCCGTCGACATGACCGATGTCATGCGCTTTCACCATCAGTTGGACCTCTCGGTCAACGATTTCATTCTCGCCGCCGCCGCGCGTGCCCTGGTGGAACATCCCGAGGTCAACGCGCGCTGGCAGGACGATGGCGTCAAACGCATGGAGAAGATCAATCTCGCCCTGGCCGTGGCCGTCGACAAGGGCCTCTACAGCCCGGTCATCCACGATTGCGCGCGCCTGTCCCTGCGCCAGATCGGGCAGCAAGCGCGCGAGCTGGCGCGCAAGGCGCAGGACGGCAAGCTCGCCCAGGAGGATTTGAGCGACGGTACCTTCACTGTCTCCAACATGGGCATGCTCGGTGTCGAGTCCTTCACCGCCATCGTCACCGCGCCCCAGGCCGCGGCCCTGGCGGTGGGCGCGGTGACGGACGAGGTCCTGGCCGACGCGCACGGCGGCATCCAAGTGGTGCAGCGCCTGCGTCTGACCCTCTCCGCCGATCACCGGGTCCTCGACGGCGCCGATGCGGCGGCCTTTCTCGCGACCCTCAAGGGCTATCTGGAAGCGCCGGTGCGACTGTTGGAACCGGTGGCGTAAGAAACCACCTTTGTTTCCCCTCCCCTGGTGGGAGGGGATTGAGGGGAGGGGGTGCGCTGTGCGAACTTTTTTCACCCTCTCCCCAGCCCTCTCCCATCAAGGGAGAGGGAAATCTTTGCGATAACCCACATAACAATGGAATCTGCTTATGCCTTTAGATCATCTGCGACTCGATGCCGACGTCTTGACCTGGCGCTGCGATCCCAATCAGTTCGAGTTCGAAACCACCCGTGACCTGCCGCCCCTGGAGGGCACCATCGGCCAGGACCGGGCCATGACCGCCATCGAATTCGGCCTGGGCATCAAGGACAGCGGCTTCAATATCTTCATCCTCGGTGAGCCGGGCACGGGCCGCTCGTCGAGCATCAAGAAAATACTCAACGCCCGCGCCAAGGAGCGCGAAGCCCCCGACGACTGGTGCTACGTGCATGATTTCGAGGATGGCACTCGGCCTGATTTCATCCGTCTGCCCGCCGGTCAGGGCGGGGAATTCAAGAAGGATGTGGATCGCCTGGTGGAGCGTCTCACCGAGGAAATCCCCAAGGTCTTCGAGAGCAAGGAATACGAGGAGCAGAAGAACAAAATCGCCGCCGAGCACCAGGAGAAGCACAAGGCTCTGTTTCAGCAGCTTGAGCGCGAGGCCGAGGAAAAAGGCTTCACCCTGCAGCGCACGGTGAGCGGGCTGGTGCTGGTGCCGGTGCGCGACGACCATCCCCTGTCCCAGGAGGAATACGAAAACCTCTCCGACGAGGACAAGGCCGACCTCGACGCGCGGGGCAGCCATTTGCAGGATCATCTCAACGACGTGCTGCGCAGTGTGCGCCTGATCGAGGAGGAGGCCCGGGAAGCCACCGCCGAGATGGAAAAGGAGGTGGTCAACTATGCCATGAGCCACCTTTTCGACGACCTGGAGCAGAAATATGCCGAGGTGCCGCGCATCCTCGAGCATTTCGCCAACTGCAAGAAGGACATTCTCTCGCGCATCGAGGAACTGCGGCCGAGCAAGGGGCCCCAGATCGCCTTGCCCGGCATTAAGATGCCCCAACAGGGGCCGTCCTTCGAGCGCTACCTGGTCAATCTCTTCGTCGACAACCAGGAACTCAAGGGCGCGCCGGTGGTCTACGAGGCCAATCCCACCTATTTCAATCTCTTCGGCCGCATTGAGCACGTCATCCAGATGGGCAACGCCGTCACCAACTACATGATGATCAAGCCCGGCGCCCTGCATCGCGCCAACGGCGGCTATCTGATTCTCGACTGCCGCGAGGTGCTGATCAATCTCTTCTCCTACGAGGCGCTTAAGCGCTGTATCCGCAACAAGGAGGTCAAGATCGAGGACATGACCGAGCAGTTTCGTTTCCTGGCCACGGTCACCCTCAAGCCCAAGCCGATTCCGCTGGATTGCAAGATCATCATGATCGGCACCCCGCTGCTCTACTATCTGCTGTTTCAGTACGATCCGGATTTCCGCAAGTTCTTCAAGGTCAAGGCCGACTTCGACCGTATGATGAAAAACACCTGGGAGAACGCCCAGCAGTACGCTCTGTTCATCGGCGCCAAGTGCCGCGATGAGGACTTGCTGCATTTCGATCCCACGGCGGTGGCGCGCACCGTCGAGCACTCGGCGCGCCTCACCGAGGATCAGGGGCGCTTTTCCTCCTGCTTTCTCGAAATCGCCAATCTCATCCGCGAGGCTTCTTTCTACGCCGAGCGCGACGGGCGCGACCGGGTGTCGGCCGAGCATGTCGAACTGGCCGTCGAGGCGCGCACCTACCGCTGCAACAAGGTCGAGGAGAAAATCCAGGAATTCATCGAGGACGGTACCCTGCTGGTCGATACCGAGGGCGCGGTGGTGGGGCAGATCAACGGCCTGAGCGTCTATCAGTTGGGTGATTACAGCTTCGGCAAGCCTTCACGGCTGACGGTGCGCAGCTATCTCGGCAAGGGCGGCATGGTCAACATCGAGCGCGAGGTCAAGTTGAGCGGCCCCATTCACGACAAGGGCGTGCTCATTTTCTCGGGCTTTTTCGGCGAGCGCTTCGCCCAGGACAAGCCGCTGGCCCTGGCCGCCTCCATCTGCTTCGAGCAGTCCTACGCCGGAGTCGAGGGCGACAGCGCTTCCTGCGCCGAGCTCTATGCCCTGCTCTCATCCCTGGCCGAGGTGCCCATCAAGCAGGGCATCGCCGTGACCGGCTCGGTCAACCAGCGCGGTCAGGTGCAGTCCATCGGCGGGGTCAACGAAAAGATCGAGGGTTTTTACGCGGTGTGCAAGGCCAAGGGAATGACCGGCGAGCAGGGGGTGATCATTCCCGCGAGCAACCGCAAGAACCTCATGCTGAGCAGGGAGGTGCGCGAGGCCGTGGAGCAGGGACGCTTCCACGTCTGGGCGGTAACTAGCGTGGACGAGGGCATCGAGATCCTCACCGGCCTGCCCGCCGGCGTGCGTGACGCCGAGGGACGCTGGCCGGAAGGCAGCATCAATCACCAGGTCGACCGGCGCCTGCTCAAGATGGCCGAGACCCTGCGCCAGTTCGGCAAGGGCGAGGAAAAAGGCGAGAAATAACCGCCGGCGCGTGGCTGGACTACTATTCCCTGAACTCCTTCCTGATCTCCAGGGGGGAGTTTTTTTGTCCGTCGACTTCCCGAATCGGCGCCGGGCCGGCCAGGCCGAAGAGCTCACCGAGGGTCATGGATTCCAGCACCTTGTTGTCGAGCAGCAGGAGTTCGGCGCGCAGGCTTTTATGCAGGCCCGCGGCCTCGTCCAGGGAGCGGCCGGCCAACCGTGCCAGTTCCGCGGGGCTCCGATCCAGGGCCGTCATGACCGGCATGGCGGCCAACTCGGCAAAAACGCCCTGGCGGGCGGCATGCTCCAGAGCCAGTTCCGCCGCGGCGCGCAGTTCGGTGAGACGGCGCGGGATCATGCCTGGAATCTGCTTGTCCTGCAAGGCGGCAAGCTGCCCCAGGGTGCGGATGCCCTGGCGAGCGAGGAGCGCCCCGTAGGTCTTGCCGATGCCCGAAACGATCTCGATGCTTCGATTGGCCAGGGCCAGACCCGCCGACGGCGGGAGGGAGGCAATGCCGGCCGTTTTGAGCATGGCGAAGGCGGTGGTCGCGGTTCCCGCCGGGGGCGGAGTCGAGTTTTCCGGCAGGTCATAGGCCACCCGGAGATCGCTGACCTTGAGCTGTCCCGGCGCCTCGCCGAGAAACGTCAGCGGTACCTCCGTCATCACCTGTTTTTCGAAGGTCACCTCCTCGACCAGCAGGTCGCTCGCGCCGCGCGGCACCACCAAGCGCAACTCGGCGTGGGTTGTTTCCGCGGGAGCCGTTCCCCGCCAACGAATCGCGCCTAACAGGCGCCCGTCCAGGGGCAGGACCACGGCGGCAGGCATCCCGCCCGTGCCCTGCCAGCGCACTTCGATCCGCGCCCGCGTTTCCAGGGGCATCTCGGTGTTTTCCTCCACCGGGGCCGAAGCGGAACGGGCACCCACCCGCAGGTGGTAGTCGCATTGTGTCTGCACCGTGACCTGCTGCACCAGAAGACTGTCCTCGGGGCCGTCGCCGCGCAGGCGCAAGCCGCCGCCGGGATTCAGATCGCTCCAGCCGCTCTCCAGGGACCAGCCCAGGGGCAGGTTTTGCCCCGCCGCCTCTTCCCATTGGGAAAAATCCGGATTGGTCACCGCCTGTCGGGTGGCCGTGACGCTCAGATCCTCGACCAGCAAGCCGTAGGCCGACGCCCCGGGATGCACCAGGCGCCATTGCGCCTCCACGGCGTGCGCGGGCGGACTGATACGCTTCTGGGATAATTGGCTGCCGGGGCCGGTGTCCGTGGCAATGGGGGTAATGGTCAGGCCCAGGGATTGGCCGTCGGCAGCGAACCACTCCACCTGCCAGTGCGGGGCTTCCAGGTCCTGGGGTCCGCAGGCGCAGGACGCGCCATCGCCCAGGGGGCTCCACAGGCTGTAGGCCAGGCGGATGTCGTAGGTGCTGTCGCGGTCGACGCCGAAGCGCTGCCGCAGCACGGCTCGCCCTTCGGGATCGGCCGGCAGATTGCCCTCGGCATGGCAGACCAAGCGCAAGCTTTCGTCGTTGCCTTCAAGCCCTTGGCGTACCAGCGCGCCGTCGGCGAGCAGCAGGGCAAAAAACGACCGGGCGTGATCGACATGACTGAAGCTGTGGGTCCCTATTTTCCAGCTTTGCCGACGCAGGCGATGGATGCGCTCGGCGCTGCCCTCCCAGCACTGGGGCAGGCCGATCTCGCACCAGGGATGCAGGGTCAGGTTGTCGCCGTTGGGCGATTGCAGGGAGAGAAAACGCTCCTGCCCGGTGGGGCCTTCGTTGAGTTGGGCGAGGGGCAGGCCGACGGCGCGGTTGATGGCCTGCACGATTTCCTCGGCGCTGGTGCGCCGCGCCTCGGCACCGGCGCAGTCGATGCGGCGTGGCGCCGCGCTGCCGACGCTCAGGGTGAGATAGCGTTCATGGCTGAGATTGATGCCGCGGCTCAGGTCCACCGAGCCGTTGATCATCCAGTAGCTGAAGGAATCGAAGCCGAACAGGCGGCGGGTGGCGTCGCGCGGCGCGGGCAGGGCGAAATCCGTGTTGCACAGGGGCGGAGTGTTCTCCCGAGGCGCCGAGACGCCGGGCTGTTGCAGATGCTCGGCGAGCTTTTCGGCAAAATCAAAGCTGAATTCGATCTTGCCCGTCGGGGCGAACTCATCGAGACGCCGACGCACGGCGCCCTCGCCCTCGCCGATTTGCAGCTGGACGGGCAGGGTGAAGCGCTCGGGCACATGGCGCAGGCGAAATTGCGCAGCCAGGGGCGGCTGCATGCCCGCCGCCGTTGCGGCGCGCCAGGACAGCCCCCCGTCGCGGCTGCATTGCAGGGTCGGCTGGTCGACAGAGCCGGCGACCAGATTCCAGGACGCCTCGCCCTCGCGGCTTTGCAGGACCAGCCAGTGGCGCACGCCGGGCAGCAGGCGGAAGCCCGCGGGCAGCAGGGCGCTGCCCCAGACCCGCCCATCGGGCAGGGGCTTGCCGACCTCGACCTCGGCGCTTGCCAGGATCTCCCCCGAGGGTTTGCCGTCGGCATCGCTCATCAGGCTCAGATGCACCCCCGCCAGTCCGGGCTGGGTGTTGCCCAGGGGCAGGTCGAGGGCGGTCAGGGCGATTTCCTCGGCGGCGCTGAGGGGCTGGGCCAGGGAGCAACGCGGCGAGACGCTCAGGACGCCCAGGGCGGGGATGTCCCCGGGATCGCTCAGGGCCAGGCGGCTGGGTGCGAAGGTGCCGCGAATGGCGGCGACGGAGCGTCCCTTGACCGGCTGCGCGCCGGCCGGCAGGCGCACCTTCAGCAGGCCGTCCTCGGTCCCCGGCAAGGTGCTGAAATCGTAGGGCAGGTTGACTTCCGCCAGGTGCGGCGGCAGCACCGGCTGCTCGATGAGGTAGTCGATGTCGAGGCGCAGGTCGAGGCGCGCCAGGCTGTCCGAATGCACCACCAGAGGGATCTGGAGGAAGCCGTCGCGGGCCTCGGCGCTGCTGAGGAAAAAGTTCAGCACCTCGGCGAAATCCGGCGAGCTCTCGGCGCGGGTCAGTTCGCCGAGGCGTACCCAGAAGGGCGCCATTTCGCCGAGGCGTGCCTGGATGTTACTGGGCGCGCTGCGCAGGGTGAGGCTGGTGAGGTCGAAGCTGCCGACGCCCCCGGCGCGGGTCAGGCGCAGACGGTTGCCGGCGAGCCCCGGCAGGTTGCGTCCCGTCGCCGGTAGGCTCAGGGTCCAGGGCGCGCCGTCGCCCGCCAGAAAGGTACCGTTCTCAGCCACCCCGACGAAGGCGCCGCCCATGTCGACCTGAAGCGTGAAGCTGCCGCCGCTGCCGTCGGCGCGGATCGGCGCGCGCCGCGCGTGGAAGTCGACTTCGATGAAATTGCCGCCGATGCTTTTTCGCGCGCCCAGTTCGCCCTGGCTGCCGGTGAAGCTCAGGGTTTCCTCGAAGCCGCCATCCGTCGGTATCAGGGTGAGCACCGCCCGGGTCGCCCGCGCCCCCTCGGGCAGACTGCGCAGCCAGACCTGGAGAGGGCCTTCGAAACGCTCATCGCGGCCGGTGTAGGTTTCCGTCAGTTTCATAGCATTGCCCGCGCCCTGGGTTGGGGGTGGCGTAGGGGCGCGGCATGCCGCGCCCCTACCATCGTCTGGTTCATCGATCAACTGCGCATGAGGATCATCAGATCCACCGGCGAGGTGCCGGCCGTCAGGCCCTCCACCTGCAGATAGGTGGTGTCGTAATTGACGTGCACCAGCAGCGGCTTGCAGACCCCCTCGCGGATACTGTTGACGTTGTCGGTCGGCAGGGGGCGCACGTTGCCCTCGCCGGTTTGCTGCTCAAGCACCCGGCACACCGCATCGCCGACCAGCACCCGCACCGGCACCATGGCCACGTAGAGATCGTTCCACTGATCGCCCTTTTTCAGTTCCGCGACGGTGCGGCGCTGACCGCAGCACTCGCGCACCCAGGGGCTCTGGCAGTGCTCGAGTTCGTCGTTGGGGTCGTGCATGAAGGCGTCCCACATGTCGTTGAGCACATCCTCGATGGGATCGTCGTCATCATATTCCACCGCCAGTTCGGCGAGCAGATGGCGGAAGGGGATGCCGATGCGCACCTTCTCGCGGAACACCTGGCGCTGCAGGCCGTATTTCTCGGCGTCGGCATGGCCGTAGTAGAAGAGCAGCTTGCACTTCTGGAATTCGGGAGGCAGGGTGCCCTTGTTTTTTTCATCCTGGATGCTGCCGATGCTCTCCAGCCGATAGATGTCCACCAGGGGGAAGCGGCCGAGCTTGTGGTGCAGCAGCACCTTGTCGAGTTCCGGGGTGAAGCGCTTGATGAAGCGCCGGTAGCCGGCCATCTCCTCATGGTCGTGAACCTTGGGAGCGTAGCGCTGGTCGAGGGCTTCGGTCCATTCGGTCGCGCTCTTGCCGTCGAAATTGTCGGCGTTGTCGGCACGCGATACGCCTTCCTCGGCGATCTGCTCCTTGGTGGCGGCGGCCGTCGCGGCGATGTCTTCCTTGACCTTGCATTGCAGGTCGTTCCAGTTTTCCGCGGTGATCAGGTCGCCGGGGTTGGCGGGGATGTAGGGGGTGCAATCGTTGCTCATGACCGGTTCTCCTTGATGAGGGTTGGGGACGACTTCAGCTTCGCTCCCGGGTGACCCTGACCTGAACGCCCGCGGCCTTGGCCTGGAGCAGGCCGACCGCCGCGGGCTTGAGCAGATCCGATGTCAGTGCCGGCAGGGGGTCGCCGAGGACGATGCGTCGAGCGTTTTCAAAGCGCCCGCCCGCGAATTCGATGCTCACATCGAACAGGGCGGGGCCGGATTTGCGCGCGGCGAGGCGGATGCTGTTGCCGGCGGCGCCAGGAATTTTCGCCTCGATTTCGAGAAAGCCCTGGATACCTTCCTCCTCCAGATAGATGCGCGCCGCCTGGATGCTGCCGCCGAGGGTCAGGGCGCGGGCCTTGCGGAAGGGCATGGCGACCGGCTGCCAACCCAGGGGCACATTGGGCACGACCCGAGCCTTGACCAACTGCGAGGAGGCGTTGAGGCGCGCGGGCAGGTAGTCGGGGTCGTCCGCCGGTTCGGTGACGCTGAAGGGGTAGAATTCCGGCGCCGCGCCAGGCAGGGCGAAGCGCGCCTCGTTGAAGCGTCCGCCGAAGCGCGGCGGTAGATCGGCGGGAAGATGGACCACGAAGGCGCCGGGCTGATATTCGGTCCACCGCAGCTCGATTTGGGTCGCGGGTTCGGGATCCGTGCCGGGCGGCCAGGCGAACACCGGGGCGCGCGGCCCGCCGGTGAGGCGGAAAAAGCGGCTCAGGTTGAAGATGCCGCGCGTGCGGCACAGGCCGCCGGTGAAGCGACTGCTGTTGAAGTGCGCGGCATTGAAGCGATGGCCCAGGCAGTTGACGAACTGCCAGCGGTTGCGACCCCGGGCCAGGCGCAGCATGGCGGAGGACTCGCCCTTCAGGTGGAGTTGCGCCGGAGAGAGCGGCTGGAGTTGCCCCGCCGCGTCGAGGCGCGCGGCCTGAATCTGGCCCGCCGCGTCGCGCCACACCCGGGCCCTTTCCCCCGGCTGGAGAATGGTCAGCAAGCCCACGCACCAGCCCGCGGCGACATCGCCAAGGCCCGGCCCGACCATGCCCTGTTCGGCGCGAAACTCGACCTCGGCATAGCTTTCGGCGGCGCCGCCGTTGTCGAGAGTGACGGCTTCGCCGTGGCGCAGCAGCGCTGAGGCCTTTCGGGGCGCGGGCGGATATTCCACCACTTCGAGATGGCGCAGGGGCAGCAAGCTGATTTGGGCGGCTTCACCGGCACCCGTGGTGGTGAGGCGCAGCTGATCCTCGGCGGTGAGGCTCGCCAAGCCGGGAAACACCTTGTTGATGGCGGCGACGATTTCATCGCCGAAGGTGCGGCCGGGGGCGGCGCCGGCGATGTCGATGTCGACGGGCCGGGCGCCGTCCAGCGCCAGGCGCAGCAGGCCGCGGCGGCTCAGGTCGACCCCCGCGAGCAGATCGACCTCGCCGGTGAGGACCGCCGGTTGGGGCGCGCTGCCGCGCGCCTCGTTGCTCGCCGCGCCAAAAAGCTTGAGGGCGGCGTCGCCGGCCAGAGCGGTACCGAGAACCAGGCGACTGGCCGCGCCGCTGGTGGGCGAAGTCAGCACCAGCCGAGATCCCTCGGAAGCGGCCAGGGTCGTGCCGGTCTGGCTGTTGAGGGCGGCAATGATGTCATCGAGGGTCGCGGCGCTCGGGTCGGCGGCCGCCGCGGCGCAGTCCAGATCTTGCGACGGCCGGCCGTCGATACCCAGGCGCAAGAAGCGGCGGGTACGCAAGTCGATGGGGCCGGACAGATCGCGCAGCCCCGACAGGCGCGCGGGTTGTCCATCCCGGCCCTGGTAGGCGCGCGGCGGCGCGATGCCGAAAATCAGGGCCGTGACGTCGTTGCCCGGGGCGGGGGCGAATTCCAGGCGGCTGCTCGCGCCGCGGCTGGGAGAACTCAGGGACAGATAACGGCCGTCGTGGCGGACCAGGTTTTGTCCCAAGGCCAGGTTGATGGCCAGCATGAGCTGATTGAGGTTTTTGTGGGTCGCGACGGCGCCGGTCAGGTCGATGGGGATGGGTGCCGCGCCGTCGATGCCGAGGTTCAGGCCGGCCTGGGCGGGCAGATCGACGCCCTCGGTGAGATCGACGGTGCCGGTGAAGGTGACGCCGCCGGCCGCCGCGCCGCGCGCCGTGCCTTCCGCCAGGCCGAGGAGCGCCTCGCGGGCATCCTGGGTCTGGGAGGGGTGCAGGCTGATGCGGCTGGCGGCGTCACGACTCGGCGCGGTGAGAATCAGGTGGCGACCGTCATGTCCGGCGACCCCGGAACTCAGGGAGGCGTTGATGGCGGCGACGATTTCCTCCAGGGTGGTGGCACGCGGGCGCGGCCCGGCGCAATCGACCTCCACCGGCGCGCCGCCGTCGAGGGCCAGGCGCAGGAAGCGGCCGCCGCGCAGGTCGACGCCGCGGCTCAGATCGACGCCGCCGGTGAGGCGCGCGCCGCCGGCCGCCGTGCCGCGTGCTTCCCCGGCCACGAAGCCGAACACCGCCAGGGCCGCTTCGTCGAGGATGGGAGTCCGCGTGACGAAGCGGCGCGTGATTTCCTGCTCCAGGGGCAGGAGTTCCAGTCGACTCGCCGCGCCGCTGGTGGGTGAGCTGAGCAGCAGGTATCGGCCGTCGTGGGTGGCGATGGGCGCGGCCAGGGCGTCGTTGAGCGCCGCGACCATGTCCGCGAGACTGACTTGACGACGGTCGGCGGCTCCGGCGCGCAGGTTGACGAGTTGCGGCGCGGCGCCGTCCACGGCCAGCCACAACTGGTGAAGGGCGCCCAGGTCGGCGCCGGCACTCAGATCGATTTGGCCCGGGATCCGCGCCTGGCCGGCAGCAGCACCCTGGAAGGCACGGGGTTTGAGACCGAGGAGCGACGCGCCGGCGTCGCCTTCTTCGGCCGTCTCAATCGCGATGCTGGAGGTCGCGCCGCGGGTGGGGGAGGTGAGGATCAGGCGCCGCCCGTTGTGGCTTGCCAGGGCCACACCGAGGGCGGCATTGATGGCCGCCACCACTTCGGGCAGCAGGGTGCGCGACGGGTCGGCGCCGGCGCAGTCGATGCTCAGGGCCGCGCCGTCGTCGACGCGCAGGGCGAGGCGGGCGGCCTTGCTCAGGTCCGCGCCCAGGGACAGATCGACGCCGCCCACCAGTCGCGCGGGAGCCTCGTCGGCGCCCAGGGTCAGGGGCGGCGCGGCGCCCAGCAGGCGTGCGGCGGCATCCTGGGCGGCGGTGTTGAGAATTTCGATGCGGCTGCCCAGGCCGCTGCTGGGCGAGGTCAGGGTGAGGCGCGCGCCGTCGTGGTCGGCCAGGGCAAAGCCCAGGGCCGCGTTGATGGCGTCGCGCACCTCGTCGAGGCTGGTGGCGGCGGGCGTGGCGCCGGCGCAGTCGATTTCCGCGAGATGGGCGCCGTCGATGAACAGCCGCAGGAAGCGCTCCTCGCTCAGATCGACGGGCCCGGCGTGGGATTGCAAGGCAGTCAGTCGCGCCGGGGCGGCGGCGTGCCCCGCGTAGCGGCGCGGCGGCAGATCGAGGAGGCTGGGCGCGGCGTCCTGGGCGCCGTCGAGGATTTCCAGGCGGCTGCTCGGGCCGAGGGTGGGGGAGGCCAGGCGCAGGCGGCGGCCGTCATGCTGGGCGATGCTTGCGCCCAGGGCGGTGTTGATGGCGTCGCGCAGTTCGTCGAGGGTCACGGCGGCGGCATCGAGGGCCCCGGCCCGCAGGTCGACGCTCAGCGGCGGGGCGCCGTCCACGGCCAGATGCAGGGTTCCGTTGGTCCGCAGGTCGGCGCCGGCGCTCAGGTCCGGGGCGCCGGTGAAGCCCGCCGCCTCCGCGTCGCGGCCCAGGGCGAGGGCTTGCGTCACGCCGAGCACCAGGTTGGCCGCATCGCCGCGCAGGGGCTCGCGCGTCACCAGGATTTCACCGGGGCGCCGCCACCAGCCGTCCATTTGGGCATAATCGTCGGCGATGTTCAGGGCCAGGGCCTCGGCGGTGATGCGCAGGGCGCCCTGAACGGTGACCGTGCCTTCGAGGAAGGTGCGGATGTAGCGCTTGAGGTGGATGCGGAATTCCTCAACGCTTTCGTCGGGGCGCGGCGCCAGGCCGTAGAGGGCGCCGATGCGCGCCAGATCGTCGATGATTTCGGCGCCGCGGTCGGCATGGTCGACCCAGTGGGACAGCATCACCGCCGCCAGGCTGTTTTCCGCCTTGAGCAGTTCGCCGCCGAAGGCGTCCACCAGGCCATACAGGACGCTGGGGCGCGGCAGGGCGCGAAAGGTGCGCGGCAGATAGCTGAGAATCCGCTCGGTCTTGGTCGGCATCTCAGCCCTCCTCCAGCGCGATGTCGGCGGGTTCCATATCGAGCACCACCCACCAGTCTTCGCCCGCGACCTGGGCGACGACGGTGAAGCTGGCGGCTTCGATCTCCTCGTCCGTGGCACGTTCCCCGGCGGGGCCCTGGACCAGGGAACGATCGGGGATGCGCCGGCCGCCGGGCGGGGTCGGGGCGCCGCCGGCGAGCACCTGGGCGACCGCTTCGCGCACGGCCGTCGGCTCCTGGGTCGGCAGGCCGCTCAGGGCGTTGACCAGGGCGTCCTCCAGGGTTTCGCCGCCCGGGGTGCCCAGATCGCTGCGCCAGGCCATGACGTCGACGATGGTGGCCTCTTGGACATCCTTGACGGCCTGAATCGCCGCGAGCAGTTCGCCGCCCGCGGCCGGCTCGCCGGCGGTCAGGCCGTCGACGTAGGCCTGCACGGCGGCGATGATCTCGGCCTTGACCTTGTCCTTGCCGGCGGCGGTGATGCCGGCGGAGATTTTCACCCGCACGCGCGGCTTGAAGAACACATAGCGTGCCACCAGAGTCGCCAGCACACCGGCGGCGCGGGTTTCGTGCACCGCCGCCTGCAGACTGGGGAAGCGCTCGGGCTCGGCTTCCACCAAGAGCGTCACCGTGCCCAGAGGGGCCTGTTTGGCGGGCGGCCCGGACGGATCCCAGTACTCCACCAGTTCGCCGCGCCCCTCGAAGATCACCCGCGCCAGGGCGGCCAGGGTGCCCTTGCCCAGGGCGCGCAGCACGGCGCGGGCGCGGGCGCGCAGCTCCTCGTCGCTTTCGTCCTTGGCGCCGAGAAAGGTCGCCTCGAAATTGGTCACGCGGGCGATGCCGGCGATGGACGCGGCCAGGGTGGTGATCTTGCCCGCCTCGACCTTGCCCGCCTCACCCTTGAAATCCTCGCCGGCGCGAATCGGCACGTCGATGCGCACCTGGCCGCGCTGCAGGGTGCGCTGCTGGGTGGTGACGAAGCTCACCTCGCCTTTTTCCGTGGTCAGGACCACGCCTTCGGGGATGGTGATGTTGCCCTCGACCTCGGGGTCTCGAAAAAAGGTGGGCAGGCCCACCGCATGGTCGCGGGTGTGGCGCACCACGCCGAGGATCGCCACCACCAGATCCAGGGAGGTGCCCACGGCGGTCTCGATGAAAGCGGCGAGGTAGGCTTGGTTGATTTGCTGGTAGACGGTGGCGATCTCGCGGCCAATGGCCTCGGAGAGGGTGCGGGTGACGCTGCCGACGTTGATGTCGGTGAGGGGCGAGTCGCTTTCGCGGCGGAAGTAGTCGACGTAGAAGGTGGTTTCGTCATCGGGGCGCTGGCCGCCCGGCTGCCAGACCACGGCGTTGTCCCCTTCGCTGAACAGAAAGTCGATCTCCTTGAGAAAACTGTGCCGCGCGCGCGCGCGGATGCCGGTAATGCCGCGAATCTCCCGCGCCGGCTCGGCCAGGGGATAGAGTTCTTCCTTGACGTCGAAAATGATGGGCTCGTTGACCACCCCGCCGACCACGGCGGTGAGAATGTCGTCGACGATTTCCTGATAGGGGCGTTCGATGAGATGGCGCGTATCGCCGTTCATGGCGCGGCTCCTTCGAAGAAGAAGGGAAAGACCAGATTGAGCACCGTATCGCTGTCGATGACCTTGACCTTGGCCACAATATCCACCTCGGTCGGTCGCTGGCGCCGGGTGGTGACGCTCACCGCCAGCACTTCCTGGACCCGCGGCTCGGCTTGAAGAGCGAGCAGGGTGTAGAGCTTGGCGCGGTTGCGGTTGGTCTCGGTGTTGGGCTCGCCGATCAGTTCATGGAGCCGACAGCCGTAGTCGGGATGGCCGAGTTGCTCCAGCTCGCCCACCGGGGTGAGAAACCGCAGCAGCAGGGCCTGCTGCAGATTCTCCACCTGGGCCAGGGTGGCCAGATCCACCTGTCCGGTCTCGGGCCGGGTGCGGGTGAACAGATCGCTGCCCGGTTCGCGCGAATTCTGCCGTTCCAGATCGCCGAGCAGGCGCAGGTCGCTACCGAAACGTTCAAAGTTATTCGCCATTGAAAATCCTCTGCTGTTGGAGAAGCCTTCAACACCAAGGCACAAACAAAACCTCAAAGGCGACAGGATTAACAGGATTTACAAGAGTTTTTTAAACGCTTTTCATCCTGTAAATCCTGTCAGATGTTTTGATCGTTCCTGCTGTCTTGGTATTAATCCATTTTCCTTCGTTACGGCGGCCAGTTGTCCGTAACATACGGCGCCGCCGGGGGGCCGAGAATCACCAGGATGCCCGGCGGCGTCGGAATGCGGTCGAGCATGCGCACCAGGGTGCGTCCGCCCACGGTGACGCCGCTGCTTGCCGGGGTGCCGATCACCAGGGGATAGGGCACCCCGCTCAGGGAGTTGACCATCATGCACAGCGAGCCGCTGGTCGCCAAGGGCATGCCGCCCGCCGTGATGAAGGGCGGAAACACGGTGATGATGGTTCCCGTGTCGGGCGGGCCGGCGGCGCCGGGGGTGAGCATCACCGTGCAGCCGATGCTGACGGGTGGACCGGGCATGACAGTCTCCCTTGCGCTTAAGGTCTATTGCACCTGAAGTTCCAAGCCCCAGCCATTGAGCTTGCCCAGGTCGCGCCGCGCCAGATCCGCGACCTTGAGGGTCCAGACGCCGCCGACCGCTGCCCCCGCCTGCGCCAGGCCGCCCAAGGCGGGGGTGGTCGCCGGGGTGTAAGTGGCGCGGATGTTGTCGGCGCTGCCGCCGCCGCGGTCATGCAGCACAACTTCCTGTCCCGTGGGCGCCACCAGGGATAGGCGCAGATCCCCGATCCAGGTGTGGGTGACATCGACGCTCACGGCGATATCCCGGAGTCGCCGCCCGTCAGCCACCGCCAGAGGGCTGGCGATCCCGGTCGGATCGTTGTCGGGGATGGTCAGGCTCTGGTTGGTGCTGACCTGGACCCTTTGCGGCTCGCCGAGGACCAGTCTGAGGCCCCAGCGGTTGAGGGTGCCGACGTCGGCGCGGGCGCGGTCGGCCACATGCAGCACCCAGTCGCCCGCCGCCGACTCGCCGAGCAGAACCCCGAGAGCGGGGGTATCCACCAGGGTGTAGCTGCGTCGCAGGTTCTTGGTGCCGCCCCCCGCGCGATTATGCAGCAGCGCTCGGGTGCCCGCCGGCGACACCAAGCTGACCTCCAGGTCGCCAATCCAGGTATGGGTGATGTCGATCTCGACGGAAACCTCGGTCACCGGACCGTTTTCCATGACGGACAGGGTGCTGGAAACGCCCAGCGCGGAGAAATCCGGAATGGCCAGGACGCTGGCGTTTTCCTTCTCGACCACGCGGCGCGGCACCAGACGAGACGCCGCCTGCTGCACGGCGCGCAGGGCATTGATCTTGCCGTGGCCGAACCACTCCGAGTGACCGTTCTGATAGGTGCCTTTGGCGTGGCCGTAGAGAGGATCGGTGGAGGAATCCTCCACCTTGTCGGCGCTGGCCTCGATGATCGCCTTGACCTCAAGGGCGCTGAGTTCGGGGTTGACCGATTTGACTAGGGCGCAGATGCCCGCCACCAACGGCGTGGCGCTGCTCGTGCCGCCGAAACTGTTGGTGTAGCGCTTGCCGGGGCTAAAGCTCGAGCCGTAGTAGAGGTTGTCCGTGGTGGTGATGCCGCGTCCGGGCAGTTTGTCGAGGGTGGTGGGGTCGAAATTGTTGCTCGGCGCGGCCACGGAAATCTGTCGTCCCCAGTTGCTGTAGAGCGCCTTGCGATTCAGCGAGGTGATGGCGCTCACCGCCAGGGTATCGGGATGGGCGGGAAAACCGTTGATGATGCGCCCGGTTGCGGTGAAGGTCCGCCAGTTGCCCTGAAGGTCCCGCCCCAGCCAGCGGACCGGGAAATCGATGGTAGCATCGAGGGGCGCGTCGTAATTGCCCGCGGCGAACACGATGACCAGGCCGCGACCGTCCTTGCCGCCGCTGCGGGCCAGATGGGTGAAGGCGTCGCGCACCGCCGTGCTCAGGGGATGGTTGCCGGGAATCATGCCCCAACTGCAGGAGGCGATGTGCGCGCGCTGCGACACGTAGGTGAAGATTTCGATCAGCCAGGGGTCGCTCGCTCCCAGGGGAAAGCGCACCGGCATGAAAGCGCAGCCGGGCGCGGCGCCGACGCAGCCTAATCCGTTTTCCTCGGCAATGGCCACCCCCGCGCAGGGGGTGCCGTGATAGTCGCCGGCCTCGGGCAAGGGCTGGTCGTCGCCACCGGCGAAGTCCGTCGGCTCAACGATTTTTCCCGTCCCTTGAAAGTCGGGGTGGGATAGCTCGAAACCATCATCGATGACCGCCACCACGATCTCGCGGCGCCCCTTGCTGAACTGCCAGGCTTCCAGAACATTGGCATCGGCCAGAGAGTCGATATCGGGCGCCGTCCGCGCCTTGCTGTACAGATGCCACTGCGCCGCGAACTGCTCGTCCGTGGGCAGGCTGCTCTGCACGAAGCGGTTGATCAGGGAGGGTTCGGCATAGTCCACTTCGGCAAAGGCTTCCAGGCGGTTGGCGACCTTGACCGGATTGGCGCCGGCGGCATCGGTGACCTCGATGAGAAACGCGGCGCCGATATCGGGGTATTCCTTCTTGATGATCACTCCCACCTGTTCGAGGATTTCGGCCATGCGTCGGCGCGGCGTGTCGTCCTTGAAGCGAAGGAGAATTTCCGGGGTGATCTGGTAGCTGATGTCGGGGTTGCCATGATCGAGGTATTCATGGTGAACCACCAGTTTTTCGCTCTGCCGCAGCCGTTCCATGAGCCGGTCGCGGGATTGCGCCGCGCTTTTCTCGGCGGCCAGGGTCACCTTGGCCACCTTGCTGGTCAGCATCTCGACCCGCTCCACTTGTTTGTCGGCGCGCAGGTGGGCCGCATCCCTGGGTTCGCGCAGGCTGACGGTGAAGCTGTTCTCGGCACGGTCCACCTGGATCTTTTGCCCGCCCCGCGAAAGAAAGCGTCCTTCATCGGATTTTTTCATGATGACCTCCAACGGTCGTGATGACCAGAATCAGGAAAACCTCATAAATCGACAGGATTTGCAGGATTGGCAGGATGAAAATTCCTTCTCGCGGACAGATTGAAAATCCTGTTCATCCTGTCAGCCGCTTTTTTCTCAAGGCGAAAAGGACGTTATGCCCTTGACGCTCACCGTCGCTCCCTGCACCGTCGCCGACAGGCCGCCGTTGACCGTGGCGCCCATGTTGGCCTTGACGCCGGCCTGGGCGCCGGCTTCCACATCGACGTTCATCTGGCCCTTGATCTTGACGTTCATCCCTTCCAGGGTCAGGTCGCGTTGCGCCTTGAGGGTCATGGCGCCCAGGGCCTCGACTTCCACGTCGCCGTCCTGGTTCATGACGATCTTGGTGTTGCCCGCCACCACCGTCACCGTCCCGCCGCTGCCGTCGGGCTGATCGAGCTTCATTTCCGTTTGTCCAGCCGTGGCGGTCACCGTCCCGTCGTTGATGCGCACGGTGATTTTCGGCGCCATCTCGATGAGAATTTCGCGCGGCGGTCGCTGATCCCGGTGGTTGCGGATTTGCGCCTTGATCGCCTCGTCGTCCGAGGCGTGCAGGGGCAGACGGAAGATCACCTCGTCGGGGTTGTTGAGAGGCGGGCGGTCTTCATCGTTGTACAACCGGCCGATGATGATCGGCTGGTTGACGTCGCCCTTGTCGAAGGCCAGCAGCACCAGATCATTGATGTTGGGAATCGCCGCGGTGCCGATGTGCCCCGTGGCGACGGGCACCCGCTTGAGTTCCAGGCCGCTGTTTTTCAGGCGCACGTCGCAGCCGTAGTTCTCGTGGTCGCCGTCGGCGCTGTGCGGATGGACCGACGTCACCACGCCCAGCTCGGCGATGCGCACCCGCTTGAGTTCGTGGCGGATGATTTCCTGGATGGTGGCGACGATGGATGACATGGCTTTCTCTCCCTGTTCAGATGCCGCGAAAACCGACCGTCGTCACGAACCCGTGCGCCTTGGTGATGCGGTGGGTGACCGAGCGCACCTGGTAGGTGCCGTTGTGTTCGGCTTCCGGCGCCTGCTGCACGCGCACCGCATCGCCGAGCTTGATCGCCGGGTTGCCCAGCACCCGCAGCTTGCCCTGCAGGGCGCGCCGTTGCAGGTGGGTGCGCAGGGCATCGGCGGCGCTTTGCGCGGCCGCGGCGGTACGCAGGGCGGGACGCTCCAGCAGCAGGGTCGGATCGCCGTTGCCCGCCTGGCCGCGCGTGCCGCTGAAATCCTTGGTCAGCCAGCCCCAGGCCTCCTCGCCCTCGGCCCCGGTCGGGCTTTCGCCCCAGGCCTCCACCCGTGCCGCCCGGGGCGCGATGAAATGGCAGTCCAGCGCCAGGAGGTCGCGACCGTAGTCGAACACATGCACGGTGCGGCCGCCGACAAAGCGCTCGAACACCAGTTCCCCTGCATCGTCGATGTAGAGATCGAAGCCGCACAGATCGGCCAGGTCGCGCAGGTGATGCCAGAAGCTGCGCCGGCCGTCGACGACGTAGGCGGGAAAGTTGATGCCGTCCTCGGCGCGCGCCACGTCCACCCCGGCCTGCCCGGCCAGGTCGCGCACGATCTCGCCCGCCTTTTTCGCCTGGTAGGTGGTGTCGAGGAAGCTGCGCAGCAGGGTCATGGCCGCGCCGTGACCCATCACCCGCCGGGTTTGCAGGTTGGCCTGCACCGCCGTGACGGCTCCGGTCATGACCCGCTCCAGGCCGCCGTCGTCGGCGTAGCCAAGCTCGATGCGCGCCTCGTCGTCCTGCTGGGGGCGCCAACTGCCTACCTGACCCATGACCAGCAGGAAGCGGTCGGCGGGCACGTCCATGTCCAACTCCACCCGCAGTTCGGTGAGAATGCTCGCCCGCGGTTCGTCGGTGGTGTCGACGATGCGGTTGCCGAGAGTTAGTTTGTAGGCTGGGTTGAGAAGAGCCATACTGCTCATTCCTTTCCTTCAAGCCAGCGGGCCAGGGCTGGGTCGAGCTGATTCTGATCCAGAGCGCTGAGCTGACGCTGCGCCTCGGCGGACTTGGGGAAGACTTCCTCGGGTCTGTAGCGCGGCACGGGAGCACGCAGCCCCAGCAAATTTGGCAAGTAGACTTGGCCTACGGCCCGGTGCAGGACTGCGGCCTGCGGCAGCTCCAGCAGCCGGAAAAGGGTTTGGATCAACTGCATTTCCCAGTTCCACGGAGGGGGACTCATGAGATTGATGGTGTTCATGGCGCAGGCGAGGTATGCGGCTCGGGCTCGCTCGTCGGTCTCCGCTCCGGCGAGGAGGCCCATCAGGGTGCCGAAAATCTGGCCGGCGGCCTCGGCCTTGCGCTCGAAAGAGGGAGGTTGTTCTCCGGCCAGGGAGGAAAGTCCAATTGCTTGGAACTGGGCTTCCTCGTTGCGCGGCAGGGCCTTGGCCCAGACATAGCGGGCGAAGACGTCGCCCAGCCTGCTCGAATTCTTCTGCGCCTCCTCGAGGATGAGGGCCACCGGGCGGCGTCCCCGTTCCAGGGCCATGGCGCGCTGAACGTCGTCCAGAACCAGCTCCGCCGGCAGTAGTTGGCGGCAATTCTCCTCCGCCAGCAGCCGCTGCGCGTCGACGGTTTCCCCCTCGCAGAAGGCCACCAGTTGCTGATCGCGAGAGAGCGGCAGGCGCGACCAAGGGCCGGGATCGCCCTGGGGGCGGAGGCTGTCGCGCAAGGTTAGCACCAGGGTCATGACATCGCCGGGCTGCTGTTGCACCTCGCCTTTGAGGGCCTTTTCGAGCCGGAGATTGATTGTGGTCGAAGCGACCTGCCATAGACCGTCGGCGGATGCTTGCCATGGACCGCTCTGCAGGTCGGTGATCCGGAGCCAGAGGATGGTCGAAGCCCACAGCACTTCGGAAATTGATTGTTGAGTAAGGGTATCGTTAGGCATACCTCAATTCCTTTAGGCTCGGGCGTCCCGGGCCAGCAAATTCAGCCCGGTGGGCGGGCGGACTTCTTCGTTGGTGGTTACGGCTGCGGCCGGTGGTGCCGAGGTGGTGTTCGCCGTGATGGTGACCGCCGGGGCGATGGCCTGGGCGATGGCCCCGGTGGCCGGTGTTATGGTCCATTCACCGTTCATGTTCCAATCGACCTGGCGCAGCACTGAGTAGAGGCGGTCTGCTGGATCGCCGGTGGCGCCGATGGTGGCGCTGAGATTGGTCCAAAGGGAAAGGAAGGCGCTGAAAGTCAACCCGAAATGGAAGCGCACCAGTTGCGCTGCCGGAAATCCGGGATGGTTCGGACCCTCGCCGTCGCCGGGACTGTCCACGGCTTCGACCAGCAGGCGCTGCCCCACTGCGGCAGGGGCCAGGGGCGTACGCAGGTTGGTGCGCGAGGTGATCCGGCTGGAGGTGAGGGTGGCGGTGTTGCCGCCCGATCCCGCGGCCGGCCGCCCTGAGTCGAGCAGGGGTGGAGCGACTAGGGCGGGGGCCGGGTCGCCGGGCAGGAAGGTGTTGTTGGCACCGGTGGCGGCGGCGCCGTTGGAGGCGAAAACAGTGAAGCTGGTGTGGTTAGCCGGTGGTGCCACGGTGTTATCGGTGAAGGTGCCGACGATATTCTCGTTGGCCGACTCGTTGTTGATCCAACCCGCGAAGACCCGATCGAGCCCGCGGGTGCCGTCGTTTCCGCCGCCGACCAGGTCGAGAGTGGCGGTCATCTTGATTGCGGCCACGTTGGGGGTGGCGATCACGAAGACCCCGCTGCGCACCCGAATGCCGCTGGGCGGCGGACCGGGGTTGAGGTTGTTGACCACGAAGTGGGTGGCTTCGGCGATGCTGTTGTCCTGGTGCAGACTGGCGTGGACGAGGACGGTGTTCAGGATGATGAACGGTTCGCGGTCGATGTTGTGGTCGAACTGGCCGTTGCCGTCGATGTCGACGAAGGGGCGCACGTGGAAGGAGCCCACCGCGTCGGTGATCAGAGTGGCGCGCAGCCGGTCGGCGCCGTTTGGCGTCAAGGTAGGCGCCGGGTTAGGCGACAGGGCGATGACGCCGGCATGGTCGCCGTTGGGGGCGGCGCGGGTGTCGCGTTGCACGCTCCACGACACCGGCACCCCGGCCGGCTCAATCTGCACGCTCAGATTGATTGGGTCGGCGGCCCGCACTGCGTTGTGCAATAGCACCAGTGGGGGATTGGTGGTGAAGTCCTCGTCGAAGTCGGCGGCGGCCAGGGCGCCGGTGGCGCGGCTCAGATTGTGGCGGGCCACCGGTGAGTTGCCGAGCCGGGGGGTCTGCGCCGGGGTCGAGGGAATATCGGCGCTCAGGTTGCGGAAGCGCACCACCGTCATGCGCACCCGGTCGCCGTCGTCGTCGAGATCCTTGATCCCGAGCTGCAGAGCCGTGTCGCGCAGGCCTGCGCTCACCGCTCTGCCTTCGGCGAAAAAGCGCAGACCCGCGGCGGGTACCGTGGCCGCGGCAAATTCATGGGGATTGGCTTTGGCCGCCTCACCGGCGGTGAATTGTTCAGTATCGAAGAGGCGCGCCCGGGCGTCTAGCCCGGTGACGTTGACGCCGGCGATGGCGACGTTGCGCAGAGTCAGGGTGCCGGTGAAGGTGGCCGGGCGGACCTGGCGTACAATGACCAGGGCGCGGCCGTGATGGTGGCTGGCATCTTGCAGATGGACGAAACGCCCGCCGAACCATTTGTCGGTGGGGGTCGCACCCACCGCCGGCGGCACGTTGGGCGGCTGCGGCAGGGGGGCGGGATCGGTTCCGGCCAGGGTGCGGGTGGCGAAGATGTCGAGGGTCAGCTCGACCGCCGTCATGTTTGCCGTGGTCGGCTGGCCGGCCGGCGGAGCATTGCCAGGGGCCAGAGTCAGGGTCAACCGGAAGTCGTCCATCGCGGCGCTGGCGCTCGCGCCTTCGGCGAACACTTGAACCCCGGCGGTCAACTGGGCTCCGGTGAAGACATTGTCGGCGCCGTTGAAAGTGATTTCCGTGCCGCCCGCGGCGGCCGTGAAGAAGCGGATTGCGTTGCTCGAACGGGTGAGGGTGCCGTTGCGGCCAAAGGCGACGTTGGTGCGCAGCGTTACCGGGCGCCGGGCCGGGCTGGTGTGGGGTTTTTTCACCAGCACCACCGTGGAGGGCATGGCGATCCGCGCCGTTACCCCGACCGTCACGGCGACCCGATCGCCGTCCGCTTCGACATCCTTGATTCCGATCTGCAGTCCGGTATCGCGCAGGTTCGCACTGGAGGAGCGCCCCTCGGCAAAGAGTTCCAGGCCAGCCGCCGGGATGGTGTTGGCGGCAAGTTCATGTGGATTGTTCTTCGCCACCTCGCCGGCGGTCGGCTGCTCATTGTCGAAGAGCTGTAGCTTGTTGTCGACACCGGTGATGGTGTTGCCCGCAACCCTCACATTGCGCAGGGTCAGAATGCCGGTGAAGCCCGCCGGCTGCACCGGCCGCAGGGTGACCAGGGCGCGTTCCTGCCGGTTGTCGGGATCCTGGGTATTGAGCAGGCGTCCGCCGAACCATTTGTCGGTTGGGGTGGCGCCTGGTGCCGGCGGCGGGTCGGGCGGCTGTGGCAGGTGAGGGGGGGCGGTACCGGGGGCCGGACGCGGATCGGCGATGTCCAGGGTCAGCTCCACCGCCGTCATGGTCGCCAGCGCAGGCGGCCCGATCGGAGTCGAACCGGCGGCCAGGGTCAGGGTGAGTTGCACATCGTCCATGGCTGTGCTGGCGGTGGCGCCTTCCGCGAAGAGCTGCACCCCAGCCGAAAGTCGGGCACCGGTGAAGACATTGTCGGTTCCGTTAAAGGTAATTTCAGTACCGCCGCTGGCGGCGGTGAAGAAACGCACCGCATTGCTCGAACGGGTCAGAGTGCCGGTGCGGTTGAATGGGGCATCGGTGGCCAGAGTGACCTGAACCCGCGCCGGATCCGTATGGCTTTTTTTCACCACGACCAGGGTGCGGGCCAGGGTCAGGGTCGGGTTGACCGTGACCGGCGGGGCGGGAGCCGGTTCAACGACTGCCGACGCGTCGCGCGTCGGAGAAGCGGCCTCTACCCCAGGTGGGGGGGCCGGTCCAGCTTCCAGGCGGCGGCAGACGAAATTGCCGCGCGCCGTCCGCGGCGGGGCATCGGCCAGGCGCGCCACAGCCGGGGCGCGCAGTTCCAGTAAGTGGAGGATGTAGGTACCCTCGGGGCGTGGGTCGGGAAAACGAAAGCTGCCGTCGGCGGCGGTGCGGTTGGGGATGGGGCGGCCGCGTTGCGGACCTGAGGGGCGCTCGCCGAGATCGGGGCGTCCGGCGGCATCGGTGTGCAAATATTCGCCGTCGGGCGCCATCAGGGCATAGGGTTCGTTGCCCACCGGTGAACCGTCGGGCCGGGTGACGGTGCCGTCGACGGTGACTTGACCGGGCTCGGCCGCCACCACCAGCCATTTGTTCGGCTGCTCGCTGCCGCGGGCGGTAAAACAGGTGCGCTGGTTGGGGTCGCCAGGTCCGACACACCAGTCGCCCCCAGGAGACGGCAGGTTCCACGTAACCGGTTGGGGAACCTCACAGGGAAATTCCGCGGCGCGCACGAACAGGATCTCCGTGCGACGGTTGGGACGCCAGGCGTCCTGGGTGTTGCGTACCGGATCTTTTTCCCCACCGCCCAGCCACTTGACGACACCGTTGGAACAGCCGTCGCCGGCGTTGGGCAGAAATTGGTTTTCCGGAACCGCCAGGCGGTCCTGATCCAGATAGGCTGCAATCAGCGCCGACCAGGTTGCGTCGTTGACCTGGCCGGTCTGCGGCAGTCCCTGATCGAGCTGAAAATTGCGCACCGCCTCGCTGGTGAGCGGGCCATGATCCTCGTCGATGCTGCCTTTGTAGTAATCCAGGTCGTTAAGAATGAATTGATATTCGCGCACCGCCCAGGTGTCGTGAATGGATGGCAATTGTCCAACGGGACGCGCGCGCCGCAGGTTTTCCCATTCGGCGCGGCTGGCGTCCGGATCGCGCCCGGCGGTGAGCCAGGCGTGGACCGCCCGTCCCCGGCGCTCTGAGAGAGATTGGTTGTAGGCGTCGGAACCCACCAGGTCGGTGTGCCCGACAATCACCATTTTTTCATCGGCGTGGGTTGATGCGTATTGCGCAGCGCGGCGCAACACGCCGCGCAGGCAGGGTTCGATGAACGCCTTATCGAACCAGAAATGTACGACGAAAGCCTTGGCGACCACCCCGCCGGGGCGCAGTCGGATGAGCACCCGCGTGGTTTCTCCTGCCCGCACCGTCCCCTGTGCTTCGCCGGTCATGACCTGGGGTTGTTCCACTCGGGCGCGGCAGGTATAGGCACCAGGCGGAAACTCCTCCTCGCGCCAGACGTTGTCGCTGCGGTTGGTCAGCGTGCGCGAGAGGGGGGTGCCGTCCTCCTGCTCGCCTTCCACGGTCACAACCGTCGCCGCGTGATCGAACTCGGGCTGTCCTTCGACCAGCACTTCCACCTCGAGAATGCCGACATCGGGGCGCGGCGGCGGTGGGGGAGGCGGGGGCGGCACTTCGCGGCGCGGCGGCGGGGGTGGCGTGTACTCGCGCAGGCGCAAGGCGTATTCGAAGCGCAGGGGCCGCCCGGCGATCTCGCGCACGTCCATGGATTCGATGAGCACCTGATCCACGCGCACCGCCGCGCCGATATCGGCGACGAAGGACACGGGTGCCGCGGCGTGAAATTTTTCCCGCAGGTTGTTCAAGCCCTCACCGGCCTCGGCGCCGGTGAGCACCCCCGCCAGGGTGATGCCGCCGGCGCGCCGTCCCAACCCCTGCCAGAAATCGCCTTCCAAGGCAGGCACGCGGTGCCCCACCAGGATCTGCTCCTGGTCGCTGTCGATGAACTGCACCTGCTGCAGTTCGAGATCGTCGAGCATGGGGCGAAGGGCCATGAATCAATCCTTTAGGCTTTGAGCGAATTCAAATGGGCGATGATGGCGTCGACCAGCGCCAGGATTTCTGTTTTGACCTCGTCCAGCGACGGCAGGCTGGTGACCACGTTGGCCACGCTGCGCACGTCGTTGATGGTGCTTGCCTGATCGGGCAGCAGGCTTTCGGCGGCATCGAGAAAGCTGCCGATCTTGGTGGTGAAGGACGACACCTCGC
>NZ_JAUVWH010000037.1 GCF_030604225.1 Geoalkalibacter sp.
CGGTGCTGGAGGGCGACCAGCAGACCGACCAGGACGCCGCGCGCATCGCCGCCACCGGCGTGCCGGTGCACCAGATCAACACCGGCGCCGGCTGCCACCTCGACGCCCACATGGTCGGCCACGGCGTGGAGCACTTCGACCTCGACGCCACGGACATCCTCATGATCGAAAACGTCGGCAACCTGGTGTGCCCGGCGGCCTTCGACCTGGGCGAGGATCACAAGGTCGCGGTGCTCTCCGTCACCGAGGGCGAGGACAAGCCCATCAAGTATCCCAACATGTTCCACGCCGCCGACCTGCTGCTCATCAACAAGATCGACCTGCTGCCCTACCTCGATTTCGACCTGGAAAAGTGCAAGGCCTACGCCCGCCAGGTCAAGCCCGACATCCAAATTCTTGAGGTTTCGTGTAAAAGTGGTGAAGGGATGGATAAGTGGTATGCGTGGTTGGCGCAGGGCGCGAACCGAAAAAGGGGCGAGAGGCTGTCATTGGTCATTGGTCACTTGTCATTTATTAAAGACAAAACCAATGACCAATGACCAATGACAAAGGACAGATTATATGTGCCTTGGAATACCCATGCAGATCAAAACAATCGACGGTGATCTGGCCGTGTGTGAAATCGACGGCGTGCAGCGCGAGGCGTCGCTGATGCTGCTCGCCGATCCGGTGGCGGTGGGCGATTTCGTGCTGATCCACGCGGGCTTTGCCATCAGCAAGCTCGATGAGGAAGACGCCCAGGCCACCATTGACCTGTTCCGCCGGATTCTCGCCGAGGGCGGAGGCGTGGAATGAAATACCTCGACGCCTTTCGCGACGGCGCGGTGGCGCGCCGCCTGGTGGAGCAATTGCACGCGCGGGTGGCCGATTACGCGGGCGCCATGACCTTCATGGAGGTGTGCGGCACCCACACCATGGCCATCTACCAGCACGGCATCCGCTCCCTGCTGCCGCCGCAAATCCGCCTGATCTCCGGGCCGGGCTGCCCGGTGTGCGTGACCCCGGTGGATTACGTGGATCATGCCGTGGCCCTTTCGCGCCTGCCCGAAGTCGTCATCGCCACCTTCGGCGACATGGTGCGCGTGCCCGGTTCCTCCAGCAATCTCCAGCACGAACAGGCGCGCGGCGCCAGTGTGCGCATCGTTTACTCGCCCCTGGATGCCCTGGCCCTGGCGCAAAAACAACCCGAGAAAAAAATCGTGTTTCTCGGCGTGGGCTTCGAGACCACCGCGCCGACCATCGCCGGGTCCATTCTCGCCGCGCAACGCCAGGGACTGACAAACTTTTTCGTCCTCGGCGCCAACAAGACCATCCCCATCCCCATGGCGGCCCTGGCCGCCGATCCCGAACTTCAGGTCAGCGGCTATCTGTGCCCGGCCCATGTGAGCGCCATCATCGGCCCCGGAGCCTACGCGCCCCTCGCCGAGCAACTCGGCGTGCCCTGCGTCATCACCGGCTTCGAGCCCCTGGACATGCTGCAAGGCATCGCCATGCTGGCCGATCAGGTGATCGAAGGACGCCCGCGGGTGGAAACCCAGTACAGCCGCATTGTGCGCCCCGAGGGCAATCCCCGCGCCCGGGACATTCTCGCCCAGGTGTTCGCCCCCTGCGACGTGCCCTGGCGCGGCATCGGCGTGATTCCCGGCAGCGGCCTGTGCATCCGCGATGAATTCGCCGCCTTCGACGCCGCCCGCCGGATCGCCGTTGAGGTCGAGGCGCCCCGCGAACACCCGGGCTGTCTGTGCGGCGAAATCCTCAAGGGCAAGGTTCGCCCCGGCGACTGCCCCCTGTTCCGCACCGCCTGCACCCCGGAAAATCCCGTGGGCGCCTGCATGGTGTCGAGCGAGGGAACCTGCGCGGCGGAGTATAAATACGGGATTTAATCAGACCCATTTCACCGCAGAGATCGCAAAGTTCGCCGAGAACCCCCAACCAAGATTCCATCTCTCTGCGCTCTCTGCGTCCTCTGCGGTGTAATCTTGTTGTTTCTGGAGATTCTGCTTTGAAATCCGACATCATCCTTTTGGGCCACGGCAGCGGCGGCAAGCTTAGCCATCAGTTGCTCGACGACGTTATCATTCCGCGCCTTTCTGGGCTGCCGCAGCGTGATCAGAACGACGCGGCGGTGCTCAGCCACGGCGGGCGGCGGTTGGCCTTCACCACCGATTCCTACGTGGTCGATCCGATTTTTTTTCCGGGCGGGGATATCGGCGATCTGGCCGTCAACGGCACGGTCAACGACCTGGCCATGAGCGGCGCGCGGCCCCTGTATCTGACCGTCGGGCTGATTCTCGAGGAGGGGCTGCCGATTGCCGACCTGGAGCGGGTGCTCGACAGCATGAAGGCGGCGGCGACCGCCGCCGGGGTGGCCATCGTGGCGGGGGACACCAAGGTGGTGCCGCGCGGCAAGGCCGACAAGATCTTCATCAACACCGCCGGCATCGGCGTGTTCGATCATGATTTGGAGATTCTCGGCAGCGGCGCGCGGGTCGGCGACAAGATCCTGGTCAACGGCACCCTCGGCGATCACGGCATGGCGGTGCTCGCCGGACGCGAGGGGCTGGATCTGCACAGCGCCATCCAAAGCGACACCGCGCCCCTGCACGAGCTGGTGGCGGAACTCATCGCCGGCGTCGGCGCGGATCTGCATGTGCTGCGCGACCCGACGCGCGGCGGCGTGGCCACCACCCTCAAGGAAATCGCCCTGCAATCCAACGTCGATCTGACCCTGGAGGAACCCGCCCTGCCCGTCGGCGAAGCGGTGCGCGGCGCCTGCGCCATCCTCGGCCTCGATCCCCTCTATGTGGCCAACGAAGGCAAATTGCTCGCCCTGGTCGCCCCCGAAGCCGCCGAGCAGGCCCTCGCGCTCATGCGCCGCCATCCCCAGGGCCGCCACGCCGCCGTCATCGGCGAGGTTACCGGCGCCTCGGCGGGCAAGGTCTATCTGCGCACCGCCATCGGCGGCCTGCGCGCCATCGAAATGCTCGCCGGGGAGCAGTTGCCGCGCATTTGTTGACCGAAGTCGGTATTGGTCGACACCGCAAACCACCCGCGGGGTTTCGTTTTACTCTACCCAACCTACCTCGACATCATCGCGGCACAGCAAGGGCCATGCCGGAAACGCCTTGCAATCAAAGCTCTGCCCCCCGACTCACCTCCGCCGCCAGGGGCGGCTTGAAGCCCCGCAACCGCAGGGCGTTGCTCACCACGCACACACTGGAGGCCGCCATGGCCAGAGCGGCGAACACCGGCGAGAGCAGCAGGCCGAAGGCAGGATAGAGCACCCCGGCGGCCACGGGAATCAGGGCGGTGTTGTAGGCAAAGGCCCAGAACAGGTTCTGGCGGATGTTGCGGATGGTGGCCCGCGACAGGGCCAGGGCGTTGGGCACGTTGCGCAGATCGCCGGACATGAGCACCACGTCCGCCGCTTCGATGGCGATGTCGGTGCCCGTGCCGATGGCGATGCCCACATCGGCCTGGGCCAGGGCCGGGGCGTCGTTGATCCCGTCGCCCACGAAGGCCACCTTGCGCCCCTCCTTCTGCAAACCGCGCACCGCCTCCACCTTGCCGTCGGGCAGCACTTCCGCCACCACCTCGTCGATGCCCAGGCGCTTGGCGATCGCTGCCGCCGTGCGGCGATTATCCCCGGTGATCATCGCCACCCGCAGCCCCGCCGCGTGCAGGGCGGCGACGGCCGCCGGCGTGGAATCCTTGAGGGGGTCGGCCACCGCCAGGATTGCCGCCAATTGTCCGTCGACCGCGGCATAGAGCGGCGTCTTGCCCTCGTCGCCCAAGAGCAGGGAACGCTCGGCGAACTCTTCGACGGCCAGCCCCAGGCGCCCCATATAACGATCGGCGCCGACCTGGATCAACCGCCCGTCGACTTTCCCCGCGACGCCGAAGCCCGGCTCGGCAGTGAAATCGCGCGCCTCGCCGAGTTCCAGGCCGCGTGCGCGGGCCGCCGCGACGACGGCTTCCGCGATGGGGTGTTCCGAAGCGCGCTCCACCGTCGCCACCCAGCGCAGCACCTCGCCCTCGTCAAAATCCCGCGCCACCTGAAAATCGGTCAGTTCCGGACGCCCCTGGGTGAGGGTGCCGGTCTTGTCGAGGGCGATCACCTGGGCGTCGCGCAGCCGCTGCAGGGCCTCGCCCTTGCGAAACAGCACGCCCATTTCCGCCGCGCGGCCGGTGCCGACCATGATGGAGGTCGGGGTGGCGAGCCCCATGGCGCAGGGGCAGGCGATGATCAGCACGGCGACGGCGTTGACCAGGGCGAAGGTCAGAGCCGGCGCGGGCCCGGCGAAGAGCCAGACGAGGAAGGTGAGCAGCGCCGCAGCCATGACCGCCGGCACGAAATAGTTGGTCACCCGGTCGACCAGGGCCTGAATCGGTAGTTTCGACCCCTGCGCCTGCTCGACCATGCGCACGATCCGCGCCAACAGGGTATCGGCGCCGATCTTGACGGCGCGAAAGGTGAAGCTGCCAGTCTGGTTGAGAGTGCCGCCCACCACCTCGGCCCCCGTCTCCTTGCGCACCGGCAGGGGCTCGCCGGTAATCATCGACTCATCGACGTAGGAATGCCCGTCCACCACCTCGCCGTCGACGGGGATTTTCTCGCCGGGACGCACCCGCAGCAGATCCCCGCGCCGCACCTCGTCGATGGGAATCTCTCGTTCCTCGCCGTCGCGCAGGACCCGCGCGGTGCGCGGTTGCAACCCCAAGAGGCGCTTGATCGCCTCACTGGTGCGCCCCTTGGCGCGCGCCTCGAAATAGCGTCCCAGCAGAATCAGGGTGACGATCACCGCCGAAGCCTCGAAATACACGTGCACGCTGCCCTCAGGCAGCACCTGGGGCACGAAGGTCGCCACCACCGAATAGCCCCAGGCCGCCGAGGTGCCGAGCATCACCAGGGAATTCATGTCCGGCCCACCGCGCAGCAGCGCCGGCCAGCCCTTGCGGTAGAAGCGCAGGCCCGGACCGAACTGCACCAGGCTGGCCAGCACGAAATAGACATAAAACAGGTTCTGCCGCCCCAGGGCCTGCTCCAACCCGCGCCCCAGGGCCGGGACCACATGGGAACCCATGTCGAGAATAAAGAGCGGCAGGGTGAGGGCGGCGGCAAACAGCAGGGCGCGCCGAAGTTCGCGCCGCTCGGCCTCGCGCTCCTCGCCCTCGCGGTCGCGACCTTCCTCGGCCGCGCCGGTTTCCGACGCGGCGTAGCCCGCCTTGCCCACGGCCTCGATCAGCACGGCATTGTCCAGCGCCCCGGCCGCCACCTCAAGGGTCGCGCGCCCCGTGGCCAGGTTGACCTGCGCATCGAGCACACCCGGCACCGCCCGCAGGGCCTTTTCCACCCGTCCCACGCAGGAGGCGCAATTCATGCCCTGAATGAGGAGCTCGCGCGTCTCCACCTTGGGCCGGTACCCCGCCGCGCGCACCGCCTCCACCACTGCGGCCGCATCCGCCGCCCCGGCGGTGAAAACCACCCGGGCGCGCTCCGTGGCGAGATTGACGGACGCCTCGGCAACACCCGGCACCGCCCGCAGGGCCTTTTCCACCCGCCCCACGCAGGAGGCGCAGTTCATGCCGGCGATGCCGAGGCTTAAAACGGTCTGGCGCTGATTTTCCCCGGATGCTTTGTCCATCATTGGTCCACCTCGTCCTACAAACTAGGTGAAATAGTCAACAACCAAAAAGATGATAAAATTTGTCACGAAACAAGTCAAAGCCTCTGAAGCATTTCGCGGCTTTGCAGCGTTTTTCCCCAACCCGTTATCTTATTTGAACCAATAATGTCCGTCGTCGCTTAGGACAATTGCTTTTTTTGCGGACTGGGTTAGATTTTCCGATCACCCATTCCGGGTGGCGGTGAAAGGATCGACGCTTATGAAGACCCCAAGGTCTTTGAATGCACCCGAAAAAGCCATGAAAAAGCCGCGTCTGGTGGTCGCCGTCGGCGCCTCGGCGGGCGGATTGTCGGCCCTGGAGAGCCTCTTTTCGCATATGCCCGCCGACAGCGGCATGGCGTTTGTCGTCATCCAGCATCTTTCGCCTGATTTCAAAAGCCTCATGGACGATCTGCTGGCGCGCCACACTAGAATGGAGATCCAGCGCGCCGCCAACGGCATGACCCTCAAGCCCAACTGCATCTACCTGAATCCGCCCAAAATTCATATGACCCTCAACAGCGGCAGACTGTTTTTGGCGGAACGCGAGCCCGGCCCCCAGCCGGACCTGCCCATCGATGTCTTTTTGCGCTCCCTGGCCGCGGACGCGGGGAAAAAGGCCGTCGCCATCATTCTCTCCGGCACCGGCAGCGACGGCTCGCGCGGGATTCAGGAGATCCATCGCGCCGGCGGCCTGGTCATCGCGCAAAGCCTTGAGACGGCTCAATTCGACGGCATGCCGCGCAGCGCCCTGGCCTCGGGCGCCTGCGACCTGCTGCTGCCGCCGGATGAAATCCCCGAATTCCTCATGCGCTACGTCGCAACCTCACCGGCCAAGCGTGAGTCCTTGATGCAAACCCTGCCGACGGACGACGTCGAGGTGGATGAATATCAACCGATCTTCGCCCTGCTCAACAGCCAGTATCATCTCGATTTTTCCAAGTACAAGCCCCCCACGGTGGGGCGGCGCATTCAGCGGCGCATGGAGTTTCGCCGCCTGGCCGATGTGCAAGATTATGCCGCCTTGCTCAGGGTCGACACCATGGAACTCGACCTGCTTTATCATGATCTTCTCATCGGCGTGACGGAATTTTTCCGCGACCAAAAAGCATTTCGAAGGCTAGAGGAACTTGTGATTCCAGAGTTGTTCAAGGCGCCCGCCGCCGAGGACGGCCTGCGCGTCTGGACCGCCGGCTGCGCCACCGGCGAGGAAGCCTATTCCCTGGCTATCCTGCTGACGGAGCAAGCGGAAAAATACCGGTACGACAAACCCATCACCATCTTCGCCACGGACGTGCACCGCTCATCCATCGACTTCGCCGCCCAGGGTCTTTACGAGGCCAAGCGCCTGAAAAACCTCACCCCGGAACGGCTGCGGCGTTTTTTCACCGCCGAGGGCGAGGAGAGCTACCGGATTTTGCCCGCTCTGCGCAAGATGATCGTGTTCGCCCCCCACAATCTGATCAGCGATCCGCCCTTTACCCGGATCGACCTGGTCTGCTGCCGCAATCTGCTGATCTATCTGCGACCCGATATTCAGGACAAGGTTCTCTCCCTGTTCCATTTCGCCCTGCGCCGCGGCGGTGTGCTGTTTCTCGGCGCCAGCGAGGGATTGGGCAAAATCGCTCCGGAATTCGACACCCTCGACGGCTCGAACAAATTGTTCCGCAAGGCACGGGATCTCAGGATCGGACTTGACCTGGGACTGGACAAGCTGCACGGGCGCTTTTCGGCACCCGCCGTGCTGCATCCTCCGACCCGGCTCAGCCTGAGCATCGACCGCCAGCTGCTTTCGGATTACGACCAGCTGCTGCGCCAATACATGCCGCCCGGCGTGCTGATCAACGAGCAGCGCGAAGTTCTGCATTACTTCGGCGATCTTGCGGGTTTTCTCGACACCCCCGAGGGCCGCTTCGAGAATGATCTGCTGCTGCTCGTCGAGGAGCCGTTCAAGCTGCCCCTCGCCACCGCCCTGCATCGCGCGGCCAAGACCCGAACCGCCGTGACCATTCCCAACCTGGCCATGGACAAACAGGCGCAAACCCAGCGCTGCGAACTGCGCATCGAGGTGCTGCCCGATGCCAAAAGTCAGTCCGTGCATTATTTCGTCTCGGCCTTGCCAGCCCGGGATGCCGCACGGAACCTGGATGAGGGCGACGGCGCCGAAAACGTCTTGACCCTGAGCGCGGAACGGCTGCCCGAACATCTCCAGCAGCGCATCAGCGACCTGGAAAGCGAACTGCAAACGGCCCGGGAAACCCTGCAGACCACCATCGAGGAACTGCAAACCTCCAACGAGGAGTTGCAGGCCACCAACGAGGAACTGCTCGCGGCCAACGAGGAATTGCAAAGCACCAACGAGGAGTTGCACTCCGTCAACGAGGAACTCTACAGCGTTAACTCTGAATTCGAGCAGAAGAACGAGGAACTCAAGCAAATCAACCAGGATCATGTCAACCTGCTCGCCAGCATTCCTGTCGGCACGGTCTATCTCGACCGCAACCTGCGCATCCGCAAATTCAATCCGGCCATCGAGCGCTTCTTCAAGCTGCTGCCGCAGGATATCGGCCGCCCCCTCGATCACATCGCCTACCATCTCGCCGATCAGGCGGGGATGCTCGAAGATGTTCGGCGGGTTCTGGCCACCGGCACCCCTGTGGAGAAGGAAATCCTCACCCACGAGGGGCACTGGCTGCTCAAGCGGATCCTGCCCTTCATCACCGAGGAAAAAACGGTGGAAGGCGTGGTGCTCACCTTTACCGACATCACGCGAATCAAGGACGCCGAGCGCGCCCTGGCCCAACTGAACCGGGAACTGGAGGAAAAGGTCGAGGAGCGCACCCGCGACCTGCGCCTCGCCAAGGAGGAAGCCGACCGCGCCAACGCGGCCAAAAGCATTTTCCTGGCCAACATGAGCCACGAAATCCGCACGCCCGTGAGTTGCATCTTTTCCGCCATCGAGATCCTCGCGCCCAGCCTGCGCGACCAGGAGCAGCAGGACTGCCTGGATGCCCTGCGCAGCGGGGCGGAAAACCTGCTCGCCGTTATCGACGACATCCTCGACTATTCCAAGATCGAGGCCGGGGTGGTGCATCTTGTTCAGGAACCCTTCGAACTGGCGGCTGTACTGCACCAGGTCGCCAAGATCCATCGCCCCCGCATCGAGACCAAGAAGCTTGCCTTGGAGATCGACTTCGACCCCGCCCTGCCGCACCTGCTCGCGGGCGATCCGCAACGGCTGCGGCAGGTGCTGTCCAACCTGCTCGCCAATGCCGTGAAGTTTACCCAACAGGGCCGCATCAGCTTGCGCGCCGACCTTCAGGAGAAAAACGTCGCCGGTATCCTGGTGCGGTTTTCCATCGCCGACACGGGCATCGGCCTACCCGACGATGTCGGCGAAATGGTTTTCGAGCCCTTCACCCAGGCCGACTCCTCCATCACCCGGCGCTACGGCGGCACGGGCCTGGGCTTGGCCATCTGCCGCCAACTGGTCCAGCTGATGGGCGGCACGATCTGGTACGGCGAGAATCCCGGCGGGGGCACGATCTTTTATTTCACCGCGTTGTTCGGCGGCGTCGTCGTCCCGGGCAAGAAGGAAAAATCCGCCGACAACCAATCACCGCAATCCCCGGACGCCGGCGCCGGGTCGCCGCGAAAAATCCTGGTGGCCGAGGATGACCGCATCAACCGAGAACTGCTCAGTCGCATCCTGCGTCGGGCCGGACACCAGGTCACCCTGACCGCCGACGGCCGGCAAGCCCTCGAAATGCTGAATCAGGAACCCTTTGACCTGGTGCTCATGGACGTTTCCATGCCGGAACTCGACGGGGTTTCGGCCACGCGCCTGCTCCGGCAAAACCCGCGAAGCCCCAACCTGCGAACCCCCGTCATCGCCCTGACAGCCCATGCGCTTGTCGAAGATCGCCGACGCTTTCTTGACGCCGGGATGTTTGCCGTTCTCACCAAGCCCTATCGCGTCGAAACCCTGGAACAATTGATCCAGGAGGCCTGCTTGCGACCGGACCTCAACCCGAAGAGCCCGGCCAACGGATCCCACGCGGCCCAATAAGCTCCCGAGCCCACCCTGGCCCCTGGCGATGGCAGGCACTTTTCCCTGCCATCGCCGATCTTTTTGTTGACATCCGTTTTCATTTTCACTAAGATTCGACCTGTCTCGGGCCGAAAATACCTGGCGGCCACCAACTGAAAAAGAAAATCATTCTAACGATCAAGAAGAAGAGGTTGCGCCATGCCCAATCAGCGAGCCGCCCTGAACAAACGGCCGGCCTGGAATGAATTCGCCGCCCGGTTCAGCGACGATCAGGAATGCCTTGCCTCCTTTCTCGCCCTGGAGACCGCCGAAATCCTCGAAGGGGCCAAGCCCGCCAATCTGCTCAGCATCATCAATCGCAAGCGCCCCTGCGGACGCAATCTCTACCAACTCTGGCAGCGCCATGGCGCGGCGTTGCTGAGCCGGAGCGGCCTGCATTTTCGGGTGATGGCCGAACGCGGCAGCTCCGTTCTGCTCCTCATCTATCACCGCAAGACCCTGCTGCAAACCCTGGCGCGCCCCAACGTGCGGGCGCTCCTCGCCAAGGCCGGTCACGCCGACCCCGCCGACCTGGAATGCACTCTCGCCACTCTGCAAAGGTGTTTTCACGGCAACGGCATGCCTCATGAAATCGGGGCCCTGCTCGGCTATCCCCTCAAGGACGTGGTCGGCTTCATGGGCTGGGCGGCGCTGCCTAATTCCGGCCAGGGTCCCTGGAAAATCTATGGCGCGCCGGAAAAAAGCCTGCGCCTGGCGGAAGAATTTCTCGACTGCCGCTGTCGCATGGCGCGCCGCCTGTCCTGCTGCGCCAGTCCCGTCGATTGCCTGAAACTCGCCCGCGCCGCCTGAGAAATTCTCGCCGGCCAACTCAATCCTGAACAAGCAGGGGGAGACACAATGAATCTGAACATGATGCCCTTGGGCCTGCTGGCGCCGGGCGAAAAAGCGCTGATTGCCGAAGTGCGCACCCGCCCGGGCGCAACGGCGCGTGAAACGGACGACGAGAGCGCCGGGCGCCTCGAGGAACTGGGGCTGCGCATCGGCAAGGAAGTGGAAATGCTCAGTAGAGGCAGCGGTCCCCTGCTGCTGCGGGTGGACGAATCACGCATCGCCCTGGCGCGAGGACTGGCCATGAACATTTGGGTATGGAGGTGAGCATGAATCTGGCGCAACTCAAGCCTGGCGAAAAGGGCAAAATCACGGCCATCGGCGCCATCGGCCCGCTGAAACGGCGACTCATGGACATGGGCGTGCTCATCGGCGAGGAGGTCAAGGTGGTGAAAATCGCGCCCCTGGGCGATCCGCTGGAAGTGACCATCAAGAGCTATCAGCTCTCGCTGCGCAAGAAAGAGGCGCAAGGCATCGCCGTGGAGGTGCTGCGATGAGCAAGGAGGCGCAAGCCCAGGGGGTGCCGGCACAAACGGCGGCGGCGGAAAAACCCGCTCTGCACGCGGTGACCAAGCGTCCCATCACCATCGCCGTGGCCGGCAATCCCAACGCCGGCAAGTCGACCCTGATCAACGCCATTGCCGGCAGCCGCCTGCACGTGGGCAACTGGCCGGGGGTCACGGTGGAACGCAAGGAAGCGCAGTTCGAGTTTTCCGGGCAAAAAATTCGCCTGGTCGACCTACCGGGCACCTACTCCCTGTCGCCCTACACCCAGGAAGAGATCATCGCCCGCGACTACCTGGTCTATCAGAAGCCCGACCTGGTGATCAACGTGGTCGACGCCACCAACCTGGAACGCAATCTCTATCTCAGCGTGCAGCTTCTCGAACTCGGCATCCCCATGGTCATGGCCCTCAACATCTACGACGAGGCCGAAGCCAAGGGCTTTCGCATCGACGTGCCCGGGATGGAGAAGCTGCTCGGCATCAAGGTCATTCCCACGGCGGCGACCAAGAACCGCGGCATCAAGGAACTGCTCGCCGCCGCCCTCGGGGTGGCCGCCGCGCCGGCCCAACACCAGCCGCGACAGCTCAGCTACGGTCCGGACATTGACCAGGCCGAAGCGACCCTGCGCGCCAACCTGGCCGCCAAATATCCCGAGGTCAGCCAACGTTTTCCCGCCCGCTGGCTCAGCTTCAAGCTCATGGAAGGCGACGAGGAGTTGCAGCGCGAGCTCAACCTCGATCCCCAGGCCCTGCCGCGCGAGGCGGCGCTCGAGCACCTGCGCCGCGCCCACGGCGAGGATCTGGAAGCGCTCATGGCCGATGCGCGCTACGCCCTGGCGTCGGGGCTGACCCGCGAGGTGCTGCGGCGGCCCGAACTGCGTAAGACGGAAATCACCGAGAAGATCGACCGCATCGTGCTTAACCGCTTTCTCGGCATTCCCATTTTCCTCGGCGCCATGTGGCTGATGTTCAAGCTCACCTTCGACGTCGCCACGCCCTTCGCCGACTGGCTCGACGCCCTGATCGCCGGCCCCTTCATGCGCTGGACGGCCGCCGGCCTGGGTCTGCTCGGCGCCCCCGACTGGACGCTGTCCCTGGCCGTCGACGGGGTGCTCTCCGGGGTCGGCTTCGTGCTGGTGTTCGTGCCGGTGATCTTCGCCATGATGTTCTTCATCACCTTTTTGGAGGGCAGCGGCTACATGGCGCGCGCCGCCTTCGTCATGGACCGCGCCATGCACGCCATCGGCCTGCACGGCAAATCCTTCATCCCCATGCTGCTGAGCTTCGGCTGCAACGTGCCCGGCATCTACGCCACGCGCACCCTGGAGAATCCCCGCGACAAGGCGCTCACCGCCCTGCTGCTGCCGCTCATGTCGTGCGGCGCGCGGCTTCCGGTGTACGTGCTGTTCGCCGCGGTGTTTTTCGCCGCCCACGCCGGAACCGTGATCTGGTCGCTCTACGTGCTGGGCATCGCCCTGGCCATCCTCATGGGCGTGATCTTCAAGAAGACCCTGTTTCGCGGCGAGGCCCCCATGTTCATCATGGAACTGCCCCCCTACCGCCTGCCGTCCCTGCGCAACCTGCTGATCCACACCTGGGAGAAAGGCAAGCACTTTCTCATCAAGGCCGGCACCTACATTCTCGCCGTGTCGGTGCTGGTGTGGTTCCTGCTCAACCTGCCCTGGGGCGTCGAGCACAAGCGCGACTCCTACCTGGGCAAGACCGGCGCCGCCATCGCCCCGGTCTTCGAGCCCCTGGGCTTCGGCAACTGGGAGGCGGCTTCGTCGCTCATCACCGGCATCATCGCCAAGGAGATCGTGGTCGGCACCATGGGCGAGATCTACGCGCCCGGCGCCCTCGCCGCGGAAGAGTCCGAGGGACCAGCGCCGACCTTCGGCGAGGATCTGATCGAGATCGGCGGCGGCTTCGTCGATGCTTTGCAGGGCGCGGGGCTCAACATCGTCTCCACCTTCGGCGTCGCCAGCCTCGCCGCCGAGGACGAGTCCGCGGGCACGCCCCTACAATCTGCGGTGCGCGGCGCCTTCACGCCCCTGTCGGCCTACGCCTTCATGGCCTTCGTGCTGCTCTACATGCCCTGCGTGGTGGTGGCCATCGCCATGCGCCAGGAGTTCGGCTCGTGGAAGTGGTTCGGCGTGGCCTTCGCCTACCAGAGTGTCCTGGCCTGGACGGTGGCCCTGATCATCTACCAGGGCGGCAGCCTGCTCGGGCTGGGAGGCTGACATGGGCCTCGTCGATCTGCTCTGGATGGGCCTGGTTCTCGGCGGCACCGGCTGGCTGCTGTACCGGTCCCTGCGCAAGAAGAAAGGTCCGTGCGGCTGCACCGACTGCGGTTGCCGAAAAGGTTAGGCAGCCATAATTTTTCTTGACACGCTTTGCGCCGCCAAGATAATGTGCCACGCATATAAATTTCGTGTTACCGACAACCGGGCTCAAAATGCCCCATGTGAACTCCATGAGGAACCATGCGCACCACCAAGTTTTTGCTGACCACGCTGCTGACCCTCAGCTTGCTCGCCCCACCCGCCTTCGCCATCCAGCCGCTGGTCACCGACGACGCCGGCACCGAGGGCCAGGGCGGCATCCTGCTCGAATTCAGCAACGAACTGAGCTTCGATCGCCAGACGGTGGATGGTGAAAAACTGCGGGCCCGCGACAACCAGACCGCGGTAGCCCTGGCCTACGGCCTGCTCGACAATCTCGACCTGCTCTTCGAGGCGCCCTACATTTACACCCGAACCAAATTCGCCGGCGAAACCGAAAGCGATAACGGCATCGGCGATCTGACCCTGGAAGTGAAATGGCGCTTTCACGAGAGCGACCTCGGCGCCCTGGCCCTCAAACCGTCCCTGACCATCCCCACGGGGGATGAGGACAAGGGTCTCGGCAGCGGCGAGGTGTCCTACGGCCTGGCCCTGATCGCCACCAAGGAATTCGAGCTCGTCGATCTGCACCTCAACCTGGGCTATGCCCACAACCGCTACAAGCTGGCGGAAGATCGCCTGGAGAGCCGCCGCCACATCTACAGCGCCTCCCTGGCCGCGGTGCGGGAGCTGACCCCCACCCTCGACCTGGTGGCCGACATCGGCATCGAGACCCATGAGTCCAAGGATTCCGATCTGCACCCCGCCTTCGGCCTGCTCGGCCTGGTGTACTCCGTCACCGACAACATCGCTCTCGATGGCGGCGTCAAGTTCGGCCTGAGTCGCCCCGAGCCCGATTACGCTCTGCTGGTGGGATTGACCTGGAGTCTGTAAGAGCAGGTGCGGTGACGTTGCCGGCTATTGCCGGAAGCGTCACCGCACATCCCGAGCCATTTTTTTTACCGCCCAGCTGATAACGATTTTCAGTTTCCGCGCCTCATTGGGGGCTCCCACAAAAAACCCTTGCGGCCCCTTCCTTTCATCCAAGGAGCATCGCCATGAGCATTGCCGTCATCGGTGGCATGAAGCGCTTGGAAGCCCTGTACCGCGCCGAAGCCGACAAGCTGGGCCTCACCCTCCGGGTGTTCAACGAGCAGCAGGCCGGTCTTGAGCACAAACTTCGTCGCTTTGACGCACTGGTGTTGTTCACCGACCGAGTTTCGCACAACGCCCGTCGCGACGCCGTGCGAGCGGCGCGCGCCTGCGGCATTCCCCTGCTACAGGCTCATTCCTGCGGCCTGTGCAGCCTGCGCGACTGTCTGAGTTGCCTGCTCGAACAAAAAACCCAGTGACCTAACCCGGCCCCCCGGGGGCCCTTGTCGGGAGGATGCCGTTGCGCGACCCTCCCATCTGTCATCACGGCCGATCAGCGAAAAGCGGTCGGCCCCTGCCGTGGCAGGATTTTCCTTTCCAGGAGGCTCAAAACCGTGAAGTCCATCCGCACCACGAAAAAGCTAGCGTTCCCCATGCTGCTCGGCGTCAGCTTGCTGGCCACTTCAGTCGCGCACGCCGAACCGGAAACCACCGCCAGGCTGCCGCGTATCGATATCATCGGCAGCGCGGCCGAAGCCTTGGAGCGCACCCCGGGATCGGCCACCGTCATCACCCAGGAAAAGCTCGAAGCGACCCGGCCGCTGAGCACCCAGGATGCCCTGCGCCGCGAACCCGGCATTCATGCCGTGGAAACCGACGGCTACGGGTTTTTTCCGCGCATCGGCGTGCGCGGTCTCAATCCCGATATGAGCAAAAAAGTCATGTTGCTGGAAGACGGCGCGCCCATCGCGCTGGGGCCCTACACCGACCCGGCGGCCTATTACCATCCACCCATCGAACGCATGGAACGCATCGAAGTACTCAAGGGCAGTGGTTCCCTACGCTACGGCCCTTCCACCATCGGCGGGGCGATCAACTACGTCACCAAAAATCCGCCCTACCAACCGGGCGGCGCCCTGACCCTGACCGGTGGCAACCAGGGATTTCGCTCGCTGCTGTTCGACTACGGCGGCACCTGGGACAACGTCGCCGCCGGCATCAGCTACCTGAAGAAAGCCGGCGACGGCAATCGCCAGAACAATGATTTCGACGTGGACGACCTGGTTCTCAAAACCGGCTTCGGCATCGGCGCCAACCAATTCGTCGGGGTCAAGCTGACCTATTACAATAACGACAGCCAGTCAACCTATCTGGGATTGACCCAGCGGGAGTTCGAGGAAAATCCACGGCAGAACAAGGCCGCCCAGGACCGGCTTGAAGTCGAGCGCTATTCCCTGGACCTCAATCATGAACTGCAGATTACCCCGGATCTGACCTGGCGCACCTTGCTCTATGCCAACAACGCCGTCCGGGACTGGTGGCGTGAGGATTTCCGTTTCAACGCCGACACCGGTCTCAACGAAATGCGCGGCACCAACGGCGGGCGACTGCGGGAATTCACCCTGGCCGGCGTCGACACCCGGCTGGAATTCAACCATGAGACTTTGGGCATCCGCAACGAGACCGATTTCGGCGTGCGCCTGCACACCGAGGAAATGACCAATCAGCGGGTCAACGGCGCCACCGCCGATGCGCGCTCCGGTGTTATCCGCGAGGATGATCTGCGCGAAGCCGACGCCCTTGCCGTCTTTCTGCAGAATCGCTTTCACCTGACCGAGCGCCTGGCGCTAACCCCGGGGCTGCGCGTGGAAAGCTATCGACAGAAACGCGCCATTCACCGCTGGGACAGCGCCGACGTCAATGCCTCCAACAAGACCAGCAATACCGAGTGGGTGCCCGGCATCGGCGCCACCTACAAGCTCAGCGACGCCCTGGTGCTGTTCGGCGGCATCCACCGCGGTTTCGCGCCGCCGCGCGTCGCTGACGCCGTCGCCAACGACGGCGATGCCATTGATCTCAAGGCGGAACGCAGCAACAACTATGAAGCCGGGGTGCGCGGGCGTCTGCCGCGACTCAGCTACGAAGTCACCGCCTTTCGTTACGACTTCAGCAACCAGATCATCCAGGCCAGTCAGGCCGGCGGCGCCACCTCCGAGCTGACCAACGCCGGGAAAACCATCAATCAGGGCTTTGAAGTGGGCATCGGCGCCGACCTCGGCTGGGGCTTTGGTCTCGACGCCAACTGGACCCACGTGCCCACCGCCAAGCTCGACAGCACGCGCATCCTCGGCGGCATCGACCGCAAGGGCAACCGCCTGCCCTACGCCCCGGAAAATCTGGTCAACGCCACCCTGTCCTATCGCCAGGGGCCCTGGGGCACCGGCCTGCAGTACCAGTTCGTCGATCAACAGTTTGCCGATTTCGAAAATACCCGGGTCGGCTCGGCCAACGGCCGGACCGGCATCCTGCCCAGCTACAGCCTGTGGCATCTCAACGGTGATTACCAGGTCACCGAACGGATCCAGGTGTTCGCCTCGGTCAAAAACCTGTTCGACAAGAAATACATCGCCTCGCGCGCTCCCGAGGGGATCTTCCCCGGCTTGGAGAGGCTGATCAGCGCCGGCGTCAAGATGAACTTCTAGACCTGACAGGCGGCGCCCGGCGATCACACCAAGCCGGACGCCGCCTGAACCACCGGCTTTCTAGGAGTGAAAACGACTTTCATTTTTTTGTTGACGCTGGTCCGCCTTACGGATAACATTGACTTCGATTTTCATTACCCGTTTCCTGGAGAACAGCGATGGCGCCCCTAAGTGTGTTGCCGGGCCGGCTGCGGCTGGAGTGTGAAGCGATCAAAGGTCAGCGCGGCCGGTGCGAGGCCTTGGAGCGAAAGATCGGTGCGCTTGTCGGGGTACAGGCGGCCACGGCGAATTTTCGGACCGGCAGGGTGCTGGTGTGCTTCGAGGAAGCGCGGCTGTCGCGCATGGAGTTGAGCAGCCGACTCGAAGAGCTTCTCGCCGACCCGACCCTGGGCTGCGACCTGCCCACGACACCCCACAGCCGTCAAACCGACAAGATCCCTGCCGCCTCCTCGGCCGGCCGTCATCTGTTTTTTGATCTGGTGGCCCATGCCGTTCTTCCCAAACCCTTGGACATCCTGGTGCCGGCCTTTTCGGCACTGAGACGCTGAACAGCAAGGCTCGGAGACGCCATGACCATCACCAGCCATGTCGAAGGCCGCCTGCGCATCCGCGATCCGCGCCTGCGTCAAGTCCAAATCCTGAGCGCCTTGCGCGAACAACTTCTGGCCCAGCCGGACATCCGCGCGGTGTCCGGCAATCCCCGCACCGCAAGCCTGCTGATTCTCTACAACACAACGCGCGGCGCCGTGGGCAAGATCACCGACCTGCTCGCGCGGAGCCTGGGACGCCTTCGGTCGACGCTCGCCCCGGCACCTTGCATTTCCCGAAAAGTCCCGCTAAGCGTAAGCAAGCCCCTGTTGAGCAAACGCCGCGTCCTGAATCTCGGCATGCTGCTGTCCCTGCTGGCGGCCCTCGCCGCCCTGGGCGCCGGTTCCAAGGCGCATGCCCTTGCCGGGGCGGTCTTTCTCGGGCTACTGGCCCTGCACCTCTTCGAAAAACGCGCGACGCTCCTCATCTGAGGCGGACCCAGCCAACCCCTTGTCATTTCGCCGGACAAAAGTATAGTTTTTAGGTAGGCATTTATTCCATCTTCGCCATCCGGGAGGTACGCATGTCGGAAGAAGACCGTGGTGAGTACGGAGCAAACCCACAACCGCAAGGCCGGGAGGAGCACGGACAGGGGCTCTATATCGGCAAGCGCAGCCTCTGGCTGCTGGCTGGCGGCGCCTTGGGCGCGCTGGCGGCGCTGAGCCTCGAGAAAGTCACGCGCAAGGTGCGGCCGACGGCCGTGGGGGTGGTCAAGGAAGGCTACGCCTTCAAGGAATGGGCTGCGGGCAAGTACGAGAAGGTCAAGGAAGACTTCGAGGACATCATCGCCGAGGCGATCTACGAGTACGAGCGCGAGCACGATGCCGCGGTGGATGCCGATAAGCGCGAAAAGGCGATCCTGGAGCGCATCGAACGCATCGTCGAGGAGCGCCTGGCCAAGATTGACGCCGAGCAGCCGACCCCCGGCAAGGAGGAGCAGCCATGACCATGAAGAGCCGCGGGTTTCATTATCTGCGCACCGGGCTCACCCTGTTGCTGGGCGCCGGCGCGACCCTGGGCAGTTCCTTTGTGATTTCGCGCTTGCGGGAAAAGCAGGACGCGGAGTCGCGCATGGAGCGGCTGGAACAGATGCTTGACGATCTGGAAGAAACCAAGGGCGGCGCCCCCGCCCGCGCGACAGGGGCGACCGAGCCCGTCAAGGCAGCCGCCACCGCCCGGGCCAAAACCTCAAGGTCGCGCAGAACCGAGAAATAATGCAGTACCAGATCCTTCACGAGTTTCCCGGTCGGCTGCGGCTGCATCTGGTGTTGCCGCGCCGACCGGCCGTTGACGCGCGGGAGGTGGAAGCCCATCTGCGCGATCTGGCCGGGATGCATAAGGTTTCCTTCAATCCCCACACGCGCAATCTACTCATCCGTTACGACCATCGCGCCCTTGCTCGCGAAACCTTGTTGCGCCACCTGGCGGAGGCGCGCCCGCCCCGCCCCCGCGGACGGCGTACCCTCAGCGAGTTGGAGCGGAAAAAGAAAACCGTCATCCGCTCGGGCACCCTGCTGCTTCTGCGCCCCCTGATTCCCCCACCCGTGCGGCCGGTGCTGTCGATGCTCGGCGCCATCCCCATTTTCCGCCGAGGCGCGGCGGCGCTCGGCTCAGGTCGGCTCAACGTCGACGTTCTCGATGCTTCGGCCATCGGCGCCGCCATGGCGACGCGCGACTTCTTCACCGCATCCCTCATCTCGTTTCTGCTCAAGGCCGGCGATTACCTTGAGGAGTGGACGCGCCGGCGCTCGCGCAAGTTGCTGGCCGACATGTTCCGCGCCGACGAGGCGGAATGGGCCTGGGTGCTGCGGGCGGGCCGGGAAGAGCGGGTGGCCCTGGCGGAGATCAACCCGGGCGAAACGGTCGTGGTGCGCATGGGCGGGCTGATTCCGGTGGATGGGACGGTGCTGGACGGCGAGGCACTGGTCAATCAGGCGAGCCTGACCGGCGAAAGCCTGGCGGTCGTGAAGCGCCCGGGGCTTTCCGTGTATGCCGGCACCGCCGTGGAGGAGGGCCTGCTGCGCATTCGCGCCGAGCAGGTGGGCGACAGCACCCGCGCCGCCCGCGTGGTGAAGATCATCGAGGAGGGCGAGCATCTCAAGGCCGAGACCCAGAGCCGCGGCGAGACCCTGGCGAACCGCGTGGTGCCCTACTCGTTCCTGCTGAGCGGCCTGACCCTGGCCCTCACCGGCAACCCGGCGCGGGCCGCGGGCGTGCTGCTGGTGGACTATTCCTGCGCCATCAAGCTCGCCACGCCGCTAACCATCCTCTCATCCCTGGCGCGCGCCACCCGCCACCGCGTGTTGATCAAGGGTGGCCGGCCCCTGGAAATGCTCGCCCAGGCCGATGTCTTCGTCCTCGACAAGACCGGCACCCTCACCGCGGCGACCCCCGAGGTCGCGGAAGTCGTCGCCTTCAACGGCTACGAGGCGGATTACGTTCTGCGGCAAGCGGCCTGCGTCGAAGAGCATTTCCCCCATCCCATCGCCACCGCCGTGGTGCGTCACGCGGCCCAACGCAAACTGGCCCACGAAGAAGAACACGCCGAGGTGGATTATGTGCTGGCGCACGGCATCGTGTCGCGCGTCCACGGCCGGCGCATCCTGGTGGGCAGTCGCCATTTCGTGCACGAGGACGAGAGGATTCCCCTCGGCGCCACGGAAGAGGCCCATGTCCAGCGCTTTGCCGCCCAAGGGCACTCGGTCCTCTATGTCGCCATCGGCGAGCGACTGGCCGGCCTGATCGCGGTGCACGACCCGCTGCGCCCCGAAGCAGGCGATTTCGTGGCGCGCCTGCGCGGCGACGGCGCCGCCCGCGTGATCATGCTCACCGGCGACAACGAGGCCACCGCCCGCACCGTCGCCGGACGGCTCGGCATTGCCGAATACCACGCCCGAGCCCTGCCCGAGCGCAAGGTCGAAGTGATCCGCGCCCTGCAGCAGCAGGGCCACCGGGTGGTGATGGTGGGCGACGGTATGAACGATTCGGCGGCCCTGTCCTACGCCGACATCGGCATCTCCATGAAACATGGCGCGGATATCGCCAAGGAAGCCTGCGACATCCTGCTCATGGAAGGCACCCTGCACGACCTACTCGCCGCCCGACGCATCGCCGGCGAAGCCATGGAGTTGATCCGCAGCAACTACCGCACCATTCTCTGGGTGAATTCCGCGGCCATGGCCCTGGCCGTCACCGGCCTGGCGCCGCCGATCTTCTCGGCCCTGCTGCACAATCTCGGCACCCTCAGCGTCGGGGTCAAGGCCCTGGCGCCCCTACATCAGCCGGTATCCCCCGCCGCCTGAACCCGCTCACCGCCGCCCCTGCTCGGCCAGCCTTTCCCCGAGGCGCACGATGTCCTCTTCACTCCAGCCAAATTGCCGCGCGGTTTCCGCCAGACGCTTCGCGATGAAGGCTAGATCCTTGGCGGCGATGGCCTTCTCCAGCACTTTCAGATCGATAGACATGGCGTCTCCTTGCTGTGGACGGGGTGTAAATCTCGGTGCCTGATCTTTGCATCCACCGCCCTTACGCAGGCTTTGCCTTTTAGCTTAGCACATCCATTCGGGTACCACCTTTCGCTGGAACAGCCCGGATTCGACCTGCCTGAGAAAGCAAGAAAGCCCCGATTTGCACCAGGGCTTTCTTGCGCAATGCGTTGGAAATGACAGGCCAAGCGCCGATCAGAGCGCGGCGCGGACTCGGGCCGCCTGGCGGCGTTTTTTCCAGGGCACGTACCAAAGGTAGACCCCGGTCAACGACAAGAGCAGCAGGGCGACGCCCGTGGCGTCGATGGCCAGATAGCCCAGGCGGCCGAAAAAATCGCCGTTGTGCAGATCGGTGACGAGGCGCTGCAGGGAGACGCCGGCGGCCGCGCTTTCCTCCAAGGGTAGGCCGACAAGGCTCATGGCGCCCCCTTCCCCTAAATGGAACAGGCCCTCCTTGGCCGCCAGCAGCACCTCGTCTCCGAGGGGCTGAATGCGCCGCACATCGAGGGGCTGCTTGCCGAAGGCGACGACCTCCGTCCAGGTGCCCGGGGCTTCGCCGGATGTGCGCAGCAGGCCGTGCAGCGTGGCGGCGAACAACTCGGTACCGGACAGGGCGGCTGCCCGCACCTCCTGTCCGGGCAGTAGATTGTCCCAGCTCAGGCCCTGGTCGCCACTGCGGTGGAGCCCGTCCTTGGCGGCTGCATAGAGGTTGGTTTCGTGCAGAACGAGCTGACGCACCGGAACCGGCAGGGTGCCCCGCCATTCGCCGGCGACCCGCACGAACACGCCCTGCTTGGTGGTGACGACCAGATGGTCGCCGACCTCCAGGGTATCCCAGGCATCCGTCGTGGGCGACACGGCATAGCCCGGAAGTTTGAAGCTGACCTTGTCCAGCCCCAGGGACTTCTTGTGCACCAGCAGCACGCCGGTGACCGAGACGATGACCACGACGACCAGGGTGAGCAGGCCGAACCATTCATGGAGCTTGCGCATCAGACGCATCACAGATCAAACCTCAATCCGGCAAAGAACATGCGCCCGACTTCCTCGCGCTCGGTCTTGAGACCGTCCTGTTTCTCGCGCTTCTCGTTGAGCAGATTGTTGGCGCTGGCGAAAAAGCTGGCCCCGCCGTAAATACGCTGGGTGAGGGAGGCATCCACTGTGGTGAAGGCCTTCTCGGTCTTGGTCGGGGTCAGGGGGCTGGTCTCATCGACCTTCTTGCCGATGTAGTTCAAGCCCAGCGAGGCGCCGAAGCCCAGCGGCTTGTGGCCGTAACGAAGGATCAGATTGCCGAGGTGCTGGGGGTGATCCTTCATGCGCCGGCTCGCACCGGTATTGGGATCGTTCACCTCGGAGTCCTGTAGCGTATAGTTGGCGTGGAGGCTGACATCGGGCAAGGCGAGCAACTCCAGGCCGGTGCGCACTTCGAAATCGAGCCCCTTGACCTTGGCGTTGCCGGCATTGACCGGCATTTCGATGGGCTTGCCGGTGCCGGCGTCGACCCCGACCTGGCGCTTCTCGATGACCCCGTCGATGTCCTTGTAGAAGGCGCCCACCGCCCAGAGTCCGCTGCGACCGAA
>NZ_JAUVWH010000086.1 GCF_030604225.1 Geoalkalibacter sp.
CAGGAGCGCCCGGCGGTCAGTTCCTTTGGTTCTCCGCCCGCTCCTGCCGCGTCCCCCGGAGCGGCGCGGCGCATACTGCCGCCACCGCGCCCGGCGGGGCGCTAATCTCATGCATTGTTTTCAACCCCAGCCAAGGGTGATGTCCTGATGAACCTGTTCCTGTCCTTGTCGGTCCGCCGCGCCATTGCCGGCGTCTTGTCCCTGTGGATGCTGCTGAGCGGTTGCGCCACCACCATGCCCAATGCGATCAGTGGTGATGATCTGATGGCCACCGGTCAGTACGATCTGGCGGTTGCTAAGTACATCCAGGCCCTGGAATCGGATCCGAGCAGCCACCAATACCGACTTAAATTGCAGGAGGCCCGAGTGCTTGCCGGACGCGAACACCACCGTCGCGGCCTTGGCTTGGCGGCTGATGGTCGGTTTCCTGATGCGATCAATGAGCTGCAGCTCGCAATCAACTTCGACCCCTCCTTGGATATCGCCCGTCAGGATTTGGAAGCAGTGCGACGGAAAGTTCGTTCACAGCGGTTGACCGAAGATGCGGAGAATTTTTTCCGTTCGCGAAAGTTCGTTCATGCCAAACAGGTGCTCAACCGCGCCCTGGAACTTGACCCGAGCAACCAGGGTGCCCGGGACCTGATGGAGCGGGTGCGCGCCGCCCACGTTACGGTCCTGGATGGATTTGAGCTCGACGTCACCGCCGACAAGCCGATCACCCTCAAGTTTCAGGAAGCCAACTTGCAGGATGTGTTCAACATCCTTTCGCAACTCTCTGGCATCAATTTTCTCTTCGATGAAGAGATTCGTGGTGAAAAGGTCACCGTGTTTCTGGAAAATGCGACCTTTGCCCAGGCTCTGGAACTGCTCATGAAGATGAAGGGTCTGGCCCGCAAGGTTCTCAACTCAAAAACGATTCTGCTCTACAGCAAGACCAAGGAGAAAGAAAAGCAATACGAAGACCACATCATCCAGACCTTCTACCTGTCCAACATCGATGCCAAGAAGGCGGTCAACCTGCTGCGAACCATGTTGCAACTGCGGCGGATTTTCGTGCACGAGGAACTTAACGCCCTGGTCATTCGCGATCTTCCCGAAGTCATCCGCCTTTCCCAGCAGATCCTTGAGGCGGCCGATCGCGCTGATTCGGAGGTCGTGTTTGATGTCGAACTCATCGAAGTCAGCCGAGGCGACGAATCGCGTCTGGGCGTGCTTCTCAATGCCTACTCGATTAGCCTCGGCATGTCCAATCCCGGCAGCGGGACCATCGTCTCCAATACCTTGACCTCCGGTGGTTCAAACGAAAATCTGGTCAGTGGCCTCTCCGGCCTTGAAAGTTTCTATACGTTGCCGGCGGCAACCTTCGATTTTGCCAAGACCCTCGCCGGCACGGAATTGCTGGCCAGCCCCAAGATTCGTGTCAAAAACCGCGAGAAAGCCAAGGTGCACATCGGCAGCCGTGAGCCGGTCATCACCGTCACCCTGACCGGGGATACCCAACGCTCCGATAACGTTCAGTACGTTGATGTCGGGGTCAAGCTCAACGTTGAGCCGACGGTGCAGCTCGATAATTCCGTCATCACACGGCTCAACTTGGAAGTCAGCAGCATCTCTGACAGGCGTACCCTGGAGAGCGGCACCTCGGTTTTTACCATCACCACCACCAATGCTGAAAGCGTGCTGACCTTGCGCGACGGCGAACGGACCGTGATCGGTGGACTCATTCGCGACAACAAGGCACAGGTTTCGCGCTCTGTACCTTTCTTCGGCGATTTGCCTCTGTTCGGCTCCCTGTTTACCCATCGCACTGAAGATTCGATCAAGCGAGAAATACTCCTTTCCATCACCCCGCGCATCGTCAAGAACCTGGAAATGCCGCTGCCCGAGGTGGCGACCATCTGGTCCGGCGGCGAGGATGATCTGCGCACCGGCCCCAACTTCGGCGCCTTCATACCCGAGTTCGCGCCCGAGTTGGAAAAGGGCAATCCGGCGGCCGTGCCACGCCTGGTCGAACCGCGCGAACCGCGTTTGCCGGTGCCCGACGAAGCCCCGCCCGCGGAACCGACACCGGCTCCGGCCCAGGCTCCGGCAGCCTTGCCCAGCGAACCTCAGGCCTTCGTTCCACCGCCCTCCGCGCCGGCCTTGCCGCCTGCTCCGGTCGTGGAATCCCCGGTCGTGGCGATTGCGCCGGTTCCCGTTCCGCAGCCCGAGCCGCAGGTGGCTCCGCCCACGCCCCCTCCCGTGGCTGCGCGCGAGCTTGAAGCGGTTGTCGTGGCGCCCATCGTGCCCATCGAGATCGCCGGAGTGCCGGGCATGGGCCAGGTCTTTTTGGGCGGTCCGGAGCTGGTGCGCCAGGGCGAAACCTTTGCCCTGAGCATCAATGTCGCCGAGGTGCAAAGCCTCTACAGTGCGCCCCTTTATCTTAATTTCGATGCCGACAAGCTCGAATTCGTGCGCGCGCGGGAAGGCGATTTTCTAAAAAGCGGTCAGCGGCCGACGATTTTCACCTCCAGCATCGCCCGCCCGGGAACCCTGATCGTGGGCTACAAGCAGGGGACCGGCGACGTCGGCGCGTCCGGCGGCGGCGAATTGTTCAGGGTGGAATTTCGCGCCCGCGCGCCCGGCGTGACGCAGGTCGAGGTCGATCGCGTCAATTTCCGCAACCCCGCCGGGGAGCGGATTTCGGTGGTGCCCACGGCCAAGCGGGTGGAGGTTCGCTGAGTTCCATGAACGCCCTGCGGCAGGTTTTGCGGTCCCGGTCCGGATTGACCTTCATCGAGTTGGTGCTGGCCATGGCCATCCTCTCGGTGATCGCGGCGGTGACCATGCCCCTGGCCGAAATCAGCGTCAAGCGCGGCAAGGAAGTGGAACTGCGGCGCGCCCTGCGCGAAATCCGCACCGCCCTCGATGAGTACAATGCCGACTGGAAACGGGCGGTGGCCGAGCGTCGCTACATTCCCAGCATCGATGAAACCGGCTACCCCGAGGAGTTGGAGGAATTGGTCGAGGGCAATGACTGGGGTGGCCTGTACCCCTACAAACGCAAGTACCTGCGCCGCATTCCCCGCGACCCCTTCGACCGCTGGGACCAGGGCTGGGGCATGCGCGCCTACAAGGACGATCCCGATTCCACGGTCTACGGGGGCGGGGATATCTATGATGTTTTTTCCCAAAGCGACGGGGTGGCCCTCGACGGCACCTACTACAACACCTGGTAAGGATCCGATGCGCAGACACCACCATTGGTCGGCGGGATGCTCCCGAGGCTTTACCCTGATCGAGATCCTCATCGTCATGACGATTCTCGGCATCCTGGCGACCATCGCCGTGCCGAGCTATCAGCACAGCGTCATTCGCGCCCGCGAGGCGGCCTTGACGGAAAACCTCTATCAGATGCGCCAGGCCATCGACGCCTATTTCGCCGACAACGCCGCCTATCCCGATTCCCTCGATGCTCTCATCGACGCGCGCTATCTGCGCCTGATTCCCGTCGATCCCTTCACCCGCCGCGCCGATACCTGGCTGACTGTTCCGCCCGAACCCCGTGAGAGCGGTGAACTCGAGGAAGGCTGGGTGTTCGACGTGTTTAGCGGCAGCGACCTTGTCGGTCTCAACGGCGTGCCCTATCGCGAGTGGTAGCATGATCCAGTTGCACAACGTCAGCAAGGCTTACCAGAAGGACTCGTCCGCCCTCGACCAGATCTCCCTCAAGATCGAGAAGGGCGAATTCGTCTATTTGACCGGCGCCTCCGGGGCCGGCAAGTCGACCTTGCTCAAGCTGCTCTACGGCGGCGAGCGACCCAATCGGGGGCAGATTCTCCTCGACGGGCGCAACATCACGCGCATGGGCCCGCGTCAGCTGCCCCTGGTGCGGCGGCGTTTGGGCATCGTTTTTCAGGATTTCAAACTGATCAGCACGCGCACGGTGTTCGAGAACGTCGCCTTCGCCCTGGAAGTGCAGGGGCGCAAGCGTTTCGAGATCAGCAAAAAGGTCTATGCCGCGCTGAAAAACGTGGGACTGGAACACAAACTCAATCGACGTCCCCTGGAGCTGTCCGGCGGCGAGCAGCAACGGGTCGCCGTGGCGCGCGCCCTGGTGGTCGATCCCATCGTGCTGCTGGCCGATGAACCCACCGGCAATCTCGATCCCGAAACCACCCTGGAGCTCATGGATCTGTTCAAAAGCGCCAATGCCCGGGGTTCCACGGTGGTCATGGCGACCCACGACCGCGAGCTGATCCGGCGATTTCCGCGTCGCGTGATCACCCTTGATGCCGGCCGGGTGGTGGAAGATCGCCATGTTTGACATCCTGCCCTATTTTTTCCGCCGCGCCCTGCGCAACATGGCGCAGAGCCCTTTTCTGTGCATCGCCGCCGTGGCGACGGTCACGGTGTCGCTGACCATCGTCGCCTTTTTCGTCATCATCGTCTTCAATGTGGAGAAGATCACCGCGCGCTGGAGCCAGGAAGTGCAGGTGGTGGCCTACCTGGATCAGGTGCCGGCGCCCGCCGTGCTCGACCAGCGGGTGCGGGACATCCGCAAGATCGAAGGAGTCGCCGAGGTCGAGGTGGTCAGTCGCGAACAGGCCTTCGAGCGCTTCCGCGGCCGCCTCGGTCAACATGCCGAGTTGCTTGAGGGCGTGGATCCGCAGATTCTTCCCGCATCCCTGGAAATTTCCCTGAAACCCGACTACCGCAACCGCCAGGGGGTGGAAAACCTGGTGGCCGCTCTCAAAGCGCGCGGCGACCTGGGCGATCTGCGTTACGGCCACGACTGGCTGGTGCGCTTTGAAGCCTTTCTCGGGCTGCTGCGCCTGATGGGGCTGGTGTTGGGTGGATTTCTGTTGTTCGCTACGTTGTTCATCGTTTCCAACACCATTCGTTTGACGCTGTTCGTTCGCCGGGACGAACTGGAAATCATGGCCCTGGTCGGCGCGACGCCCCTGTTCATCAAAACGCCCTTCATCATCGAGGGCGCCCTGCAGGGCCTGTGCGGCGGCCTGCTCTCCCTGAGCGGCGTTTATCTGGTCTACCGGCTGTTCCTGCGCGAGGGGTTGGGAACCCTGCTGTTCACCGCCGGCGGCTCGGAAGTGCTGTTCCTGCCGCCTGCCTACCTGGTGGGGCTCATCGGCCTCGGGCTGTTTCTCGGGGTGTTCGGCAGTCTCGGCGCCCTGCGCAAATTCGTGCGGATCTGAAGCCGGGGCATCGGGATGCGAAGCGTCGCATGGACCTTTTTGCTGCTGAGCCTGCTGTTTCCCCTGGCGGTACGCGCCCAGAATCTTGAGGAAAGCCGCAAGACCCTGCAGGAGGTGCAGGCGCGCATCGAGGCCGCGGGCCGTGCCCTGGCCGACAAGCAGGCCGGCGCGCGCTCCCTGGAAAAGGAACTCAAGGCGGTGGAGGCCGATCTGGCCAAGCTCAATCGCCAGATCGGCGAGTTGGAGCGCCGTGACCGCGAACTGGGCACCCAGATCCACAACCGCGAGCGTGAAGCCAAGGCCGCCCGGGATCGCGTCGAGCAGATGCGCAAGCTGGTCGATCGCCGGCTCGTCGCCCTGTACAAGGAGGGCGAGGCGGGCCCCATGAGCATTCTCTTCTCCAGTCGCTCACCCGCCCACATGGCGGAGGAATATGACTACATGGCGCGGGTGCTGGCCCACGATCGGGAACTGCTCAACGATTTCCGCAAGCTGGTGGTCGAGGCCGAGACCGCCCGCGCCCGGCTTGAAGCCTCGCGCGCCGAGCAGCGCGCGGTGCTGGCCGGCGTCAAGGAAAGCCGCGCCACGGTGCAGCAGGCGACTCAGCTCAAAAGCCGTTTGCTGGCGCGCACCAAGCAGGAGGCCACGGGCCTTGACAAGCAGGTGCGCGAACTGCGCGAGCAGGCGGCGGAACTGGCCAAGCTGGTCAAAAAACTTGAAGCGGAAAAATCCCGTGGGTATACTGGCGGCGGTGTTTTTTCCAGTCTCAAAGGGCGCCTGCCCTGGCCGGTCAAGGGGCCGGTCATCCTCGGTTATGGTCCGCAAACCCATCCCGAACTGGGTACCACCTTCGACAGTCAAGGAATCGAAATCGGTGCCACCGGCGACGTCCCGATCAAGGCGGTCGCGGACGGCCGGGTGGTGTTCGCCAACTGGTTCAAGGGTTACGGCAATCTGTTGATTCTGGACCATGGTGACGGTTACCATACCCTGTACGCGCACGGTGCCCGGCTGGCCAAGACCGTCGGCGACGTGGTGAAGCAAGGTGAACCCATCGCCCAAGCCGGATTGCCCGGGGTGCGCGGCATCTATTTCGAGGTACGGCAGGGTGGGGCGCCCCAGGATCCGCGCGCCTGGCTTGGACGTCCTTGAGGCGCAGGCCCTTTTCCCTCATCCGAAGGAGATTCCATGGCTCCACGTAGAAAGCCGGTCATCTTCCTGTTGTTGGTCGCTTTGCTGGTGGTCGGGTTGGTGTCCACGGACAAGGTCCATCGCCTGGCCGTCGCCCAGGCCGGCCCCGCCGAATATCAGGAACTCGATCTCTTTACCGACGTTTTGGCTCTGGTGCGCAAAAGCTATGTCGAGGAGGTGCCCCTTAAGGATTTGATCCACGGCGCCATCAACGGCATGCTCGCCGCTCTTGACCCGCACAGCTCCTTTCTGCCGCCGGAAATGTACCAGGAGATGAAGATCGATACGCGCGGCGAGTTCGGCGGGCTGGGCATCGAGATCAGCATTCGTGACGGCATTCTCACCATCGTCGCGCCCATCGAGGACACCCCGGCGCATCGTGCCGGTCTCAAGGCGGGCGATCAGATTCTCAAGATCGAGGATCGCTTCACCAAGGACATGAGCATCATGGATGCCGTCAAGCTCATGCGCGGCAAGCCCGGCACCACGGTGACCATCACCATCATGCGCGATCTCTTCGACAAGCCCCAGGAATTCACCCTCAAACGCGAGATCATCAAGGTGCGCAGCATCCGCGCCCAGACCCTGGAGGACGGCTTCGGCTATCTGCGCGTCACCCAGTTTCAGGAACGCACGGGGGATGATCTGCACAAGGCCCTGGATCTGTTGCGCAAGGAAAACCAGGGGACGCTCCAGGGCCTGGTTCTCGATCTGCGCAACAATCCCGGCGGACTGCTCGATCAGGCGGTGGAGGTGGCCGACGCCTTCCTGCGCGAAGGCTTGATCGTTTACACCGAGGGGCGGGAGGCGGCCAGCCAGTTGCGCTTCAGCGCCCGCAAGAGCGGTTCCGAGCCCGATTATCCCATGGTCGTGCTGATCAACGGCGGCAGCGCCAGCGCCTCGGAAATCGTCGCCGGCGCCCTGCAGGATCATCAGCGCGCCGTGGTCATGGGCACCCAGAGCTTCGGCAAAGGCTCGGTGCAGACCATCATCCCCCTCGGCGATCAGTCGGGGTTGCGCCTGACCACCGCACGCTACTACACGCCCAACGGCACCTCCATCCAGGCCCGCGGCATCACGCCCGACATCCTGGTGAATCCCCTGGAGGTCAGTGAGGCCGCGGAGGAAAGTCACATCCGCGAGAAGGATCTTGAACAGCACATGAATGGCGCGGAACCCACGGAGGGCGGGCCGCAATTTCACCTCGACGAGCAGATGCGCAAGGATTATCAACTGATGCGCGCCCTGGATCTGCTCAAGGGCTGGCAACTGCTCAAGAAACTCGACCCCAAGGCCGCCTGAGATTCTTTAATCGGCACACTGAGGGGGGATCAACACATCCCCCCTTGTTTTTTGCGTGGATGGCATGGCAAAGAAGAAGCGCAGTCGCAAGGGCCGGCGGCCCGCCAAAAAAACTCCGCCGACGGCGCGGGAGCTCAAGGTATGGTTGGCGGCCCTGTTTCTGCTGGTGTTTCTGGTCGGCAGCCTGAGTCTGCTGCAGATGCTGCGCCAGTCCCTGACTCCGGCCCCGCCGATGGCCAAGGCCCCGGTGAGCGAAGCGGTCAAGGCGCCGCCCGCGCAGCGGCCGCAGCCGATCATCGCCATGCCGCCGGCGCCCGTCGAGGAACCGCCCGCCGCCCCGCTACCCGCGCCGCCGGAAGCACCGGAACCCCTTGCGCCCGCGGCCCCCGTCCCGCCCGCGGCCCCCGCGCCGGAGCCGCTGATCGCCGCGCCGCCCGGCACCTTTCGGGTCGCCATCATTGTCGATGATCTCGGCCAGGATTTGCAGGCGGCCCGCACCCTGCTCGGCCTGGATCTAGACCTGACCTTCGCCGTCCTGCCAAATCTTTCGCACAGCGCGCGCACCGCCGAGCTGGCTCATCGCGCCGGGCGCGAGGTCATCGTCCACATCCCCATGGAACCCATGGATTTCCCCCGGAAAAATCCCGGTGCCAACGCCCTGATGGATAATCTTGCCGAGGAGGAGATTCGCCGGCGCCTGCAACTTCACCTGGCGCAGGTTCCCCACGCCGTGGGCGGCAATAACCACATGGGTTCGCGCTTCACGCGCAATCGTGACGGCATGCAGGTGGTGATGGATGAACTCGCCGAACGCGGGTTGTTTTTCGTCGACAGTCTGACCAGCGGCTCCTCGGTGGCGGCGGCGACCGCCGAGCAGTTCGGCGTGCCGCGCGCGGTGCGCGATGTGTTTCTCGACAACGAACAGGACGTGGGCAGGATCCGCCACGAGTTGCAGCGCCTGATCCGTCTGGCGCAAAAAAACGGCAGCGCCATCGCCATCTGTCATCCCTATCCCCAGACCCTGGAAGCACTACGGCTGGAGAAGGCGTCCTTCGCCCGCGCCGGGATCGAGGTGGTGCGGGTCTCTCAGTTGTTGCGGCGCGGCTGAGTCGCGATTAGGACGCGGCGCCGTCGACGGCGGGCTGGGGGGCGCTTTCGGCCTCTTTCTGGGCCAGGCGTTGGGCGATTTCCATGGCGCGTAGAACCGGGGTGTTTTGCAGATCCTGGTAAACTTGGCGGGCGAGTTGGGTGAACTGGCTGTGCACCTCGGTGTTGCGTCCGTAGGTGAGAACGGGATAGATTTTGCCTTCGGGGTTGGTGTTGAGGGATTCGACCTTGGGGCTTTTGGAGATATAGCCGTCGAAGCAGCGGTAGCCGCGGTTGATGGCGTAGGCACGCAGCAACTCGCTGAGGTTCTTGAAGGGGCCGTCGAAGCGGATGCGCGAGTCGATCAGGCAGGGCAGCAGGCGCAGAGTACGGCGCGGCAACCCGCAGCGGTCGAAAAATTCGTGCAGGTGGCGACAGTTTTCCAGGGAGGGGGCGTCCTTGACCGGTACGATCACCCGGTCGGCGGCGAACAAGGCGTTGCGCGTGAGGATGTCGAGATCCGGGCGGGTGTCGATGATCAGCACCCCGGAGAGTCGGGAGGTCGCCAGAACCAGGCCGAGATCGGCCAGGGTGCGTGTCTGGCGGCGCAACTCCTCCACCTCGCGCCAGCTGGGAATGAACTGCACGCCGTACTGGCCGAGTTCCAGCAGCTCTTCCGGCGGCGTGCCGGCGAGCAGTTCGCGCACCGTGCCGGCGCCGGGGTTGGCGGCGCGGCCGATACGGAACATGCGGTCGACGGAAAAATGGTTGTCGAAGCTCAGCAGGGTGACGGGCAGATCCTCGACCAGGGCCTTGAGGTAGATGGCCAGATTGGTGGCGAGGGTGGTTTTGCCGACTCCGCCCTTTTCGCTGGAAATGGTAACGACGTAGGGTCCCGTCATGGGACGTTCTCCTTGGGTGGGATGCGCCTGCCTATATTGCGGCAAGCCGCCGCCTCTGTCAATTGTCCAGCCATGATGAAGCAGCCCGTGCCGATCCTCAGCGTTTCGCGCCTTGCCGCCCTGCTCAAGGAGACGGTGGAGGACAATTTCGTCCAGGTGCTGGTCGAGGGCGAAATCTCCAATTTTTCCCGTCCCGCCTCGGGGCATTGCTACTTTTCCCTCAAGGATGAGCGCGCCCAGGTGCGCGCCGTCATGTTTCGCGCTCAAAACCGGTTGCTGCCCTTCACCCCGGCGGACGGCCTGCAGGTGATCTGCTCGGGACGGGTGAGCCTCTACGAGCCGCGTGGCGAGTTGCAACTGGTGGTCGAGGCCATGGAACCCAAGGGCCTCGGTGGACTGCAACTGGCCTTTGAGCAGCTCAAGGCCCGCCTGGCCGCCGAAGGGCTGTTCGACGCGGCGCGCAAGCGGCCGCTGCCGGCTTTCCCGCGCTGCGTCGGGGTGGTGACCTCGGCGGGCGGCGCCGTCATTCATGATATTCTCAACGTGTTGCGCCGGCGCGGCGCCGGGGTGCGGGTGCTGCTGCGTCCCGCCCTGGTCCAGGGCGCCACGGCCGCCGCCGACATCGCCGCGGGCATCGCCGAGCTCAACGCCCAGGGCGATGCCGACGTGCTCATCGTCGGGCGCGGCGGCGGCAGCCTGGAAGATCTCTGGGCCTTCAACGAGGAGGGGGTGGCGCGCGCCATCGCCGGCTCGCGGATTCCCATCATTTCCGCCGTGGGCCATGAAACGGATGTGACCATCGCCGATTTCGTCGCCGACCTGCGCGCTCCCACCCCCAGCGCCGCCGCCGAGCTGGTCGCTAAAAGCCGCCTGGAACTTGAAAGCCATCTCGACCATCTGGGCTTGCGCCTGGCGGCGCGCATGGAGGCGCGGGTGGCGCTGCTGAGCGAACGCTTGGGAGGCCTGGAGCGGCGCCTGCGCTCGCCGCGCGAGCAGCTCAAGCAGTGGCAGGCGCGCTGCCGAGAACTGGAAGCGCGCCTGCCCCGCGCCCTGCAAGCGCAGCTGCATCGCCGCCACCAGCAACTGGCCGCGGCGGCCGGACGCCTGGATGCCCTCTCGCCCCTGGCGGTCCTGGCGCGCGGCTACGCCATCGTGTTCCGGGAAAAAACCGGGCAGGCCGTGCGCCGCGCCCAGGATCTCGCGGTCGGGGAGGGGCTCGATATCCGCCTCGCCGAGGGCCGCCTGAGCGCCGAAGTCAAAAACGTTGACGGGGAAACTTCTTGACCCTCCTTCCGGCGGGTTGCAATAATCGCCGCACCCAGGGTTTGAAAACAGGAGAAAGCTTGGATGAACGACCTTTCCTTTGAACAGGCGCTGAAACAGCTCGAGGAGTCCGTGGCGCGCCTGGAAAGCGGCGATCTGCCCCTCGAGGAGGCCTTGGCCTGCTTCGAGCAAGGCGTGCGCAACGCTCAGGCCTGCCGCAAGGCCCTGCGCGACGTCGAAACCCGCATCGAGTTGCTGGTCAAGGACCAGGACGGCAACCTCGCCCTCAAGCCCCCGGCCGAGGATGAGTGACGGACGCCAACGGTAAAGGGTATGTCCCGACCGCCGCCCACCGACAATTGACCAATGACAAATGACCACACTGGAGGACTCTTGGATCTCAAAGCCTACCTCAGCGACAAAACCGCCCTGGTCGATGCCGCCCTCGACCGTTATTTGCCCGGCGCCGATACCCTGCCGGAAAAGCTCCATCAGGCCATGCGCTACTCGGTCATGGCCGGCGGAAAACGCCTGCGGCCCATCCTGATTCTCGCCTCCTGCGCCGCCGTCGGCGGCCGCGAGGAACTGGCCCTGCCCGCGGCCTGCGCCATGGAGATGATTCATACCTATTCCCTGATCCACGACGACCTGCCGGCCATGGACAACGACGATTTCCGTCGCGGCCGCCCCACCAACCATAAGGTTTACGGTGAAGCCACCGCCATTCTCGCCGGCGACGCCCTGCTCACCGAAGCCTTCGAGCTGCTCGCCGATCGCGCTCTCAACCCGGAGGTTCCCGCGGAAACCCTGCTGCGCGTCACCCACCTCATCGCCCGCTGCGCCGGTTCGACGGGCATGGTCGGCGGCCAGGTGGTGGACATGGAATCCGAGGGCAAGGAGATCGATTTTCCCACCCTCGAATACATCCACACCCGCAAGACCGGCGCCCTGATGCTTGCCTCGGTGCAGAGCGGAGCGCTCATTGGCGCCGCCGACGAGACCGCCTTCGACGCCCTGACCCGTTACGGCAGCGCCGCCGGCCTGGCATTTCAGATTGCCGATGATATTCTCAACGTGGTGGGCGATAGTTCCACCCTGGGCAAGGCGGCCGGCAGCGACGCCGAGCGCGGCAAGGCCACTTATCCGGCGCTCATCGGTCTCGATGCCAGCCGCTGCCGGGCGCGCGAGCTCAAGGATCTGGCCCTGGCCGCCATCGAGCCCCTGGGCGCCCCGGCCGAGCCCCTGCGCGCCATTGCCCGTTACATCGTCGAGCGGTCATCCTAGCTCACAATCCAACGGGACGCGGATTTTCAGGATGAACGCGGATGATAAAATCTTTTTTTGATTATTTTTGATCCGTTTTGATCCTGGCTTTTCCGCGTTGATCCGCGTCCAGACGGTTTTTCGGTTTCATCTTCGCAACGAGGCATCCCATGAGTTTTCTCGACGGTTTGACATCCCCCGCCCAGATCCGCGACCTCAGTCTCACCCAGGTTGAAGACCTGGCGGCGGAGATCCGCCAGGAGCTGGTCACTGCCGTGGCCGTGACCGGCGGCCATCTCGCCAGCAATCTCGGCGTGGTGGAATTGACCCTGGCCCTGCATCGGGTGTTCGACACGCCGCGCGACCGCATCGTCTGGGACGTGGGCCATCAGGCCTACACCCACAAACTGCTCACCGGGCGGCGCGAGCGCTTCTGCTCCCTGCGCCAGGCCGACGGGCTGAGCGGCTTTCCCAAGCGCGAGGAAAGCGAGTACGACTGCTTCGACGTGGGCCATGCCAGCACCTCCATCTCGGCGGCCCTGGGGCTGGCCGCCGCCCGCGACGCCCAGGGCGGCGACGAGAAGGTGGTGGCGGTGATCGGCGACGGTTCCCTCACCGGGGGACTCGCCTTCGAGGGCCTCAACCAGGCCGGGCATCTGAAAAAGGACCTCATCGTCATCCTCAACGACAACGAGATGTCCATCTCGCCCAACGTTGGCGCCATCTCCTCCTTTCTCAGCCGCAAGATGACCTCGGATCTCTTCGTGCGCTTCAAGAAGGAAACGCAGAACCTGCTCACCCATCTGCCCGGCTTTGGCCGCGACCTGGTCAACCTGGCGCGCCGTGCCGAGGATTCCCTGAAAGGCTTTCTCACCCCGGGGATGCTCTTCGAGGCCTTCGGCTTTGATTACGTCGGCCCCATCGACGGCCACAACCAGGCCGAACTCGAGGAAACCCTGCGCAACGTCTCGCGCCTCAAGGGCCCCTCCCTGGTGCATGTGCTGACCAAAAAAGGCAAGGGCTACGCGCCCGCCGAGGTCAATCCGTCCGCCTTTCACGGTGTCGGGCCCTTCAATGCCGAAACCGGCGAGATCGCCAAGAATCCCAAGGCCGCGCCCAGCTATACCTCCATCTTCGGCCGCACCCTGGTGGAGTTGGCCGAGGAGGACCCGCGCCTCATCGCCATCACCGCCGCCATGATCGAGGGCACCGGCCTCGAAACCTTCGCCAAACGGTTCCCCGAGCGCTTCTTCGATGTGGGCATCGCCGAGCAGCACGCCGTCACCTTCGCCGCGGGGCTTGCCTGCCACGGCCAGCGGCCGGTGGTCGCCATCTATTCGACCTTTTTGCAGCGCGCCTACGACAACGTGCTCCATGACGTCTGCCTGCAGAACCTGCCGGTGATTTTCGCCATGGATCGCGGCGGGCTGGTCGGCGCCGACGGCCCCACCCATCACGGCGTGTTCGACTATTCCTACCTGCGCCACATCCCCAATCTCACCTTCATGGTGCCGCGCGACGAGGTCCAACTGCGCCGCGCTCTCGCCACCGCCCTGGGCCATGAAGGCCCCTTCGCCTTGCGTTACCCGCGCGGTGAGTCCCTGGGCCTGAAGCTGCCCGCCAAGATCACCCCCGCGCCCATCGGCCAGGGCGAGAAACTGCGTGAAGGCCAGGACGGGGTGTTTTTCGCCCTCGGCACCATGGTCGGCGAGGCCTTGGCCGCCGCCGAGGAATTGGCGGGGGAGGGCATTGAGATGGCGGTGGTCGACGCCTGCTTCCTCAAGCCCCTCGATCGCACCCTGCTCCTCGCCGAAGCCCAGCGCACCGGCTTCGTCGTCACCTGCGAGGAAAACGCCCTGCAGGGCGGCTTCGGCTCCGCGGTCCTCGAACTTTTCGAGGAAACCGCCGTCACCGC
>NZ_JAUVWH010000161.1 GCF_030604225.1 Geoalkalibacter sp.
CTCGGCATAGAGCGCCCGCGCCAGACGCTCGACGGCAAAGGCATCGCGCAGCTCGCCGTAGCGCCCTTCGAGTTCCTCGTAGAGCGCCAGGGCCTCGGCGAAGCGACCCAGGCCGACCAGGGCATTGGCGCGGCCGAGTTGCCGCAAATCATCCGTCGCCCCCGGCAGGGCCAGCTCGTCGAGGAGCTTGAGGGCCTGGGCATCGCGCCCCAGGGCAAGCTGGATTTCCGCGTCGAGCAGTTCGAGGTTGGACAAGAGGAGATCGCCCGGCGCCAGGGCCAGGCGCGCCTGGCTCAGCTGGAACGCCGCGCCGTAGGGATCGCCGGTCACGGCCTGGGCATAAGCGCAGAGGTAGCGGGCCCGTGGCTCAAGTGCAACGCCCGGATGACGCTCGACGAAATCGCGCAGGTGATCGCGCGCCGTCGCCAGGGCCCCGGTGCGCAGCAGCGCTTCGCCATGCAGCACGAGAAACGCCTCGCGTTGCGCGCCGCTCAGCGGCACCGGCAGCAGGGCCTGAAGCCCGGCAAGCGCCTTGGTCCAGTCGCCGCGCTGTCCCGCCGTGCGGGCGTCGAGCAGGCGCTGGGAAACTTCGTCGTTGCCGCCGGCCGGCGGCAGGGACAGCGGCTCCAAGGGCGGCAGGGAGAAACGCGGCAGCAATTCGAAGCGCAGCGGCGTCTCGTATTCGGCGAAAAAACGCCGCCAGTCGTCGGCGTAGGCCGAGCGGCGCGTGCGCAGGCTCGACAGGCCATCAGCCTGAGCGCGCACCGTGCCGCCGGCGCGCGGCATGATCGCCAGCCGTCCGCTGCCCTGGGCCTCTTCCCAAAACACCCGCAGCACCACCTGGCCGCGCTGGCGGTCATAATCGGCCTCGGCACGCAGCGGGGGACGGCGGAACAGGACCGAGGCCACCAGGCTGCCGCGCCGATTGATGAACAGGACGCGAATCAGGTCGGCATCTTCCTGGGGATGGCGCACACTGGAGCCCAGGGCCGCGCCGTCCAGGGTCAGGTCAACCCGCTGACCCGACACCGCCACCTGGGGGGACACCGGCGTTGACACGTCAAAAATCAGACGCACCATCCCCGGCGCCTCTTCCTTGGCGAGGCTCGTCACCAGGGCGCCGGGCGCTTGGCCCCAGGCCGCCGTCGCGGCCAGCAGCCAGCAGCAGCCGAACCACCAGACCCTGCGTAAAAAGTTTGAATTAGCCAATCTGCACACCTCCGCAGAGGCTCAGAAAAGCGAAATTCGTGCCAGCGAAACCTGGTCGGCTTTTTGACGCCGCGCCTTCAGGGAGTTTCATGGGTCCCATAGGACCCATGCGACCTATAAAGCTCCCCCCAAAACTTGGCGCGGATTCTGCTAGGACCAGCACAACCAGGTTTGTTTTTTTTAAAATTAGGTATTGCTAATTACAAAACAATTATATAATCTAGAAACCCTGCGGGCGCATTGAGCCATCTCCCGCCAGAACCTTCAAGGGACAGGAACAGCATGGTGAGCGACGACCAGATTGAAATCATCCAGGAATTCGTCCAGGAAAGCCGTGACATGATCGACCAGCTCGAACCGACCATCATCGAGCTGGGCCAGAGCGTCCACGACGTGCAATGCTGGGATACCCTCCACTGCCCGGAAACCGCCTGCCCGCGCCACGGCCGCCATCAGGATTTCCCCTGCTGGCTGGAGATGGGCCACATGGGCGCCGGCAACGGCCGCTGCATCTACACCGAGTCCAAGCAGGACTGCCTCAACTGCCGGGTGTTTCAGCTCATCAACGGCGACGGCAAGACCATGAACGCCATCTTTCGCCTGTTTCACTCCATGAAGGGCAGCGCCGGGTTTCTGGAGCTCGACCACATCACCCGCGTCGCCCACACGGCGGAAAACCTTCTCGATCTGATCCGCAACGGCGGCATCCGCATGCAGACCGCCCATGTGGGCCTGCTGTGCGCGAGCTGCGACTTCGCCAAGGAAGCCCTCGACCAGGTGGAGGAAAACCTCAACGACCAGGGCATGGCCGAGGCCGCCGCGGAGATCGCCGCGCGTCTCGACGAAGCCATTGCCGAAGCGCGGGAGCTGGCGAGCGGCGTGGATGGCCCGTCGCAGGCGTCCAGCCCGGCGGCGGAACCTGTCGCGGCGGATGCGCCGCCCGTCGTGGAGACGCCCGAGGAACCCGTATTCGAGCTGGCCATCACCCCGGAGATGCTGGAAAAGTTCGTGCAGGAAGGCGACGAGCTGCTGCAGAGCGCCGAGCAGGATCTGCTCAGGTGGGAGGAGATTGCCGCCGATCCGCGGATCATCGCCAATCTGTTCCGCAGCGTGCACAGCTTCAAGGGCAACTGCGGCTTTTTCGGCGTGGCGGACATGGAGCGGCTGTCCCACCAGATGGAAACCGTGCTCGATGCGGTCAAATCGGGACAAAATTTCGGCCTGCGCCCCGGCGAGGTCATGCTCGGCCTCATCGACGTGCTGCGCGAGGCCCTCGCGGATCTTTCCCGCGGCGGCAGCGGACGCATCGCCAACCTGCCGGGCTACCTCGCCCAGCTCCAGGGCATCCTGAGCGGCGAAATCGGCGAGACCGCCGCTGAACCCGAACCCCCGCCGACCGCCCAGGCCGTCGCGGAGGCAAGCCCGCCGGCAATTCCGGCAACCGCACCCGCGCGCACCGCGCCCGGCGGCAAGACGGCTCCGGCCGAAGCCAAGCCCGCGGCGACGCCCGCGGCCGCCGCCGGCCAGGCCCCCCTCAAGCGCCAGGACATCCGCGTCGACCTGGAGAAGCTCGACAACCTCATCAACCTCATCGGCGAGATCGTCATCGCCGAAAACATGCTGGTGCGCAATCCCGACCTCGACGGCCTGGAACTGGAGAACTTCCACAAGGCCGGCCAGCACATGAGCAAGCTGGTGCGCGAGCTGCAGGAAACCGCCATGGTCATCCGCATGATCCCGGTGTCCGGCCTGTTCCGTCGCATGATCCGCCTGGTCCACGACATCAGCGCCAAGGCCGGCAAGAAAGTCGAGCTGCGCCTCTCCGGCGAGGAGACGGAGATGGACAAGACGGTCATCGAGACCATCACCGATCCCCTGGTGCATATCCTGCGCAATTCCTGCGACCACGGCGTCGAGCCGCCCGCCGAGCGACTCAAGGCGGGCAAGCCGGAAAAAGGCGTGGTCAAGCTCTCGGCCTGCCACGAGGAAGGCGAGGTGTGGATCACCATCGAGGACGACGGCCGCGGCCTCGACCGCGACAAGCTGCTCGCCAAGGCCATCAGCAAGGGCATGATCGAGGGCGACGGCTCGGATATGTCGGATCGCGCGGTGTACAACCTGATCTTCGCGCCGGGCTTTTCCACCGCCGAGAAGATCACCGACATCTCGGGACGTGGCGTGGGCATGGACGTGGTGCGTCAGAATCTCGACAAGATCAAGGGCCGGGTCGAGGTGCACAGCCGCAAGGGCGAGGGCACGCGCATCAACCTGCGCATCCCCCTGACCCTGGCGATCATCGACGGCATGCTGGTGCGCGTCGGCCAGACCAAGGCCATCGTGCCGACCCTGGCGATCCGCGAGGCCTTTCGCCCTTCTGCCGACGCCCTCACCCACACCCCCGACGGCGATCACCTGGTACGGGTGCGCGAGCGTTTCCTGCCCATGGTGCGCCTGCATGAGATCCTGCGCAAGGAACCCGATTCCTTTCAGGTCGAGGACGGCATCCTCATCGTGCTGGAGAATCAGGACGCCAGCATCTGCCTGCTGGTCGACGAAATCCTCGGCCAGCAGCAGACGGTCATCAAGGGCCTTTCGGACTACATCGGCTCGGTGCGCGCGGTCTCGGGCTGCACCATCCTCGGCAACGGCGAGGTGTGCCTGATTCTCGACGTGGGCAGCCTCATGGAGATCAGCCAGGGCGAAAGCCTGGCGAGCAGTTGATTGAACCGATGAACGATCTGCGCCTCGACACGGCACGGCTAGCGGAAGCTGGCGCCGGCGCCCTCATGTCCATCAGCGACGCGGAGTTCGAGCAGCTGCGCCGTCTGATCAAGGCCCGCTTCGGCATCAACCTCACCGACCAGAAGAAATCCCTGGTGGTGGGGCGGCTGCAAAAGCTGCTGCGCAGCACCGGCTTCGCCAGCTTCGGCGCCTATTACGAGCACCTGGTCAACGACAAGAGCGAAAGCGCTCTCTCGGAGCTGATCAACCGCATCTCCACCAACCACACCTATTTCAACCGGGAAAAGGCACACTTCGACTATTTTCAGCAGACCGCCCTACCCGCCATGGCGGAGGCCCTCAAGCGCCACAACAGCCGCGATCTGCGCATCTGGTGCGCGGGCTGTTCCTCGGGCGAGGAAGCCTACACCCTGCAGATGCTCATGATGGACTACTTCGGCGGCGACTACGCGCGCTGGGACGCGGGGCTGCTCGCCACGGACATCTCCGAGCGGGTGCTCGCCATCGCGCGCGAAGGCATCTATCCCCAGGAGCGGGTCCTGCAACTGCCCGAGGCGCTGCAACGCAAATATTTCCGGCGCCTGCCCGACGGCAGCAGCCAGGTGGTGGAGAGCGTGCGCAAGGAAGTGACCTTTCGCCGCTTCAACCTGATGAACGAGCGGTTTCCCTTCAAGAAACCCTTCCATATCATCTTCTGCCGCAATGTGATGATTTACTTCGACCAACCGACCCGCGAGGCCCTGGTGGGCAAGTTCCATCAGCTCACCGTGCCCGGCGGCTATCTGTTCATCGGCCACTCGGAGACCCTGGGGCGTAGTCATTCCCTGTATCGCTACCTGATGCCCGCCGTATTCCAGAAGGGAGCCTGACCATGATGCAGAAAAAAGTCCGCGTGCTGGTGGTGGATGATTCGGCGCTGGTGCGCCAGATCCTCACCCAGGGCCTGGCCGCCGACCCCGGCATCGAGGTGGTGGGGTCAGCCGCCGACCCCTACCAGGCGCGCGACCGAATCATGCAGCTCAACCCCGACGTGCTGACTCTCGATGTGGAGATGCCGCGCATGGACGGCGTGGAATTCCTGCGCCGCCTCATGCCCCAGCACCCCATGCCGGTGGTCATGGTCAGCTCGCTGACGCAGAAGGGCAAGCAGATCACCATCGACGCCCTGGAGGCCGGAGCGGTGGACTTCGTCGCCAAGCCGACCTCCGACGTCGCCCGCGGCCTACAGGCGATGATGCTCGAACTGCGCGTCAAGGTGAAGATCGCCTCCACCGCCAACGTCTCCCACTGGAAGGCGCAGCGCACGGCGAGCGCCCCGCCGCCGCGCCCGCCCCTGGCAGCCCCCGTGGCCCTGGCCGAATCCACCGACAAGGTCATCGCCATCGGCGCCTCCACGGGCGGCACCGAAGCGATCAAGAAGGTCATCACCCGCTTTCCCGGCACCAGCCCCGGCGTGGTCATCGTCCAGCACATGCCGGCGGGCTTCACCAAGATGTTCGCCGAGCGCCTCAATCAGCTCTGCCCCATGGAGGTCAAGGAAGCGGCGAGCGGCGACCGCGTCATGCCCGGCCGCATCCTGGTGGCGCCGGGCGAAAAGCAGATGCGCGTGATCCGCTCGGGCGGCGTCTATCAGGTGACCTGCGAACCCGGGGAGAAGGTCAGCGGCCATTGCCCCTCCGTCGATGTCATGATGCACTCGGTGGCCAAGCACGTGGGCGCCAACGCCGTGGCCGCCATGCTCACCGGCATGGGCGCCGACGGCGCCGACGGCATGGCGGCCATGCGCCAGGCGGGCGCGCGCTGCATCGCCCAGGACGAGGCGAGCTGCGTGGTGTTCGGCATGCCCAAGGTGGCCTTCGAGCGCGGCGGCGCCGAGAAACTGGTGCCCATCGACGACATCGCCCCGACCCTGCTGCGCCTGCTGAGCGAGAA
>NZ_JAUVWH010000005.1 GCF_030604225.1 Geoalkalibacter sp.
GGCAGCACGTTTTCCTCCCGCGACACCTTGAACTCCATGATCACCGGACCGGGAATCTCTAGGGCGCGGCGGATCAGCGGCGCCACCTCCTCGGGTTTCTCGGCGCGCAGGCCGACGGCGCCATAGGCCTCGGCGAGCTTGACGAAGTCGATGGGCAGTTCCATGCAGGTGTGGCTGTAGCGGCGCTGGAAGAACATCTGCTGCCACTGGCGCACCATGCCGAGAAAGTTGTTGTTGAGGATGGCGATTTTTACCGGCAGGCGGTACTGCACCAGGGTCGCCATCTCCTGGGAATTCATCTGAAAGGAGCCGTCGCCGGAAATGTCGATCACCTGCCGCTCGGGAAAGGCGACCTGGGCGCCCAGCGCCGCCGGCAGACCGAAGCCCATGGTGCCGAGCCCGCCCGAGGTCAAAAAGGTGCGCGGCTGGAAAAAATCGAAGAACTGCGCCGTCCACATCTGATGCTGGCCGACTTCGGTGGTGATGATGGCATCCTCGCGCGTCAACTCGCGAATCTGCTCGATGACGAACTGGGGTTTGATGATGCTTTCGGACTTCTGGTAGGTCAGGGGATGGGTCTGTTTCCACTCGTCGACCTGGCGCCGCCAGGCGGCGGTGCTCTCAACGCTCCCGTCGAGGGCCGCGCGATCCTCGCCCAGGCGCGTCGCCAAATTCTTCAGCACCTCGGGCAGATGCCCGACGATGGGCAGATCGACGCGCACGTTTTTCTTGATGGAGGTGGGATCGATATCGATGTGGATGATTTTCGCATCGGGAGCGAAACTGGCGATGCGCCCCGTCACCCGGTCATCGAAGCGCGCACCCGCGGCAATCAGCAGATCGGCGTTGGTCACCGCCATATTGGCGCAGTAGGTGCCGTGCATGCCCAGCAGGCCGAGGCTCAGCGGATGACGCGTGGGAAAAGCCGATTTGGCCATGAGGGTGGTGGTCACCGGAACCTGCAGCAGCTCGGCCAGGGTTCTGAGCTCGGCGGCGCCATCGGAGAGCACCGCACCACCTCCGACGTAGAGCACCGGCCGGCGTGCCTCGAGCATCATGGCGGCAGCCTTTTCCACCTGGCGCGCGTTGGGCCCGAAGGTCGGCTTGTAGCCGGCAATTTCCACCTTTTCCGGATAAACAAAGCGGGTGCTGTCGACCTGCACGTCCTTGGGCAAATCGATGAGCACCGGTCCGGGACGACCGGTGCGGGCGATGAAAAAGGCCTGCTTGACGATGCGCGCCAGGTCCTTGACGTTCTTAACCAGGTAATTGTGCTTGGTGATGGGCCGGGTGATGCCGACCATGTCGGCTTCCTGAAAAGCATCGTTGCCGATGAGCGGGGTGGGCACCTGGCCGGTGATCACCACCAGGGGAATCGAATCCATGTAGGCGGTGGCGATGCCGGTCACGGTGTTGGTCGCGCCGGGTCCGCTGGTGGCCAGGGCGACTCCGACCTTGCCCGTGGCGCGGGCGTAGCCGTCGGCGGCATGAACCGCCGCCTGCTCATGGCGCGTCAGAATATGGCGGATGGGGGAATCGAAAAGATCATCGTAGATATTGATGACGGCGCCGCCGGGATAACCGAAAATCGTATCGACGCCCTCGCGTTGCAGACATTCCAGCAGAATCTGGGAACCAGTCAGCTTCAAGGCTTGTCTCCTCCTTCAACGAACATGCTCAGAATAGAGGCGCGTGCGGCGGCCTCCCCGCCGCCGCACGGCCAGGAATCCAGCTCAATCCTCGGCGCGGGTTACGGCGCCGGTGTAGGCCGAAGTCACCACCTTGGCGTAGCGCGCCAGCCAGCCGCCCTTGATTTTCGGCTCGGGCTTTTGCCAGGCCCGGCGCCGCTCCTCCAGGATCGCGTCATCAACCTTGAGCTCAAGGCTCCGTGCCGGGATGTCGAGCACGATGGGGTCGCCATCCGCCACCAGGGCGATGGGGCCGCCCTCCGCGGCCTCGGGGCTGATATGACCGATGCAGGGGCCGCGGGTGCCGCCGGAAAAACGCCCGTCGGTAATCAGCGCCACGCTGTCGCCCAGGCCCAGCCCCATGAGAGTGGCGGTGGGGGCGAGCATTTCGCGCATGCCGGGGCCGCCCTTGGGGCCCTCGTAGCGGATCACCACCACGTCGCCGGCAACCACCTGGCCGCCCATGAGCGCCGCCATGGCGGCCTCCTCGGAGTCGAAGCAGCGAGCGCGTCCCTCAAAACGCATCATCTTCTCGGAGACGCCCGACTGCTTGACCACCGCCCCCTTGGGCGCGAGGCTGCCGCTCAGGATGGCGATGCCGCCCTCGGGGCGCACGGGCGAGCTTAGGGGATGTATGACCTCTTCATCGACCTCGCGCACCTGGGAGATGATCTGCTTGACGGTGAGACCGCTCAGGGTGGGGTTGTCGAGAATACGGTCGCGCAGCTGATAGAGCACCCCGGAAACCCCGCCGGCGGCATCGAGATCCTCCATGAAATACTTGCCTCCCGGATTCATCGACGCCAGTTGCGGAGTGTTGCGGCTCAAGCGGTCGAATTCCTCCAGGGGCAGGTCGACACCCGCCTCACGGGCAATCGCCAGCAGATGAAGAACGGTATTGCTGGAACCGCCCAGGGCCAAATCGACGCGAATGGCGTTTTCAAAAGCATCCTTGGTCAAAATCTGGCGCGGCGTGATGTTGTCGCGCACCAGCTGCACGATGCGCTGCCCCGAGGCAAAGGCCAGCCGGCGCTTGTAGGCCGACACCGCCGGGGTCGTGGCGCATTGCATGAGACTCATGCCGAGGGTTTCCGTCAGAATCGCCATGGTGTTGGCGGTGAACAGCCCCTGGCAGGAACCGGCGCCGGGGCACGCCTTGTCCTCGCACACCTGCAGCTGCTGCTCGTCGATGACGCCGGCCTTGAACTGCGCCATGGCCTCGAAGGTATCGGTGACGAAGGAATAGGCTCGCCCCTCGCGGCCGCGGCCCGCCAGCATGGGGCCGGCGGTGACGACGATGCAGGGAATGTCGAGACGCGCCGCCGCCATGAGCATGCCCGGGGTGATCTTGTCGCAGTTGGTCAACAGCACCAGACCATCAAGCCGGTGGGCCTCGGCGATGGATTCGATCATGTCCGCGATCAACTCGCGCGTCGGCAGCGAGTAGTGCATGCCCTTGTGGCCCATGGAAATGCCGTCGCAGACCCCGGGGATGCCGAAAATAAAAGAAAAGCCGCCGCCGGTATGAATCCCTTTTTCGATGAAGCGTTCCAGATCACGCATGCCGATGTGGCCGGGAATCAGATCGGTGAAGGAGCTGGCGATACCGATGAAGGGTTTGTCCATCTGCTCGCCGGGCACCCCGGTCGCCTTGAGAAGCGCGCGGTGGGGCGTACGTTCGAAGCCTTTGGTGATGACGTCACTGCGTTTGGTCATGGTCGCTCATTACCTCTGCAAATAATATCGGTGGCGTTTCTCAAAACGACGACAGGGGTCCTGCGAAGACCCCTGCCCTTGAATTTAGCCCTGCGGCCGGTGCGGTCATGGCCGAAGGGTCGGCTGAGACGGAACGGAGGGTTCAGGACCCGGCCCGAACCCTCCGAAGAATTTTTAGATCAGTTGACCGTCGCGCTGAAGTCGCGAAGGATGCGAGCCATTTCGTCCTTTCCGGCCAGCTTGATTTTTTGGATTTTCTTGCGCTCCATCTCTTCTTCAGCGGTCAAATAGCGTTTTTTTTCAAATTCGTTCAGCTCTTTCTCCAGCAACTGGTGTTCTTCGAAAAGCATGCGAAATTTCGGATTTTCGCCCACCAGTCGCTCAACCAACTGCATGTCCATTTCCTCCATGGAACACCTCCTGCAAGGTTAGAGGGTTGAAAGAGTTTGGAGAAACACTTTTTGAACATAGCGAATGCCAGGGGCCTTGTCAACCGCTAAGAATTGGAGTTGGGAATCTCCTTGAGCTGCTTCAGATTCAGCGAAATTTCCGCCTCGGAAGCGCGAATGTACGCGGGTTTGAGGGCATGCGGGCCGGTGTCTTCGGCAAGCCGCAAGCGCTCCAGGGCCAGGGCGGCCGCCATGGACGCCCGCGGCAGGTTCAGCGGCCAGGGGGCGAAATGAGCTTGGGCACCGAAGTGAGCCTCGATGAGTACGCGATAGACCCGCGCGCCTTCGCCGACAAACAGCAACGGCCCCTCCAGACGCGGCAGAAGTTTCGCCGGTGCAATCACCTGCTCCGGCCCCAGCGGCTGAGGGTGTTGGCGGCGCATGCGGAACAGGCCGGCATAAACCTCTTGCTTGCGCGCATCGAGCAGTGCGCAGACCGGCATTTGCGCCTCGCCCAGGTTCATGGCGAGAACCTGCAGGGAGGACACCCCGATGACCGGTCGGCCCGTGGCCAGCGCCAGCCCCTGAGCACTGGCCATCCCCACCCGCAAACCGGTAAAGGAGCCGGGGCCGTGAACCACGGCAAAGGCGTCGACCTCGGCCAGACTCAAACCGGTTTCGACAAGAAGCTGCCGCACCGTCGCCATGAGGCGCTCGGAATGGGTACCGCGCACATTGAAGAGGATTTCGCCAAGCAGCGTTTCATCCCGGCACAGCGCCACGCTGCCGGCAGAGGTAGCGGTATCGATGGCCAGAAGTGTGCGGGTCATCCCTTGATTCCGCCGAACAGACGCATGATGTCGTTGTAGAAGGCCAGCACCATGAGCAGGATGAGCAGCATCAAACCGATCTGCTGGGCAATTTCACGGGTGCGCGGCGATAGGGGCCGGCGAAAAATCAACTCGAAAAGATTAAAGATGATGTGCCCGCCATCCAGAATCGGGATCGGTAGCAGATTGAGAATCCCCAACTGAATGCTGAGAAAGGCCAGCACCGAGAGAATGGCCGCCAGATCGGTCTGGGCGGCCTGTCCGGCGATCTGCACCACGGTGATGGGGCCGCCGATGTTTTTCGCAGAAACATTGCCGCTGAACAGTTTCTGAATAAAGACGATGGTCAGCTCGATGAGCTCGATAGTTCGCTCGGCGCCGGCCTTCACCGACGCGACAAGGCCGTAGCGCTTGGTCACCAGGTCTTGCGCCGGCGCAATGCCGATCAGATAGTCATCATCGCGCTGGCCGCGCTGGGCGGTCAGGGTGAATTCCAGAAGCTCGCCCTCGCGCTCCACCACCACGATTTGCGCTTCGCCCTGACCTTTCTGAATGGCGATGCGCAGGTCGTACCAGGAACGGATGGGTTCCTCCCCCACCTGCTTGATCAGATCGCCTTTGCGCAAGCCGGCGGCTTCCGCGGGCATGCCCAGGGCGAGGCCGCCGATGCGCGCCTCCTGGTCGGGAAACAGCCCCAGTCCCTGGGTTTCCAGATGTCCGGCGTCGGCGGCAACGCGCAGGCGCAGGCGTTCGCCATTGCGCAGTACCTCAAACTCCAGGGGCGCGCCGGCAAAGGCGATGAGCTTTTTATTGGCCTCGCTCCAATTGGGAACCGCCTCGCCGTTGATCGTCTCGATGCAATCGCCCGACGCGAAGCCGGCCTGCGCGCCGCTGCTGTCGGCCACCACGTAGCCGATGCAGGGCCGCTCGTCGAGAAACGCCGGCATGTTGACGCCGACCAGAAAGGCCAGGGGCAAGACGAGAAACGGCAGGGCCAGATTCATCAGAGGGCCGGCGGCTACGATGGCCACCCGCTTGGCGGGAGATTTGGCGGCGTAGGAGCGCTCGCGTTCCTCGGCCGTCAGCTCGCCGGTTTCGCCGTTTTCGCCGCTGCCCTCGCCGAGCATCTGCACGTAGCCGCCCAAGGGCACCGCGCAGATCATGTATTCCGTTTCTCCCCATTTGCGCGACACCAGCCGCGGCCCGAAGCCCAGGGAAAACTTCAACACCTTGACGCCGGCCATTTTCGCCACGCAGAAATGGCCCAACTCATGAATGAACACCAGAATCCCCAGCATGATGATTCCGGCAACAATGGTCACCATAATCCCTCCAATCAGGCAATCGCCTCGATCGTCTTGCGCGCGCGGCTGCGCGCGCGGCGATCAGCCCGAAGAACGTCGTCGATGTGATCCAGCCGATGATCCCAGGGTTGCTCCAGCACCGCGGCGATGACCCGGCTGATGTTGAGGAAACTGATTTCCCCGTGCAAAAAGGCGTCGACAGCCACCTCATTGGCCGCATTGAGCACCGTCGGCGCCGTGCCGCCCTCGCGCAAAGCCTCGTAGGCCAGCTTCAGGCAGGCAAATTTTTGCAGATCGGGACGCTCGAAGGTCAGGCGACCGATCTGGCAGAGGTCGAGTTGCGGAATATTGAGGGCAATGCGCTCCGGATAGGACAGGGCATAGGCGATGGGCGTGCGCATGTCGGGAAGCCCGAGCTGAGCAATGACCGAACCGTCGATGTATTCGACCATGGAGTGCACGATGCTCTGCGGATGCACATGAACATCGATGCGCTCGGCGGGCAGATCGAAGAGCCAGCGCGCCTCGATGACCTCCAGCCCCTTGTTCATCATGGTCGCCGAGTCGATGCTGATCTTGCGCCCCATGCTCCAGTTGGGATGATTCAGGGCATCGGCGGGGGTGACCTGGCTCAATTCGGCCAGGGAACGCTCGCGAAAGGGTCCGCCCGAGGCGGTCAGGATCATGCGGCGCACGTCGCCCCGGCGATGCCCCTCCAGGGACTGAAAAATGGCGGAATGCTCGCTGTCCACGGGTACCAGCCGCACGCCGCGCGCCGCGGCGCGCGCCATGACCAGCGGCCCGGCGGTCACCAGGGTTTCCTTGTTGGCCAAGGCGATGTCGTGACCCGCTTCGATGGCCGCCATGGTCGGCACCAACCCCGCCGCCCCGACAATGGCCGACACCACCATGTGCGCCGACGAATGAGAGGCGCAGGCCATCAGGCCTTGAACGCCCCAAAGAATGTCCGGTGGCGCGCCGCCCAAGCGGTTACGCAGCAGGCTGGCCTGGGACTCCGACACCACCGCGACGACCTCGGGTCGAAAGGCGCGGATCTGCTCCTCCAGGCGCTCGATGTTGTTGCCGGCGGTCAAGGCCAGCACCCGGTAGCGATCAGGATGAGCGGCAACAATATCCAGGGTGTTCACACCGATGGAGCCGGTGGAACCCAGAATCACCAGGTTCTTCATGACAGGGATGGCCTCACCCGAAGCCCCTCAGCAGAGCGTAGAAATAAACCGGCGGGAACACCAGCAATAGACTGTCCAGACGATCGAGAATGCCGCCATGCCCGGGGATGAGGGTTCCCGAATCCTTGACTCCGAAACTGCGCTTGAGCATGGACTCCACCAGATCGCCCGCTTGCGCCAGCGGCCCGAGAATCAAGGCCAACAGCAGGCACTCGGCGAGGTTCAGCACGGGAAAAAACCAATACTTGGCCACCAACACGCCCACCAGTGCCCCTGCCAGTCCCCCCAGGGCGCCCTCGACGCTCTTGTTGGGACTGATGGCCGGATAGAGCTTGCGGCGCCCGAAATTGATGCCGACGAAATAGGCCGCCGTGTCGCTGGCCATGGTCAGCAGCAGGATGAGAAACACCCATTGGCGACCCCAGGCAAGATCGCCCAACGCTGCGAGCAGGCCCAGAGGCAAGGCGAGATAAATCAGACCGAGGAAAAGCAGGGCCAGGTGATGGATGACGCTGGAGAGTTCACGAAAGCGAAGAAGAAACCAGCAAAGCCAAAAAATCAACAACAGGCTCAGCCCCCCCAACGCGAGGCGAGCATTTCCCCCCGCCAGCAGCAGGACCAGAAGAGCGCCCGCGGCGGTGCCGAGCCGGCGCTCGACATGGCGCTCGTCGGGCAACGCCATGCGAAGGAATTCGAACAGCGCCAGGCCGGCGACGACCAGCACCAGCAGCCGAAAGAAAAAGGTATTGGCGTAGGCAATATAGAGAATCAGCGCCGGAAGCAGGATGATTCCCGTGAGGATTCGCTGTTTAATGGCAGTCTCCCCGCTCTTTGGGGCCCTCGCGCAACTGCTCGCCGGTCAAGCCGAAGCGCCTTTCCCGCTGGGCGTAGACCTGAAGCGCCTCATGCAGGTGGGCCGGCTTGAAATCGGGCCATAGGGTTTCGGTGAAATACAACTCGGTGTAGGCCAATTGCCACAGCAGAAAATTGCTGATCCGCATTTCGCCACTGGTGCGAATCAGCAGATCGGGATCGGGCAGCCCGGCGGTATCCAGGCGGGAAGCCAGGGCCTGTTCGTCGATGTCCGCCGGATTGAGTTCCCCGGCGGCAATGGCCCCGGCCAGGGAGCGCACGGCCCGAACCAGTTCGTCCCGCGAACCGTAAGAGAGGGCCAGGGTAAGCACCATGCCCTGCTGATCCCGGGTGCGCTCCACGGTTTCGAGCAGCATGGCCCGCACCGAGGAGGGCATGCGGGCGATATCGCCGATGACATGGAGGCGAATGCCATGGCGCAACATGGATTCGAGTTCCTTGCCCAGATAGGTGGCAAGCAGATCCATGAGGGCGCCCACCTCATCCTCTGGCCGCCCCCAGTTTTCATGGCTGAAGGCGTAGAGCGTCAGCCAGCCGATACCGAGTCGCGAGCATTCCTCGACGATGTCGCGCACCACCTCGACGCCTTGGCGGTGTCCCAGGATGCGCGGCAAGGCACGTTGCTGGGCCCATCGGCCATTTCCGTCCATGATGATCGCCAGGTGCCGGGGTAGGGACATCCGAAAAACTCTAAAAAGAAAATGATTTCAATGGAAATGAGTTTAACAAGCTAGCATGAAAAGCGGCGGGAGACAAGAACCACGGCGAGCTTTGGGGAGAGGATAAAGACCGCGGGACGCCCGAGAGGGGCGTCCCGCGGCGAAGCTTACTGCACAATCGCGTTGACCGGGCAGCTGTCCGTGCAGGCGCCGCACTCGGTGCAATCGGCGCTGATGGCGAAGCTCTCGCCCTTTTCCACGATGGCCCCGACGGGACAGCTGTCCACGCAGGTGCCGCAGGCAATACAATCCTGAGTAATCTTGAACGCCATGTGCATGTCTCCTTTGCGAATAAATGGAACGGGCGAAAAGTGCGCCGTTCCGTCTAGATTTCCATGACCTCGGCTTCCTTGGCGGCAACCAGATCGTCGACCTTCTTGACGAACTGATCGGTAAATTCCTGCACGTCCTTTTCCCCGCGCTTGAGCTGATCCTCGGAAATCTCCTTGCTCTTTTCAAGCTTCTTCAATGCCTCGTTGGCATCGCGCCGGGCGTTGCGGATGGCGATCTTCGCCTCCTCGCCCATGCGTTTGGTCGTCTTGACCATCTCCTTGCGCCGCTCCTCGGTGAGGGGCGGAAAGACGATGCGCACCAACTGGCCGTCGGAACTGGGATTGAGCCCCAAATCCGATTTGAGGATGGCCTTTTCGATGGCGGAAATCAGGTTTTTTTCCCAAGGCTGGATGGCGATCATGCGCGGTTCGGGCACGGTGAGGGACGCCACCTGATTCAGTGGGGTCGGATTGCCGTAGTAATCGACCCGGATGTCGTCAAGCAAAGCCGTGGAGGCGCGGCCGGTACGCACCTTGACAAAGTCGGCCTTGAGCGCCTCGATGGCCTTCTCCATGCCGGAGCGGGTTTTCTTGATGATATCGTCGTACATGGGGTCAACCTCCCTTGACTATGGTGCCGATGTTTTCGCCCATGATGGCGCGTTTGATGTTGCCGGGCACCGTCAGGTTAAAGACCATGATGGGCAGATCGTTATCCATGCAAAGCGACGTGGCCGTCGCGTCCATGACCTGCAAACCCTTCTTGAGGACATCGAGATAGGTCAGGCTGGAGAATTTGACGGCATCCTTGTTCTTGGTCGGATCGACATCGTAGATGCCGTCGACCTTGGTCGCCTTGAGAATGATCTGGGCGTTGATTTCCATGGCGCGCAGGCTCGCCGCGGTGTCGGTGGTGAAATAGGGATTGCCGGTTCCGGCGCCGAAAATCACCACCCGCCCCTTTTCCAGATGACGAATGGCCCGCCGCCGGATGTACGGCTCGGCGACTTCGCGCATTTCGATGGCCGAGAGCACCCGCGTCACCACCCCCGCCTGCTCCAGGGCATCCTGAAGGGCCAGGCTGTTCATGACCGTGGCCAGCATCCCCATGTAATCGGCGCTGGCGCGATCCATCCCGCGCGAGGCGGCGGCGACGCCACGAAAAATGTTGCCGCCGCCGATCACCAAAGCCACCTGGATGCCGAGATCAATGACCTCGCGCACCTCGGCGGCGATACCGGCCAGCACCTCGGGATCGATCCCGTAGCCCTGGCTTCCGGCCAGGGCTTCTCCGCTGAGTTTCAGCAGAACGCGACGGTAAGTGGGGTCTGACGCAGCCATGCGCACACCTTTCGGCAGGGGGTTCAAGCGACGATTACTTAGTCAGGGCAGCCACTTCGGCGGCGAAGTCATCGGCTTTTTTCTCCAGACCCTCGCCCAGTTGGAAACGGGCGAAACGAGTCAGTTTGATCTCGGTGCCGAGGGTTTTGGCCAGGTTCTTGACCACTTGCTCGACTTTCTGGTCGGGATCGATGACATAGGCCTGCTCGGTCAGGCAGACTTCGCCGTAGAACTTGTTGAGCTGGCCCTCGACAATCTTGGGGATGATATTGTCGGGCTTGCCGCTTTCCTTGGCCTTGACGCTCATGATGTCGCGCTCGCGCTCCAGCACATCGGCGGGCACCTCGGCACGCACCAGGTACTGGGGGCTGGCGGCGGCGACGTGCATGGCCAGTTGACGCGCCAGGGCCTTGACGTCCTCGGCGGCGCCCTTCTCGGTTTGCAGTTCCACCAGGGTGCCGATCTTGCCCGCGCCGTGGATGTAGGCGGCCACGGTGCCGGGTTTGGCTGCAAAGCGCGCGAAACGGCGAATGTTCATGTTCTCGCCGATGGTGGCGATCTGATGGGTCAGTTCCTCGCCCACGGTGCGGCCGGTGCCGGGAAAGGCCAGGGCCTTGAGGGCCTCGACATCCGCGGGCGCCTCGCGCAGCACCACCTCGGCGACCGCGGCGGTGAATTTCTGGAACGCTTCGTTCTTGGCGACGAAGTCGGTTTCGGCATTGACTTCCACCAGCGCGGCACATTCACCCTCGCCGGCGGCCACCACCAGACCCTCGGCGGCCACCCGGCCGGATTTCTTGGCGGCGGCGGACAAACCCTTCTTGCGCAGGATGTCGATGGCCTCTTCCATGTTGCCGGCCGCTTCGGTCAGCGCCTTTTTGCAGTCCATCATGCCCGCGCCGGTTTTCTCGCGCAGTTCGGAAACCATCGAAGCAGTAATACTCACGGGTCTACCTCCCACTCATGGACGGCCGCGGCCGTCGGAATTTTTGTGAATATTTTTAAAGGTCTTGACGGGCAAAAGGCGGTTTCCGGACAGAAACCGCCTCATGCCTTACCCAAAAAGAAAGCTCTCAGGCCTGGGCGGCCGGCTCAACCGCGTCAACGTCGGCGGATCCGGCGACGTCCGCCTCCTCGCCGGTCTGAATCTCGCCGCCTTCGGCATCGGAACGCAGTTGGGTTTCGCGCGCCTGCAGGCCGTCGGCGCAGGCATCGGCCATGCGCGCGGCGAACAGACGAATGGCGCGAATCGCGTCGTCGTTGCCGGGAATGATGTAATCGATATCGTCGGGATCGCAGTTGGTGTCGACGACGGCAACCACGGGAATCCCAAGCTTGCGTGCTTCCTTGACGGCAATGTACTCTTTCTTGGGATCGATGACGAACAGGGCGCCGGGCAGCTTGGTCATGTGCTTGATGCCGCCCAGGCTTTTTTCCAGCTTGTCTTTTTCACGCTCAAGCTGAAGGACTTCCTTCTTGGTCAGCAGGTCATAGGTGCCGTCCTCGGCCATGGTTTCGATTTTCTTGAGACGGTCGATGCTGCCCTTGATGGTGACGAAGTTGGTGAGCATGCCTCCCAGCCAACGGTTATTCACGTAGTACTGGCCGCAGCGCAGCGCTTCTTCTTGAATGGCGTCCTGGGCCTGCTTTTTGGTCCCGACGAACAGAACCTTGTCGCCGTTCTTCACCGTTTCGCTGAGAAAGGCATAGGCATTTTTGAAATAGCGCACCGTTTTCTGCAGGTCGATGATGTAGATGCCGTTGCGCGCCCCGAAAATATAGGGCTTCATCTTGGGATTCCAGCGGCGGGTCTGATGCCCGAAATGCACGCCGGCTTCCAACAGTTGCTTCATGCTGATCTGTGCCATGGTTCCATCTCCTTGTGGGGTTGTCGGCCTCCGCCCCCTTCCTTGCCCTCCCTGACCGGACGAACCGGCACCCAGGGAGATCTCCAGGGGCGTGCGTTTTGAATAACCACGAGTCTATAGCACGCGCTCAAGGCGCGGAGCAAGGGAAAAATGCCCCATTTGCCGGTTTACAACCCCCGGCAACTCGACTAAGATGGCCCGCGCCATGCTCTTCGCCCGCCGCCATCAGTATCTTTTCCGGGAAACCCTCGCCCCCTTTCTGCTGGGAGTGGTGGTCTTTACCTTTGTCCTGCTCATGGGCCGCTTGCTGCGGCTGGTTGAGCTGGTACTCAACAAGGGTGTGCCCCTGCTCGACATCCTCAAGCTTTTTGCCTTCCTGCTGCCGTCCTTTCTGGTTCTGACCCTGCCGCTTGCCTTTCTGCTCGGGGTTCTGCTCGGTTTTGGGCGGCTGTCCGCCGATGCTGAAATCGTCGCCCTCAAGTCCTCGGGGGTGAGTCTCTACGACATGGCCCGCCCGGTGGCCATTCTCGCCCTGGTTGTTTCCGCGGCCACCGCCGCCCTGACCTTCTACGCCCAGCCGCAGGGCAAACGGGCCTTTCGTGACCAGGTGTTCGAAATCGCCCACGGCCGGGCCACCGTCGGCATGACGCCGCGCGTGTTCAACGATGAATTCGATGGGTTGGTGCTTTACGCCAACGCCATCGACGAACGCAGCGGCGCCATGCAGGGGTTGTTCATCTCCGACGAGCGGGTGGGCAAGGATCCCTCGGTCATCGTCGCGCGCAGCGGCCGCGCCATCTCCGACGCGGAAAACCTGACCCTCACCCTGCGCCTGCGACAGGGCGCCATCCATCGCCAGGCGGAACGCCGTGGTGAGAGTATCTACCAGATCATCGATTTCGACACCTATGACATTCAGCTCGATCTCGGCAAGGAATTGCGCGGTTTTCGCGAGCGCCAGAAGCGCGAGAGCGAAATGTCCCTGGCCGAACTGAAGCAAGCCATCGCCGGAAGCGAAGCCGGGCAGCGCCTCAAATATGAAGTTGAGAAGCATCAGCGCCTGGTCATGCCCCTGGCTCCCCTGCTGTTCGCCCTGGTCGGCATCCCCCTCGGCATCCAGTCCCAGCGCTCCAGTCGCGGGGGCGGCTTCGCCCTGGCGTTGGCGGTGTTTCTCGCCTACTATCTGACCTTCTCCCTGGCCGAAACCCTCGGCAGCGAAGGCCTGGTGCCGCCGGCCCTGGCCATGTGGCTGCCCAACCTGCTGTTTCTTGTAGCGGGCATTTTGCTGCTGCGCATGACGGCCCAGGAAAGGAAACTGGCTCTGTTCGAGCGCCTCGATGACATGGGTCGCCGTCTGATCCTCTGGCTGCGCCGCAGGAGACCGCGGTGAAACGTATCAACAGCTACATCCTCGGCAAATTCTTCCAGGTGTTCGCCCTGGCCCTGGCCGCCTTCGTGGGGCTCTATCTGCTGGTGGATTTTTTTGAGAAAGTCGACGACCTTCTGGAAAATCGCGTCGCCCTGGAGGTCTACTTCACCTATTTCGCCGCCAAGGTGCCGCTGATCCTGGTGCAGGTCTGTCCCCTGGCGATGCTCATGGCGGTGTTCATGACCATCGGCGGACTCTCGCGCACCAGCGAACTGACGGCCTTGTGGGCAGGCGGCGTCAGCCTGATCCGCATCGCCGCCCCCTTGCTCGGCACGGCGGGACTGATCGCGCTGGCCATGCTGCTGATCAGCGAGAATCTGGTGCCGCCGAGCGTCAGGGCCACCAACGAAATCTGGGCCACCCGCGTGCAGGGCCGCGCGGCCGTGGTCTTCAAGCTAGACCGCCTCTGGTTGCGGGAAGGCGACCAAATTCTCAACGTGCGCCTCGCCGACCCCGATGCCGGTGAACTCCAAGGGCTTTCGGTCTTTCGCTTCAGCGAGGATTTTTCCCTGGTCGAGCGCCTGGAGGCACCGCGCGCTGTCTACCGCGAGGGCCGGTGGACCGCCGAATCCGCTCAACGTTTCCACTTTTCCGCCAAGGACGGGCAGATGCTCGACAGCCAGAAACTTTCCGACAGCGCGCTGGCGTTGGATAAAAAACCCGAGGACTTTCGCCTCACCCGCAACGATGCCGAAGAGCTCAATTTCGGCCAACTGCGGCGGCTCGCGACGAAACTCGCTGCGGAAGGCTACAATCCCCGGCGTCTGATCGTCGATATGCACAATCGCCTCGCCGCTCCGGTGGCCACCTTCATCATGGCCTTCATCGGCATTCCCTTCGCGCTGCAAAAGGGCCGCGGCGGACGCATCGCCCTGGGCATCGCCGTCACCCTCGTCATCGGTTTCGGCTATCACATCCTGCACGCCGTCAGCATGGCCCTGGGTTATGCGGGCCTGCTGCCGCCGATTCTCGCCGCCTGGAGCGTCAACCTGCTCTTCTTGCTTCTTGGCCTCTGGCTGCTGCTGCGGGAACAGGCGGACTGATCCACGGCTCCTTGAGTTGGTGGGCGAATCTGGTTTACTTAAACGCATGAGAGCTGCAATCGCACTGACCAAATTCCTGCGCCCGACCCTGCTGCTGATCGCTTGCCTCGCCCCTTTGGTCTGGTGCGCGCCTAGCGCTTCGGCCCTGGAAATCCGCTCCATTTCTCCTTCCACCGCCGAAGCCGGAGCCTTGCTGACCCTGACCGGCGGCCCCTTTCCCGCCGACGCGGAGGTGCTGTTCGGCAGCGAAACCCTGCTGCCCGAATTGCGCGAGGACCAGCGCCTGGTGGTGCGGGTTCCGCCCCTTGCCGAAGGCGATTACCTTCTGCTGGTGCGTGGCAGCGTCGGCACCTCGCCGCGCGGCCTGCTGTTTCGCCTCGTGGAGCCACCGCCTTGGATCAGCGGCCTCAGCCCCACCCGCCTGGATGAATGCTCTTACGAGAATGAGCGCCAGATCCGCATCAGCGGACGCGCCTTTCAGTCCGACGCCCAGGTGCTGGTCAACCAGGCGGCGGTGCCGAGCTCCTCGGTCACGGCCGAGCAGATCGTTTTCAGCTTTCCGCCGCTCAAAAGCGGCATGCACAGCGTGCAGGTGGTCAATCCCGGCGGCAAGTCCTCCCTCGCCCATGGCGTGCAGGTCAGCGGCCTGCCGGAAATCCATTCCGCCACCCTGGGCAGTGATCAGGTCAACTCCTACGAACTGATCATCAGCGGCCGCAACTTCCAGTTCAATTCGCGCCTGCTGGTCAACGGCGAGGTCATCCGCGGGGTAGCCGGCGTGCGCCCCAGCACCGAATTCGTTCAGGTCCTCGACTGCCGCACCCTGCGCTACCTGCGCTATCCGGTCACCCGCGAGCCGCGTTCCCTGGAATTGCAGGTGGTCAACCCCGACGGTGAGCAAAGCGCGATCTTTCGCGTCACGGCACCCTGAGTTTTGTTAACGACTAAATGCAAAAAGCCCCGTCGGCAGCGACGGGGCTTTTTGCATTTGCCTGGCCGGAAAACATCAATAGCGGTAGTGATCGCTTTTGTAGGGGCCTTGCTTGGGCACGCCGATGTAGGCGGCCTGCTCGTCGGTCAGTTCGGTGAGCATGGCGCCGAGCTTGGTCAATTGCAGGCGCGCCACCATCTCGTCGAGGTGCTTGGGCAGGATGTAGACGCCCACGGGATAGTTCTCGGGTTGCGTCCACAGCTCGATCTGGGCCAGAACCTGATTGGCGAAGGAGGAACTCATCACATAGCTGGGATGCCCGGTCGCGCAGCCCAGGTTGACCAGGCGCCCCTCGGCGAGCAGGATGATGCGCTTGCCGTCGGGAAAGATGATGTGATCGACCTGGGGCTTGATGTTTTCCCAGGTATAGCGACGCAGGGCGGCCACTTCGATTTCATTGTCGAAATGGCCGATGTTGCAAACGATGGCATTGTTCTTCATCCGCGCCATGTGGTCATGGGTGATGACGTTGATGTTGCCCGTGGTGGTCACGAAAATATCGGCCTTATCGCAGGCATATTCCATGGTCACCACCTTGTAGCCTTCCATGGCGGCTTGCAGGGCGCAAATGGGATCGATTTCCGTCACCCACACCTGGGCTTGCAGGCCGCGCATCGCCTGGGCGCAGCCCTTGCCGACCTCGCCGTAGCCACAAATCACCGCGACCTTGCCGGCGATCATGACGTCGGTGGCGCGCTTGATGCCGTCCACCAACGACTCACGGCAGCCGTAGATGTTGTCGAACTTGGACTTGGTCACCGAGTCGTTGACGTTGATGGCGGGAAACTTGAGGCGCCCTTCCTTGTGCATCTGGTAGAGGCGATGCACCCCAGTGGTGGTTTCCTCGGTGACACCGCGGATGTTGGCCGCCACCCGCGCGTACCAGCCGGCATCGGCGGCCAGGCGCTTGCGGATGGCGGCGAAGAGGTATTCCTCCTCTTCACAGGTGGGATTGGCGATGAGGGAGGGATCGTTCGCCGCGCGGCTGCCCAAGTGCAGCAGCAGTGTGGCATCGCCGCCGTCATCGAGAATCATGTTGGCGCTGCCGCCATCCGCCCACTCGAAGATGCGGTGTGTGTAATCCCAGTATTCCTCGAGCGTTTCACCCTTGTAGGCGAACACGGGTACGCCGCTTGCGGCGATGGCGGCCGCGGCGTGGTCCTGGGTGGAGAAGATGTTGCACGAGGCCCAGCGCACCTCGGCGCCCAAGGCCGTGAGGGTCTCGATGAGCACCGCCGTCTGGATGGTCATGTGCAGCGAGCCGGCGATGCGCGCTCCCTTCAACGGGCGGTCGGCGGCGAATTTCTCGCGGATCGCCATTAATCCGGGCATTTCCGTTTCGGCGATATTCATTTCCTTGCGCCCCCAGGCGGCAAGGCCGAGGTCTTTGACGAGGTAATCCTGGTTGGACGGGGTGGCATTATTCATGTCAGAAAACTCCTTGTGTGTCGAACCGAAAGCACGTCGGACGATCGATCCCAAAAGAAGGCCTCAATTGGCAGACATCGCGAACAGATGAATGCCAATCAAGGCCGAAGCGAAGATGATTTGCAACCTGGTTATTCTCAAAAGTTCAACAGTTCAGCCAAACTTGAAAGATCCTAAAGACCGAAGGAGGCGGTGTAGACGGCACCGGTGTCGACATCGCGTACCTGCAACCGCAACTGGGTCGGCTTGCCGGCCTCGGCCGGGAAAAACAGAAAGCCGCGTCCGAGAAAGCCCGGCCCGACGGGTTGATTGCGCAATTCCTTGTTGCCGAGATCGCGGGCGATCTCCCGCCCGGCTTCATCACTGCCCAGTTCCTGCCCGCCGCCGATAACCGCGCCGCCGGCGCCGCCGACCGCCGCGCCCTTGCCTGCCGCGGCGGCCACGTTTTCGCCCGTGAGCACACCGATGGCCGCGCCCACCAGGGCGCCACCGGCCGCGCCAAGCATGCCGCCGCGTCCGGCTCCGCGGGCAATGCGCGAATATTCGGAACTTTTTTCCACACGCTCATAGGCCGTGCGGCTGTCCAGGATGTTCCACAAGTGCCCCGTATCATCAATCAGGAAGGTCTGCTCGGGCACGATGCGCAGGGCGCTTTGGCCCTGGTTGTCAATGACCACCTGAACCGGCTGGATTCCGGCACTGACAATGTCGAAGCCAAAGGCATCGCGCGCCGCCCTCTGATCCGCATAGGCCGCCGCCGCGATCTGGGCGCCGGCGATCACCTGCATGTTCGGATAGGCCGCCGGAATCCTGAAACCGACTTCCTGGCGCTTGTAGGTTGTGCACCCCGAAACCGTCAACAGAACCGCCAACAAAAGCGCCAGCGATTTAAGCGTGCCGTGCATGGGAACCTCCTTAAAGTACGAATTATTTCAACTTTGATTCTATCATCAGCCGCCGGGGGCGTCCACCGGCCTTCGGCCCCGCCGCAGAAAGACCAGGGTGGTCAGAAACCACCAGCGCACCAGGGTGGCGCTCAATCGGTTTATCCAGCCACGGTCGGTGCAGCGCTCCCACAGATCAAAAAAATTCTCCCCCCAACCGCTCAGCCGGGAAGAACGACGCAAACCATAGCGTACCAGGGAAACCAAGGCGAAGGGTACCTGCCAGGCCTGCGAGCGCACGTAGCGCCCGGTGGCCAACCACAGTCGATCTTGTTCCTTGAAATCAAGTTCGTTCAAAAGCGCGGCGATGCATTGAAAAAAAGGCAGAAGGTCAAGGCGCTGCGTCACCGCCTGGCAGCGATAGATTCCAGGAGCACGGTGCAGAAACTCGTTCCAGCCGATGGAGTGAAAATTCATCAGCAAGGCATTGAGCACCTGACGCTCGCGCAAGCCCTCCTTCTCGAAGCGGCGCGCCGAGGTATGAATATCCACGGGCAAAAGCAGCCAGGTGCCAACCTCGGCCACCCTCGCGGCAAGCCTTGTGTCCTCGAAAAGCGGGAGGCTGTCGTCGAAGGGGCCGATCTCCTCGAAAAAAACCCGCGGCAGAAGCATCCCCTGGTCGCCGTGGATGCAACCCGGCAGATTGAGGCGCGCTTTTTCCTCGTAAAAGTAATACCCCCAGCCTCCCGCGCTTTGCTCGCGCCTGAAGCGCAAGGCAAAACGGGCCGCGACGCGATGGCTCCCCCGCCGCGCCATGGCGGCGCGCAATTCGGCCAGCCCCCGGGCGAAGGCATGGGGATCGAGAAAAACACTGTCGACGTGAAGAAACAGAAGATATTCGCCGCGCGCCTGTGCCGCGCCGACATTCAACTGTCGACCCCGTCCGGCGGCGCTGCGCAGAATCCGCAAGGCGAAGGGCTGGTTCGGCGCGGCAGCCGCGAGCAACCCGAGGGTTTGATCCTGGGATCCTCCGTCGCAGCAAATCACCTCGAAACCACACCCCTGCTGAGCGGCCAGGGTCGCGAGCAGGGCGGGCACCACCTGCTCCTCGTTAAGCAAGGGGATGACGACGGATAATTCACAGGTCAAGCTCGAAGCACCCTCTCGCCTCGATCACGACGCGATTCCTTGACGCTTCTGCCCGTCTCGGCAAACCGAAACGGGCAGAAGCAAAGCCAACGGGGGACACGGCAAGAAAACGGCTTAAAGACGCGCGCGCTGCCGCAGGGAGTCGATGCGATCGGTGCGTTCCCAGGAGAATTCGGGCTCGTTGCGGCCGAAGTGACCGTAAGCGGCCGTTTTGCGATAGATGGGACGCAGCAGGTCGAGGGCTTCGATGATGGCGCGCGGCCGCATGTCGAATTCCTCGCGCACCACGCGGGCGATGTCGTTGGAGGCAATCCTGCCGGTGCCGAAGGCATTGATCATGATCGACACGGGTTCGGCGACACCGATGGCATAGGCAAGCTGGACCTCGCACTTGTCCGCCAGGCCCGCGGCCACCACATTCTTGGCGATATAGCGGGCCATGTAGGAGGCGCTGCGGTCGACCTTGGACGGGTCCTTGCCGGAGAAGGCGCCGCCGCCGTGCGACCCCTGGCCGCCATAGGTATCGACGATGATTTTGCGCCCGGTCAGGCCGCAATCCCCCATGGGCCCACCGACCACGAAACGTCCGGTGGGATTGATGAAATACTTGGTTTTCTCGTCGAGCAACTCGGCGGGAATCACCTTCTTGACGACCTCTTCGATGATGCCCTCGCGCAGGGTCTCATAGGTGACCTCGGGGGCATGCTGCGAGGAAACCACCACGGCATCCACGCGAATGGGCTTGTCGTTGATGTACTGGATGGAGACCTGGGACTTGCCGTCAGGGCGCAGAAAGGTCAGCAACCCGGACTTGCGTACTTCAGCCAGACGCTTGGTCAGGCGGTGGGCGAAAATGATCGGCATGGGCATGAGTTCAGGCGTATCGTTGCAGGCATAGCCGAACATCAGGCCCTGATCGCCGGCGCCCTGCTCCTTGTACATCCCCTCGCCCTCGGTGACGCCCATGGAAATATCCGGCGACTGACGGTCGATGCTGGTCAGCACGGCACAGGTTTCCCAGTCAAAACCCATGGCGGAATCGTTATAGCCGATGTCGCGAATCGCCTGACGCACGATGTCGGGATAATCGATGCGGGCACTGGTGGTGATTTCGCCGGCGATCACCGCCATGCCGGTGGTCACCAGGGTCTCGCAGGCTACGCGCGCCCTGGGATCCTGAGTGAGAATGGCATCGAGAATGCTGTCGGAAACCTGATCGGCGACCTTGTCGGGGTGGCCTTCCGTCACCGACTCGGAGGTGAAGAGAAAATCGGTCATGGGCATGGAGCGCTCTCCTTACGCGCAAGAGGTCAATGTGAGGTGAAGCTAGATTAATAGGCAAATCGCCCGGAAAAGTCAATGAAGGCTCGCGTTTTTCTAGATCTGCAGGGGCGCGAACAGTTCGGGAAACCGTTGGGCCAGGTGCGCCTCGACAAAGCGGGTCACGTCCTGGGCGGTGGGCAGACCGAGCAATTCGCGCAGCAAATCCTCGCCGTCCGCGCGGCGCACCTGACGAATCACCCGCTTGACCCGTGGGATGCAGGCGGCATTCATGGAAAGTTCGTTGAATCCCAAGCCGAGCAGAATCAGCGTATAGATGGGCTCCGCGGCCATCTCGCCGCACATGCCGACCGCGATGCCGGCCTTGCGACCCGCATCGCTGATCATTTTCAGCGCCCGCAAAATGGCCGGATGCAGAGGCTCATAGAGATAGGCCACGTGCTCGTTGCCGCGATCAACGGCCAGGCAGTATTGAATGAGATCATTGGTGCCGACGGAGAAAAAGTCCACCTCTGGCGCCAGCAGGTCGGCGATCAGGGCGGCCGAGGGCGTCTCGATCATGATGCCGACGGGCATGTCCGGATCATGGGTCTGACCGCGCTGGTCGAGTTCGGCGCGCACTTCCGCCAGCAACTCCTTGCACGCCCGGATCTCGCCCACGCCGCTGATCATGGGAAACATCAGACGCACCTGCCCGTAGGCCGAGGCCCGCAGAATGGCGCGCAGCTGCTCCTTGAACAACCGGCGTTCCTTGAGGGAAAAGCGCACGGCGCGCAGCCCCAAGGCGGGATTTTCCTCCTCGGCCAGACTGATCTCCGGCACGAATTTGTCTCCACCCACATCCAGCGTGCGAATGGTCACGGGCTCGGGGATCATTTTCTGGACAATGTCGCGATAAACCTGAAATTGCTCCTCTTCCGAAGGCGGCCGGGACTGATTGAGAAAGAGAAACTCGGTGCGGAACAGACCGACGCCGGCGCCGCCCTGCGCGAGGACTGCGGGGACTTCCCGGGCAAGCTCCACGTTGCCCCGCAAAGTCAGGGAAAAGCCGTCGAGGGTTTGCGCCGGCAAGTCCCGATAGGCGCGCAGTTCCTTTTCCAGGTATTCGTAGGCCTGTTTTTTTTGCAGGTACTCCCGGAAGGTTTCCGCGGACGGATTGAGAATCACCGTGCCGGCGCCGCCGTCGATGATGATCGGCATGCGCGAACGCGCCAGGGCGCTAATGTTTTCCAGGCCGACCACGGCGGGAATTTCCAGGGAGCGGGCCAGAATGGCGGTATGGGAGGTGCGCCCGCCGACATCGGTGACAAAGCCGATGACCTTGTTGCGATCCATCTGCATGGTGTCGGCCGGGGAAACCTGATGGGCCACCACCACCGCCTTGCGTTCGATTTCCGCAAGGCTGCGCTGGCATTCCCCCAGCAGGTTGCGCATCAGGCGCTCGCCGACGGAATCGATATCGCTGCGCCGCTCGCGCAGATATTCATCCTCGATGGCGTTGAAAAACTGGCGGAACGTATCGAGGGTGCGGCGCAGGGCGCTCTCGGCGTTGAGCCGTTCCTGCTCGATGAGCGCCAGGGTGTCCCGCACCAGCATGTCATCCTCGAGGATGAGCAGATGGGTATCGATGATATAGAGGTGCTCGCGCAGTTCGGGCGAACTGGCCCGCTCCTTGACCTCGCGCAATTGGCGACGGGACTCGTCGAGAGCCTCGTGGAACCGCCGCACCTCGCCGTCGACCAGTTCCTGCGGAACATACCAGTCGGCAAGCGTCTGGCGCGCGCGGTTATAGAGAAAAACCTCGCCGATCGCGATCCCGGGCGAAACGCCGAGCCCCACCAGAAAGGTATCGGGAGCGAGGTTACTTTTCTCCGAATCCGTCATCGATAAGCCTTCCGATCGTCTCCATGGCCTCGTCGGCATCCTCGCCGTCAACACTCACCTTGATCGAGGTTCCCTGGGCCGCCGCCAGCATCAAGATACCCATGATGCTCTTGCCGTTGACGTCCATGCCGTCCTTGCTCACCGTCACGTCGGCACGAAAGCGGTTGGCCGTCTGCACCAGTTGCGCCGCGGCGCGGGCGTGCAGCCCCAGCCGGTTGCGGATGATGAAATCCTTGCTGATCATGGATCTCCCTTCGTCTTCATACAATGAGCCCGGCCAGCAGCAACACGGCCAGGGTCGCGAGAATCAACAGCAGGTTGGACACCCCCTTGCGCGCCAGCCAGCCGAGCAGCACCACCAGGGGAAAAAACAGCAGTCCCCAGCCGGCGGCAATTTCCTCTTGCTTCAGGCAGACCAGGGTCAGATAGGCGCACAGCCCGCCGAGCAGCACCACCGTTGCTTCCTTGGCACGCAGCGCCCAGTCGGGCAACCGCAGCCGCTGAAGGGTCTCGACCAGGCGCAGGCCCCTGGAATAGCCGCGCCAGAGTCCGGCGCAGCGAAACCAGAGATGCGGCAGATTGAACAACACCAGAAACACCAGCGGTGCCAACAAGGATCCCTTGAAGGCAAAAAACAGGGCGATGACCGCCGCCAGGGGTCGCAGCCCTCCCCAGAACAGCGCATCGCCAATAGCGGCAAGGGGTGCCATGACCATGTCGCGAAATTCCACGGCGCTGATGGCGCAGTCTGCGCCCTGCGCCTGCTCTTCCTCCAGGGCCGTCACGGCGCCGAGCAGCGGCGGCGCCATGTAGGGATGGGTATTGAAATAGACTAGGTGACGACGAAACGCTTCTTCGAGATCCTGGCCCCGATACAGAAAACGCAGGGCGGGCGCCAGGACGTAGAGGGCGCCCAGGCTCTGCATGCGCTCGAAACTCCAGCTGGCTTGCAGAAAAAAGGAGCGCCCAAGCATGCGCGCAAGCACCCGGAAAGGCAGTTTGCGACGAGCCGTCCCCGCCTTCATAGCAGCCACAACAACAGCAGCACCGTGGTAAAGGATGCGGCGAAGAGGGTCAGGGACCGGCTGACATTGATGGTTCCTAGCAGGGTCGCCGTACCGACCAGGGGAAAAGCCAGCAGCAGCCAGCCGTCCATGCCGTCGAGAGCCGGCAGGAGGCGCTCGCCGGCGAATCTCACCACCAGCCAGCCGGGAACAACGATGAGGACGTAGGTTCCCAGCGCCGCCGCGGCAAAATGGATCAGACCTCGCAGATGCCGGCGCTCCAGCGCCGCCGTGCGCCCCGCTGTCACGTCGGCCTCGGCCTGCCGCACCAGGCGCGAATTGCGGCTGCGCGCCAAACGGTCGAAAATCTGCCCGATCTTGCCCAGGGGCATGGCCACCAGGACACTCAGGAGAATCAGCAGCATTCCTTCCAGGGCATAGTAGTGGCCGGCCGCCACGGCGAGCACCGTTCCCGCCACGGCAACCTGCGTATCGTCGGGCGGAATCGCCGCTCCCACCGGCAGGCGGCCGAGCCAGAGCAGCTCGACCAGCGCGCCGACCTGCAGACCGACGAGGGGATCGCCGACCAGCCACCCGGTCAACGGTCCGGCCACCACCGGACGGGCCAGCATGAACTGGCCGGCCGCGGTGCGATCCAGGCCCAGCAGCAACCCCGCCAGGCCGCCCATGAAGAAAACACTCAGGGTCATGTCAACCGGGCATGTTGCGAATCAGCTTCTTCCAATGCTGCCCCCGATCGGCCGGAATGCAGCGCGAAACGATCTCGACCCCCTCGAGTTCAAGACAGCTGAGGTTTTTGACGTCTTCCTCATCCAGATGAATGGTGCAGGACAGCTGATACTTGCCCTGCCCCTCATGCATGTTGCCGAGGTTCAATTCCTTGAACCCGATCCCGCGGCGATGGGCACGCAAGGCGTCGGCGGAGGTGGCGAAAAGCAGCAGCACCCGCTCCTTGTCAAACGCCGGATTCGCAAAAAGGCGGCTGATTTCCTCGACGTTGCCGATGACCACCTTGATGCTGCGCGGGACCGCCGCCTCCATCATGGCGCGCCGCAGGGACGGACGGGCCAGTTCGTCGTTGGCCACCACGATGCAATTGGCATGGGTGAAGGGAATCCACGCCTCCAGCACCTGTCCGTGAATCAATCGATTATCGATCCGCGCCAGAACTATGCCCATCGCCTTGCAATCCTGATGTCATCGGGGTCATGGAATATCAAGCAAAACCGTTGGTCAGCGCTCGAGAAACTCGCTGGCGAGCGCCATGCTCTGCTGGCCGTAGGCCTTGATCATGCCGGCCAGTTCCGTCACGTTGAGATCGTCGCGACTGTTGAAAAATTTCAGCACCATGGGCAGATTTACCCCGGTGAGCACTTCCACGCGCGGCGGGTCGAGAAAGGAAATGCTGAGATTGGCCGGAGTGCCGCCGAATAGGTCGGTCAGGATCAGCACGCCGTCCTCGCCGTCCTTGACCGCCGCGATGGCCTCGGCAATGGCGCCACGGACTTTCTCGACGCTGTCGTCACGCTCGATGCCCACCGCCTGGGCCTGCTCGATGGGGCCGACGATCATTTCCGCGGCCAGCAACAATTCGCGCGCCAACCCCGCATGGCTGGCGATCACCAGTCCGATCATGATTTACCCCTTGTCGATGTCCCGATGACTGATTTCAACGACGAACCCCTGACCGGCCAGAAACGGCCGCAACTCTTCCGCCAGGGACACGCTGCGATGACGCCCGCCGGTGCAACCGATGGAAAGCGTCAGGTAGCTTTTCCCCTCCTGCCGGTAATAGGGCAGAAGAAATTTGAGCATATCTTGAAATTTGGCGAGAAAATCGCGGCAGGCCGGTTGCTGGACCACATATTCACGCACCTCGGAATTAAGCCCGGTGAGCGGCCGCAATTCCTCGATGAAATGGGGATTGGGCAAGAAGCGCACATCAAAGACCAGATCCGACTCGATGGGCAGCCCGTAGCGAAAGCCAAAAGACTGCACCTTGACGACCAGCGGCATTTTGCTGCTGCGCCCCAGCACCGTTTCCAGCACCTGATCGCGCAGGCCATGCACGGTCAGTCCCGAGGTGTCGAAGACCACCGTCGCCAGCCGCTTGAAACCGGCCATCAGCTGGCGTTCGCGGGCAATCCCCTCGGGCACGCCCTCCTGGCGCGCCAGGGGATGGCGGCGGCGGGTTTCCGAATAGCGGCGGATCAGCGCCTCGTCATTGGCTTCGAAGAAGAGAATTTCGACGGGATAGCCCTCCTCGCGCACCTGCTGGAGGGTCGTTTCGTAATCGGCGAGAAAATCGCGATTGCGGATGTCGATAACCACCGCAACGTCAGGCGTGAAGCGCACCCCCTGCTCGGTCAGCTGCAAAAAACGCGGCAGCAGCGCCAGGGGCAGATTGTCCACCACGAAGAAACCCTCATCCTCCAGAACGCGGGCCGCGCTGGATTTGCCCGAGCCCGAGAGTCCGGTGAGGATCAGCACCCGTTTGCGGCTCATTCGAGATTGTCTCCGATAATGGTGTGCGAATGCAGCCGGGCGGTTTCCGCCATGCGCTGTTCCAGGCGGTCCTGAAACTCCCGGGCGCTGTGATAGCCCATTTCCTTGAGCAGGCGATTGCGCGCCGCCACCTCGACCAGGGTGGTGATATTGCGCCCAGGCCGCACCGGCACCCGTTGCAGCGGCAGTTCCATGCCCAGCAGGCTGGTGGTCTCCTCCTCCAGCCCCAGGCGATCATACTCCTGGCCATCCTGCCATTGCACCAGTTCAATCACCAGGTCGATCTTCTTGCGTTCGCGAATGGCGGCGACGCCGAATAGATGCTTGATGTTGATGATGCCCAATCCGCGGATTTCCATGTGATGATGCAGCAGATCCATGCCCTCGCCGAACAGCACCGCGGGCAGCTTGGATCTCACCCGCACCACATCGTCGGCCACCAGGCGGTGCCCGCGCAGAATCAGATCCAGGGCGCATTCGCTCTTGCCGATGCCGCTCTTGCCGGTCAGCAGAACGCCGACGCCCAACACATCCACCAACACGCCGTGAACGATGGTGGAGGGCAGCAGCCGCTCCTCAAGAAATTTGGTGATGAGGGAAATGAAAACAGAACTCTGATGATGGGTGCGCAGCAGGGGAATGCCGCGAAGCGCCGCCTCCTGAATCAACAACTCGGGCGGATTCTGACCCTTGGTGATGATCATGCAGGACATGTCGAGGGCGCAGAGCTGCTCCAGATTGAGCCGCGCCTTGTCCAGCGGCAGTTGCGCGAGATAGGTCAGTTCGGTGGAGCCCAGAACCTGGATGCGGTCAGGATGAAGATTGGTCGTGTAACCCGCCAGCGCCAGGCCGGGCTTCTGAATGCGCGGCACGCTGACCTTCTTGCCCAGCCCGGCTTCGCCGGCGAGCAGTTCCAGGTCAAGACCGGCTTCCTCCTCGCCGAGCAGTTCTTGGATACTGATTTCCGCCATGAATTTGGGATCTCGAAATCAGAGTTGATCTTCCTCTTCGCTGATGATCCGGAACAAATCCCCCGCATCCGCGGCCTGGAGCAACCGTTGGCGCACCTGGGCGTTTTTCAGCAGCTTGGAAATGCGCGCCAGGGTTTTGAGATGCACCCCCACGGAATCTTCCGGAGCGATCAGGAGAAAAAACAGATGGGCCGGCCGGCCGTCCATGGCATCGAAATCAATGCCCGAGCGGCTGCGCCCAAAAGACAGCATAAGATGGTCGATGTTCTTGAGCTTGCCGTGGGGAATCGCCACGCCCTCGCCGATGCCAGTGCTGCCAAGGCGTTCACGCTCCTTGAGCACGTCCACGACCAGGGCGCGGTCCAATCCTGTTTCCACGTTGGCCAAGGCGACCGTCAGTTCTTCGAGCAGGGCATTCTTGTCGGTTGCTCTGAGTTCGGCGACGACCGCGCCGGGATCAAGCAATTCGGAGATTTTCATAGGTACCAGAGCTTCCCCGTCTTTGGGAAAATAGGAGGGGGGAAGAAGCTTGAGGTTCCTCCCCCCTCCATGTGCGGAAAAGTTGTCGCGATCAGGATGTTTGCGGAATGATCAGACCGTAGTTGCCGTCCTTGCGCCGGTAAACCACGTTGATCGCTTCAGACTCGTCATCGGTGAAGACCAGGAACTCCTTGTTGAGCAGGTCCATCTGCATCACCGCTTCCTCGACGGACATGGGTTTCACGGGAAAGCTGTGGCTGCGGATGATGGACGGCTCGCCGCGGCCCTCGTCGATGCTCTCGGCGGCGAACACGGTCTTTTGCACCTGACGCTCGCGACCGGCGGCGGGCTTGTGGTTCTTGATCTTTTCCTTGTAGCGCTTGAGCTGACGCTCGATCTTGTCGACCACGGCGTCGACGGCGGCGTACATGTCGTTGGTCTCTTCCGTGCCCTTGATGGTGATGCCCTTGGCGACCAGCGCCACCTCGGCACGGTGACGGATTTTTTTCTCCACGCTCAGCACAACCTGGGCATCGATGGGTTCATCGATGTACTTTTTCACCCGCTCCAGTTTCTCCTCGGCATAAGCACGAAGGGGGTCACTGGCTTCCATATGCCTGAAGGTCACGGCAATCTGCATACAATACCTCCTGATTTTATAAACTATCCCGGTCACTGCCGGGATATCGCTTGAATTCAAGTATAGCGCGCTTGAGCGGGTTCATCAAAACGATGCCGCGCTCAACAAGGCACCGATGGTCCACGAGGATCAAAAAAGCCGCTTGCGCTCGGTGGATGAGCCGATGCCGAGCATTTCACGATATTTGGTCACGGTGCGTCGGGCGATGTTTATGTTGTCCTTCTCCAGGATCTCGACGATCTTGCGATCCGAGTAGGGCTTTTTGGGATTTTCCCCGGCGATCAGGTCACGAATGCGGCTCTTGACGCTTTCCGAGGCGATGGCGTCGCCGCCGGTGGTATTGATGCCGCTGTTGAAGAAAAACTTCAGCTCGTAGAGACCCTGCGGAGTCTGCACGTATTTGTTGGTGGTCACGCGGCTGATGGTCGATTCATGCATCTCGATGTCCTCGGCGACATCGCGCAACACCAGGGGCTTGAGATAGTCGATGCCCTTCTCGAAGAACTCGCGCTGAAACTTGACGATGCTCTTGGTGACCTTGTAAATGGTGCGCTGACGCTGATGGATGCTCTTGATCAGCCAGACCGCGCTGCGCAGTTTTTCCTGGATGTACTCGCCCGCCTTGGCGTCGACCAGCGACTCGTTGGTCATGGCCTGGCGATAGAAGGCATTGATGCGCAGGCTAGGCAGCCCCTCGTCGTTGAGCACGACGACGAACTCATCGCCGATCTTGTAGACGAAAATGTCGGCGGTGATGTACTGGACGTCTTCCTGATTGTACTGGCGACCGGGCCGGGGATCGAGGTTGGAGATGATGCGCGTGGCCTCCAGCACCTCGTCGAGGCTCACGCCGAGAGCCTTGGCAATGGCCGGGTAGCGGCGGTTTTCCAAATCCTGAATGTGATCGCGCAGCAGGGCTTCCACCAGGGTTCCGCCCATGCCCAACATCCGCACCTGCACCAGCAGGCATTCCTGGAGATTGCGCGCGGCGACGCCGGTGGGATCGAATTCCTGCACCAACGACAGAGCTTTCCCAACCTGCCCGACCGTGGTGCCGGTGGCGGCGGCGACCTCCTCGAAAGTCGCCTTGAAGAATCCATCCTCATCCAGATTGCCGATGATCTCGGCGGCCGCCCGCCGGGTCTGATCGTCGAGACGCGACAGGTTGAGCTGCCACATGAGATGATCGGTAAGGGTGCCTTTCTTGGTCAGCAGATTTTCATAGGAGGGGCGATCGTCATCCTCTTCGTAGGCATCGGCCACCGAGCCGCCAAGATTGTAGCCCTCCAGGTAGGTCTGCCAGTCAATGTCGTTGAGCCCTTCCTTGTCGCCCTTGACCTCCTGGATCTCGTCGAAGCTCTCGCTCTCGCCGCTCTCCTGGGTGGCGACGGTGGGTTCCTCGGCACCGTCCCGCTCCTCGACGATTTCCTGGCCCTCGTCGAGAATGGGGTTTTCCTCCAGCTCCTGCTGCACTAGGTCGATCAGTTCCATGCGTGAGAGTTGCAGGAGCTTGATGGCCTGTTGCAACTGGGGCGTCATCACCAGTTGCTGGCTCAGTTTCAGTTGTTGGCGGATTTCCAGAGCCATAATTGCTACCCGACGACTTCCTTGATTTTTAGAGCCATTTAAACCTGTTTCGCCGACAAAGACCAGAAAAAATCTGAATCCCCAACGGCATGTTTGGGCCGCTCAGAGGGAAAACTTATCTCCCAGATAGACTTCCCGCGCCAGCGGACTGGCGGCGATTTGCGCCGGCGAGCCTTTTTCGAGAATGCGTCCTTCGCTCAGGATGTAGGCCAGATCGCAGACGCCCAGCGTTTCACGCACATTATGGTCCGAAATCAGGATGCCGATGCCGCGCGCCAAGAGTTGGGCGATGGTTTTCTGAATGTCGAGCACCGCGATGGGATCGATGCCGGCGAAGGGCTCATCCAGAAGAATGAACGCCGGATCGAGCACCAGGGCGCGGGCGATTTCAACCCGGCGCCGCTCGCCCCCCGACAGGGCATAGCCCATGCTGCGGGCAATATGCGTGACACCGAACTCTTCCAGCAGCTGATCGCAGCGACCGCGGCGCTCAGCCGGACTCAGGCCGAGGGTTTCAAGAATCGCCAGCAGGTTGTCCTCGACGGTCAGTTTGCGAAAAATCGACGGTTCCTGGGGCAAATAGGAAATCCCCGATCGGGCGCGTTGGTACATGGGCCAGTCGGTGATGTCGCGCTCGTCGAAAAAAATTCGCCCCTGATCCGGGCGGGTCAGTCCGACCACCATGTAAAAGGAGGTGGTTTTTCCGGCGCCGTTGGGTCCGAGCAACCCGATGACCTGGCCTGAACTCAGTTCCAGGTCCACCTCGCGCACCACCTGGCGGCCCTTGTAGGCCTTGCACAGCCCCTGCGCCCGCAGCACATGGCTCACGGGCTGCTCTCCCGCGGATGGAAAATGGCCCGCACCGGCGCGCCTTCGCGGCTTTTCACCAGGCTGCGCTCCTCGCGCAGGTAAACCGTGATTTCATCGCCCTCGACGGAGTCCTTGCCTTGGTGAACGCGCGGGTTTCCGGTCAGCACGACCATCTCCTGGTCACGGTGAAACACACCCTGCTCTCCCGTGGCGACCCGGTCGCCCTGCACGATGCGCACGCGGCCCTGGGCCAGGATGCGCGAGACCTCCTGAGTGCCCTCGGCGAAAAAGACCGTCATCTGGTCGGCATAGATCACGACATCGTCTTGGGTCGCCACCACGTTGCCGCTGAACAGGACGCGCCGCGGCGCACTCAATCCTTCCATGCGCTCGGAGGTGACCTGGATGGGCGCCTGGTTCGCCGTTGCCGCCCAGACCGGCTCCAACAACAGCGCCAAGGACCCAAGCAGTCCCAGAAAAATCAGAAAAATGCGATTCATGGCTTGACCTGCGCGGCTCCGGAACTCAGGGTTGCCCGAACGTCGGCCGGGATTTCGACCCGCCGGGATGTGACATCCAGACGCAGGCCGTGCCCGTGGATCTCGAAAGCGTCGGACAGAATCCGCACCGGCTCGTCGGTGCGGGCAAGCTTGCCGGCGTCATCGTACTCAAGACTTTGCGTGAAAAGGGTATACGCGTCCGCACCCTTCACCACCACCTCGCCCCACACCCACAGGCGGCGGGCATCCACGTCGATGCGCCCGTGCTGCGCGGTCAGGGTCAGCTCGGCGCGCTCGCCGCTCTCGTCGTAAAAAAAGACCCTGGGCATTTCGATGAGGGCCTCGTTGCGCTGCTGATGAAAGCCGGCGGAATCCCCCTCGACGGTCCACTGACGCCGCCCGTCGCGGGTTTCGGTGTACTCGAAGGCCTGCAAGGCGAGATCGGCCTCGCGCAAGGTCTCGACCACCTCTTGCAGGGCCCGGCCACGCGGCAGATTACGCAGAACCAACACCGCCAGCAGCACCAGCAGCAGGATGATGGCCAGCACCAACACACGGCGCGTTTGGAAACCCTTAATCATACAGCGCTGACCAGTCTAGCACCGGCCTTTGGGGACTGTAAAGAAGGAATCTTCAGCTTGGCACGGAATTTGTAAACCAATCCGGATCAACCTGCCGCCGCCGGAAAATAGCGCGACGTCACCCCGTCCCAACGGTCGGATTGCTTGAGGATGAGATCGCAGACTTCTCGCACCGCGCCGCGTCCGCCGGGGCGGCGGGTCACGTAATGCACATAGGGCTTGATGTCCTCGACGGCGTCCGCCACCGTCACGGCCAGGCCGACCCGGCGCAAAACGGGCAGGTCGATCACGTCATCGCCGACGTAGGCCACTTCCTCGTCGCGCAGGCCCAAATCGGCCAGAATCCTCTCATAGGGCAGGAGCTTGTCCTTGGCCCCCTGGTGGACGATGGCGATGTCGAGTTCGGCGGCACGATGGGCCACCACCTGGGAGCTACGCCCGGTAATGATGCCCACCTGAATGCCGGCGCGCTGCACCAGCTTGAGGCCATGGCCGTCCTTGACGTCGAAGGCCTTGGTTTCCACGCCTTGGTTGTCATAGATGATGCGGCCGTCGGTGAGCACACCGTCCACATCGAGAAGCAGCAGGCGAATCTTGCGGCAGCGCTCCTGCATCAGGCCACTCCCGCCTTGAGCAGATCGTGGATGTGAATGATCCCGACCGGCACCCGGCTTTCGTCGGACTCAAACACGAACAGCGAGGTGATGGAGTGCTCCTCCATGCGCTGCAGGGCCTTGGCGGCCAGATTGGAGCGCAGGATGCGCTTGGGGTTGGCGCTCATGATGGTGCCGATGGGCGCGTTGAGGATGTCGAAACCGCCTTCGATGCGTCGCCGCAGGTCGCCGTCGGTGAACACGCCCACCAGATTACCCTGCCCATCCACCACCCCGGTCACGCCGAGCTTCTTGCTGGTGATCTCGAAGAGCGCTTCCTTGAGCAGAGTGTTTTCGCCCACCAGGGGAATGGCCGAGCCGCTATGCATCATGTCCTCGACGCGCAACAGCAGCTTCTTGCCCAGGGCGCCGCCCGGGTGAAACAGGGCGAAATCCTCCTCGCGAAAGCCGCGCCGTTCGAGCAGCGCCACCGCCAGGGCATCGCCCATGGCCAGCGTCGCCGTGGTGCTGGCGGTAGGCGCCAACCCCAGGGGACAGGCTTCTTCCTTAACGGAAATATCCAGGGTCACGTCGCCGGCGCGCCCCAGGGTGCTGCGGATATTGCCGGTCATGGCGATGAGCGGCAGGCCCATGCGTTTGATGACCGGCAGGATACGGGCAATCTCCTCGGTTTCCCCCGAATTGGAAATGGCGATGACCACATCGCCCTTCATGAGCATGCCGAGATCGCCGTGAATCCCTTCGGCAGGGTGCAGAAACAGGGCCGGAGTCCCGGTGGAGGCCATGGTGGAGGCGATCTTCTGGCAGATCAGGCCCGACTTGCCCATGCCGGTGATCACCACCCTCCCCTGGCAGGCCAAAACCATTTCCACCGCCCGTTCGAAGCGCTCGTCGAGGCGCTCCATCAGCGCCCGGACGGCGTCGGCCTCGACGGCGAGCACCTGGCGTGCCGTAGCGAGAATCGAAGACATATCAGTTGCGCTCCTTGATCAGGCGGTCGATGACCAGAATCTCACGCAGCATGGCCGGCAGTTGGTCGAGGCGCAGGCTGTTGGGGCCGTCGCACAGCGCCAGGTCGGGATTTTCGTGAACCTCCCAGAACAGGGCGTCGATGCCCACCGCCACCGCCGCCCGTGACAGGGCTCCGACATACTGGCGCTGGCCGCCGGAGCTGGTCCCGGCACCGCCCGGCAACTGCACCGCGTGGGTTGCATCAAAGACCACCGGACAGCCGGTCTCGCGCATGATCACCAGGGAGCGCATGTCGACCACCAGATTGTTGTAGCCGAAGCTTGCGCCGCGCTCGGTGAGCAATACTTGGGAATTGCCGGCCTGCTCGATCTTTTTCACGGCGTTGGCCATGTCCCAGGGCGCGAGGAACTGGCCCTTCTTGACGTTGACCACCTTGCCGGTGCACGCGGCGGCGAGCAGCAGATCGGTCTGGCGCGAGAGAAAGGCGGGAATCTGCAGAATGTCGAGCACCTCGGCCGCCGCCGGGATCTGGCTGAGGTCGTGGACGTCGGAAACCACGGGCACATCCAGCTCGCGCTTGACCTTGGCCAGGATTTCCAATCCTTCCTCCATGCCCGGGCCGCGAAAGGAGCCGATGGAAGTGCGGTTGGCCTTGTCGAAGGAGGCCTTGAACACCAGGCCGATGCCCAACTCGGTGGTCAATTTCTTCAGATATTCGGCGATGCGCAGGGTCAGACCCTGCTCCTCGATGACACAGGGCCCGGCGATGAGCACCAGGGGCCGGTTGCCGCCGAAGGTCACATTGCCGACGGAAATCTCACGCACCTTCATCTCAGGATACCTCGCGCTGCTTCAGGCAGGCGCCGACAAAGGACTCGAACAGGGGATGGGGGTCCATGGGGCGCGAGCGGAATTCGGGATGAAACTGGCAGGCCAGAAACCAGGGATGGCCGCTCAGCTCGATGATTTCCACCAGATCGGCATCGGGATTGTTGCCGGAGAGCACCAGGCCGCACTTTTCGAGTTTCTGGCGATAGGCGTTGTTGAATTCGAAGCGGTGGCGGTGGCGCTCGCTGATCTCTTTCTTGCCGTAGATGCGCTGCGCCAGCGTGCCCTCGCCGAGCACGCAGTCGTAAGCGCCCAGGCGCATGGTGCCGCCCTTGCGGGTGATTTTCTTCTGCAACTCCATGATGTGGATGATGGGGTTTTTGGCTTCCTCGCGGAACTCGGTGGAGTAGGCATCCTCCAACCCGCAGACGTGGCGCGCAAACTCCACCACCGCCATCTGCATTCCCAGGCAGATGCCGAAAAACGGAATACTGTGCTCGCGGGCATGGCGGATGGCGGCGATCTTGCCCTCGCTGCCGCGCTCGCCGAAACCGCCGGGGACCAGGATGCCGTCCACGCCGTCGAACACCTCGCCCACGCCGTGGCGCTCCAGCGCCTCGGAATCGACGTATTTGAGCAGCACCCGGCAGTCGTTGGCGATGCCCCCGTGAATCAGCGCCTCGGAGAGGGACTTGTAGCTCTCCTTGAGTTCCACGTACTTGCCGACGATGGCGATGCAGGTCTCCTGCGCCGGCTCCTTGATGCGCTTGACGATACGCTGCCAGGCCGAGAGATCGGGGGCCTTGGTCCAGATGTTGAGGCATTCGATGATGCGCTCGTCGAGGCCCTGCTCATGATAGGCGATGGGCACCTCGTAGATGGTTTCCACGTCGCGCGCGGTGATGACCGCCTCCTCGCGCACGTTGCAGAATAGTGCGATCTTGGCCTTCATGTCGCGAGGAATCTCGCGATCGCAGCGGCACAGCAGGATATCGGGCTGAATGCCGATTTCGCGCAGTTCCTTGACGCTGTGCTGGGTCGGCTTGGTCTTGAGCTCGCCGGCGGTGGGGATGTAGGGCACCAGGGTCAGGTGAATGTAGAGCACGTTGTCCGCGCCGCGATCGGCGCGAAACTGGCGAATCGCCTCAAGAAAGGGCAGCGACTCGATATCGCCCACGGTACCGCCGACCTCGACGATGGCGACATCGGCGCCCTTGGCGTTCTCGAGAATCTTCTGCTTGATCTCGTTGGTGATATGGGGAATGACCTGCACCGTGCCGCCGAGGTAGTCGCCGCGGCGCTCCTTGCGGATCACCGAATCGTACACCTGACCGGTGGTGAAGTTCGATTTGCGGCTGAGATTGGCGGTGGTGAAGCGCTCGTAGTGACCAAGGTCGAGATCGGTTTCCGCCCCGTCGTCGGTAACGAACACCTCGCCGTGCTGAAAGGGGCTCATGGTACCGGGATCGACGTTGATGTAGGGGTCCATCTTCTGCATGGAGACCTGCAGACCGCGCGCCTCCATGAGCGAACCGATGGAGGCCGCCGCCAGCCCCTTGCCGAGACTCGACACAACGCCGCCGGTGATGAACAGGAACTTGGTCTTCATGGACAATCCTTTAACCCTAGAGCGAATGGAGCGGAGCCGAAACGGCCCCACCCTTTGTTGTCAATTCAATAAGTTAACCTCAGCAGCCACCCCGTCCGGAACGGCTCAAAGGGGTGATTCTACACGGCGCAACGCAAAAAGAAAACCCCCATTTCAGCGGGGGCGACGAGGACGGCGCGAAGCACGCGCTCAGGCATCTTGCAGGGTCCGGCGCACCCGTTCCAGATCCTCGGGCGTATCCACTCCCAGGGACGTCAAGGCGGTTTCGACCACGCGAATGCGAAAGCCGTGCTCCAGGGCGCGCAACTGCTCAAGCTTTTCCAGATTTTCCAGGGGCGTCGCGGGCAGGTGCGGATAACGCAGAAGAAATTCACGACGGTAGACGTAGAGCCCAACGTGTTTGCAGGGGGCGACCTCGACCAAATGCGCGGCCAGATCGGCGGAAAAATCCCGGGGATGGGGGATGGGCGCGCGGGAGAAGTACAGGGCGAAGCCCTCGCGATCGGTCACCACCTTGACCACGTTGGGATTGAGGAATTCCTCCAGCGAGGCGATGGGCGTCTTGAGAGTGCCCATGAGGATGCTCGGATCGCGCCGCAGCGGCTCAACGGCCAGTTCGATCATGCGCGGATCGATGAGCGGCTCGTCGCCCTGCACATTGACCACCAGCTCCGCGTCGATGCGCGCCGCCACCTCGGCCAGGCGATCGGTGCCGGTGGGATGGTCCTCGCGCGTCATGGCGACTTCGCCGCCGAACCCACGCACGGCATCGAAAATGCGCCGGTCATCGGTGGCGACGATCACCTGGTCGATGCCCGCGGCCAGCGCGACGCGCTCGTAAACGCGCTGGATCATGGGCTTGCCGAGGATGTCGACGAGGGGTTTGCCGGGAAAACGGGTGGAGGCGTAACGAGCGGGTATCAGGGCGGCAACGGTCATGGGGCGCGGGCATCCTGTCGAGGGAAAGTTGCCCTAGCCTAATCAAACCGCCGCCGACCTGTCAAGCCGAGAAAACAGGGCGAATTTCGGTGATTTTCAGGATTTGTCGAGGTTGCTGCCGCAATGGCCGCAGAAGCGCCAGTCCGCCTCGATGAAGGCTCCGCAGCGACAGCGCGGCAGCACTGGCGGGCGCGCCTTGAGAAACAGCAGCACCGCGAGGGCGATGCCGTTGCCCGCCAGCAGCAGTCCCCCCGGCAGGCTCAGGCGCGTGAGGTTTTCCAGGGTGCAGCGGCCCCAGCAGAACAGCCAGGTGTTATAGGCCAAAACCACCGCCACCACCACCCCGCCGAAAACCAGCATGCCCGTCAGCCGTTTCATGCCCAGCCCTCCCCACTGTCACTGCCGCAATGGGGACAGTACCGCAGCAGGCGCGCCTTGAGCCGCCCGCAGAAAGCGCAGCTGACCCGCAGCAGCTGGGCGCAGGAAGGACACACCAGCCAGTCGCGCGACACCGCTTGCCCGCAACCGCAGCGACACTGGGCGTCGGCGCCCGCCAGGCGCGTCTGCTCGCGCTTTTCCATCTCCCCCAAAATCAGGTAAGAGACACCGGCCAGAGTCAGCAGAAACAGCAGAACCACGGATGCTCCCTTCTCAGGCCGCGCTCGAGGTCGCGACGCGGCGCAGGCTCTCGTCCGCCACCACCAGGCCGTCGCGCAGTTGCACCATGCGATGGAAATAGCGGCGGTTTTCCTCGTTGTGAGTCACCATGACGATGGTCTGCCCCTCCTGGTTGAGGCGGGTGAGCAGTTCCATGATTTCCTCGCTGGTGGCGGTATCGAGGCTGCCCGTCGGCTCGTCGGCGAGCAGCAGCGGCGGACGGTTGACCAGGGCGCGCGCCACGGCGACGCGTTCCTGCTCGCCGCCCGAAAGCTGCGAGGGCAGATGCGCCGCACGGCCGCCCAGCCCCACCCGCTCGAGCACCTCCAGGGCTTGGGCGCGCTTTTGCGCAGCGGGCATCTTCTTCACCGCCAGGGGCAGCATGACGTTTTCCAGGGCGGTCAGATAGGGAATCAGATTGAAGGACTGAAACACGAACCCCAGGTACTCGCGCCGAAAATCCGCCAGCTTCTCGCCGGAGAGGGCGTAGAGGTCGATGCCGTCGACGCTCACCTTGCCGGCGGTGGGATGCGCCAAGCCGCCGAGGATGCTGAGAAAGGTGCTCTTCCCCGAGCCCGACTGCCCCATCACGCCGAGAAACGCCCCTTCCTCAACCCGCAGATCAACACCGCGCAGGGCCTCGACGCGATCGGCATCGCTTTCGTAAATCTTGGTCAAACCGGTAATTTCGATAAAAGGCATGAAAGGCTGTCCTTTGTCATTGGTCCTTGGTCATTGGTCAAAACCCGACAAACCCAGGCAGGGGACGCGGATTTTCAGGATGAACGCGGATTAGAATCAATACCGATAAATTCGGCATTTTCCGCCCGATCCGCTGTGATCCGTTTGATCAGATGTGATCTGCGTCCCCAAAGGGTATTCCCGGCCTTCGTCGCTCAAAGAGCCCGCAAAGCTTCCGTCGGGTCCATGCGGCTGGCGTGCAGGGCCGGGTAGAGGGAGGCCAGGGCGCCTACCGCCACCGCCAGCAGGATCGAGCCGCCCATGAGCAGGGCGCTCCATTCGAAGTGCGGGTGCTCCGTGGCGAGAAACGGCAACAGGGCACGGGTCGCCCCGATTCCCGAGAGGTAGCCGAGGATGCCCGCCACGAGACTTACAATGAAGGCTTCAAGCAGGATCAGGCCGACCACGTGGCCGCGGCGAAAGCCCAGGGCGCGAAAGATGCCGATCTCGCGGGTGCGCTCGTTGACCGAGCCCATCATGGTGACGAACACCACCAGGGCGCCGATGAACACCACCACCCCGGCGACGCTCAGAGACAGCAGGCGGAACTGATCGAGGGCGTGCATGCGGCTCTTGACCACCTGCTGCATGGCGATGACCCGCGTGTAGGGCAGCACCTGGGCAATCTGCTCGACGATCTCCTCCACCGGGCAGTCGGCGCACAGGGCGGCCACTTCCACCAGGGAGATATTGTCCTGCTTGCCGAGCAGTTGCTGCGCCATCCCCAGGGATCCGATGAGCATGCGGTCGTCCTGCGCTCCGGTGGGCTGCAGCAGGCCGACCAGGGTAAAGGTGCGGCCGTTGATTTCAAGCTGTTGTCCCATGCGCAGATCCAGGGCGGCGGCCACCTCGCTGCCGGCGACCAGTTCGTCGTCGGCGGCCACGGGCCGGCCGTCGATCACCCACCAGCGCTTGAGAGCGAATTCCACCTCGCGATCCACGCCCATGAGCACCACGCGCTGCTCGCCGACCCGCACCGCGCCCAGCACCTTGGGCGCCACGGCGGCGATGTTGCGCCGCTCGGGAATGGTACGGATCAGGGGCAAGTCCGCCTCGCGGATCGGTTCGTACTGCATGGCGACATCGCCCACGGTAATGCCGCCGTAGGAGATGGCCAGATCGTCGCTGCGCGGCGTGATGAGAATGTTGGCGCCGAACTGGTCGAGTTTGTGCTCGGTTTCCATGGTCAGGGCCTCGGTGAGGGACACCAGGGTCACCACCGTGGCGATGCCGACCAGCAGGCCGATGACGAGAAAGGCCATGCGCGCCTTGCGCCGGCGCAGATTATTCAGGGCAATGGTTTTAAGAGTCATGGGTCATCCGTTCAGCGTGCCGCGGCGAAATACCAGGAACCGGATTGCAGGGCCGCCACAGGAATCAGCACCTGCCCGTCGCGCACCACCCGCTCCAGGGGCGCCGGATTGCAGCCACCCTTGACTTCGTTGATCCGGTCCGAGGCGAAGCGCTGGTCGCAGGCGTTGCACACCATCACATCGCCTTCCTGGCGATAGCCCTTCTTGTCCCGGTAACAGACGTCGCAGGTGTCGAACGCCGCGCGAATCACGCCGTCATTGCTCTTGAGCACGAAAAAATTGATGGTGGTGGCGCCGTCGCGATAACTGAAGAAATGCGCCTTGCCGTCGCTGACCTGGGATGCGGGGATGGCGACCACGCCATCCTTGGCGCTGACGGCGGGATACCCGCCCGCGCCGCCGAACAGTCCCCAGGCCGCGGCGGCCAGCGCCACGGCCAAAACCAGGGCGACACCCAGGATCAGCGGCCGCTTGCTGCTTGTCTGATGTTCAAACTGGGCTTTCTTTTCCTGACGATCGGTCATCCTTGCAACTCCTGTTTATGTGCGAGTTAAATTTCTTGCCTGCCGAAAAACCCTGTAGGGCGCAACCTGTCTCAGCAACACCCGCCGCAGCCGCCCTGCCCGCTCAGGCGCGCCTTAAGCCCCGCGTCGAATACCGTCACCGGAACCCGGGTCGCCACGTCCCGCAAACGGCGCTCGACCAGTTGTTGGCGTTGGCGCGCATCGGCCTCGCCCTTGGCCAGGTTCTGTTCCACGTGACGGGCGATCACCAGATCGGCCCTGAGGCGCTGCTCGTAGGCTGCCACGCTGCCGAAACGCGCCGCGACCAGGGCATCGAAGCCAGGCATGGCCTGGCGCATTTTTTCCAACTCCCGCGCCAGGTCTTCATCGCCCACATCGACCTGGTGCGCAGCGGCATCACCCAGCAGCAGTTCGCGCTGCACCAGCTCCTGCCAGGCCCAGGCATCGAGTCCCGCCGGGACCAGGCCCTGCGGGTAGCCGTTGGAGAGCCGGGCGAGATGTTCGGCAAATTCCTCGCGCGACACCAGCCGCTCACCGATCTGGCCGACGTAGCGCAGGGCCAGTTCATTGTGCGCCTGCTCTCGCGCCTGGATTTCCCCGCGATCCAGGACATTGACCAACTGCGCGGGGTAACCGGCCGCGGTCACGGCCGCGGCGATCCGCCCGCCATCGACGCGCGTGGGGTCAAACGCCACCCGGCTGCTGCCCGTCGCCACATCGACCTCGACGGAGGCCACGCCGTCCAAGGCGCCGGCGGCCGTTCGCACCCGCCCGACGCAGGCGCCGCAGGTCAGGTTGTCCACCTTGAGTTCGGCCACCGCCGCCGCGTCCGGGGCACGCTGCCCAAACAGGGTACTTCCCACGGCCACCGCCGCCACCAGAACCAGAGCCGATACGATCATGCGCGATTTCATGCAGCCACAGCCTTTCTTCATCAACGTCAGGGATCAGGATTTGATCTTGCGGCGGGAAGGGATGAACAATCACGGACCAGCCCGCGCGGAACTATTCCTATCAGTTTTTGTGCCAATCCGTCCCGATTCGCTCAAGACCTGAAAATCACTCGAACTTCAGTTTAGGGAAGAAATCCGGCGGAACGCGGAAAGTGTGGAAAATCCTGTAGGTGCTGTGGAATATTCTTCAAACAGACGGGCGAGATAAAGGGCGAAGGACGGGAGCCGGCAACGAACCGCCGGCTCCCGCAGGAAGGTCAGCGTTGGTCTTGGTCGGCGGATTCGTCGGCAAAGAAATCGTTCAGGATCTCCTGCATGCGCGGCAACGCCTGTTGGGCGCGCCGTTGCCCGATCTGCATGGTTTTTTCCATGAGCCGCGGCATCTTGGCATTGATGCCGCGTCCCGCCTCGCTGCGGCTGAAATCAAGCAGGGCCTGCAATTCCTCGGGCGTGAACACCTCGGTATAGGCCGCGATGTACTCCTCCTTCATGCTCTCCCAGCTCAGTTCCTCACCCAGCACCGCCAGAAGCTTCTCCTGCAGTTGCTCGGCCTCCTCGGCACGCTCCGGCGGCAATTCGAGGCTCTCCAATTGTTGGATCTGAATCTGCTTGACCTGCGCGAACACGCGCTCGACATTCTGCTGCACGTTGTTGATGGTCAACAGTTCCGCCGCCAGGGCGCGCGGCTCGGGTTGGGCCTGGGCACCCGCGGTGGTTGTGTAAAAAAATACAGACAGGGCGAGGATGACGATGTGCCGCATGCGAATCTCCTTTGGGGATAAGAGTTGGGTCAGCGCCACGAAGCGCCCCTCGGCGACGCCGGAACCCGTGGTGAAAAGCGCGGTCATTCTAATGCCACAGGGTTCTTTTTGCCATCATAAACCACCGGCCCTGCTAGAAGATTCGCTCCGGGCAGACAGGGCGTCGGGCATTAGCAACAAGCCGCCCGCGCAGACCGCCGCCGCGGCAATGAGCAGGGACAGGTCGAAACTGCCGGTGCGCGCGGCCAGCATGCCGGCAAGCGAGGGACCGATGATCTGGCCGATGCCGTAGACCCCGGTCATCAGGCCGATGACCCGGCCGCGGGCGGCGGGCAGCAGGTTGCCGCCCAGGGACAGGGACAGGCCGACGATGCCCATGAAGGTGGCACCGAAGAGGAGCGCGCCGAGGATCACACCGGCGGGTTGCGGAAAAAACACCGGCAAGGCAATGCCGACGGCTTGCATTCCGTGGGCCAGGATCAGCGGACGCAAGGCCCCGTGGCGGCGTGCCGCCAGCGACCAGAGATAGGCCGAGGGAACCGCGGCGCAGCCGGCCAGAATCCACACGCTGGCGGCGCCTCCGGAATCAAAGGTGGTGCGGGCGGCGGCCACCAAAAAGGTGCCGGTGATGATATAGCCGAACCCTTCCAGTCCATAGGCGGCCACCAGGCGCACGAACCGGCCGTGGCGCGGCAAGGGGAAAGACGCCCCGCCGCCCTGGGGCCGCCGCTCGGCGCAGCCCGCGCTCAGCAACCGCCAGGCGCAGGCGGCCAGCAGGGCGCTCAACAGTCCCAGCACAAGCCAGGAACCGGCGGCGCCGAAGCGCTCCACCAGGGGCACGGCCAACAAACCGGACAATACGATGCCGCACCCCACTCCGCCATAAAACAGCCCGGCCAAGCCGTCGCGCCCTTCGCGCGCCAAGGCGGTGAGCACGACCCCCGAAGCGGCGACAAAACAAAAGGCACTGGCCAGCCCTGACAGCAAGCGTGCCGCGCCCACCCAAGAAAAATCCAGGGACAGCCCGGCCGCCGCCGTGGTTGCCGCCGATAGCGCCAGCCCCAACGCCAGCAGGTTGCGCTCGCCCAGGGCGCGACACAGGGCCGCCGCCAGGAAGGCGCCGACCAGATAGCCGAGATAGTTCAGCGAGGCCAGCAGCCCCACCTCCTCCGCGCCGAAGCCATACTGACTCATCATTGGCGGCAATAGCGGCGTATAGGCAAAGCGCCCGATGCCCATGGCCAGCAGCAGCACCAGGAATCCGCCCGCCAGCAAGGAACGTAGGTCCAGAGTCCTGTTCATGTCGGTCCTCCCGCGGATGGACTATGCCAGAGGCACGACGGCAAAGCAATGGGTCGGGAAAGGCACAGGGCTAAGGGGAAGGTTCGGCAGAGGAAACCCGAGGGAGGCCGGGAAGGGGGCGTTGTCAGGCGTGCCCGCAATTATCCAGAAGACCCGCCTCGCACAGCCAGCGGCGAATGCCGGGCAATTCCGCGCGAAAATCGCCCAACATGCGCTGCGCCTCGGCGTCGGCGAACTCTTCCGTCAGATCGACATTGCTGATCAGGTCCTCGGCCAGCATGGCGCTGAACAAAGTTTCGGCGGTCTCGGGATCTTTTCCGGACGCTTCAACAAGAATCTGCAGAATGATGTCGCGGCGGGTCATGGAATTGAGAAAACCCCTGGACAAACGCAAAAGAAAATAGAACGATTTTCTATAAATTTGCCAGACTTTCGGTGATGCGCAACGGTACGAGAGAAAAAGGTCATGAGGACGCCCCATGACCACCAATGCCTCAACAGCGATTAGTCTAGCCGAGCCGCGGGGGATTCCAACTTGCCGCGCAGGACAAAAAGCGCCCGCCGGATCAATTCACCCGCCCCACCCGCAGCGCCAGGGGCCAGCGCACTTCTCGCTCCGGCCCCTCGCCCCAGGCGCGAAACAGGTCCTCGGCAACCGCCGGCACCGGATCGGTGCCCGTGCGTTGCCGGTACTCCTTGACGGCGGACCAAGTGGTCAGATAGCCGACCAAACGCTCCACATCCCAGGTTTCAACCAGCGCGAAGGAGGGGGCGGCCATCTCGGGGAAGGGAAAGGGCAGGGACTGGTAGCCGCTGTCCACGTGACGGCGCTCCGGCGGCCAGTAGTCCGCCAGCAGGTCGTGATAAAATTGGCCGATGACCTCGTCGACCGCCCCACCCAACTGGATGAGGCCATAGGTAAAGGCGGCGAAGATTCCCCCCGTGGGCCGCGTCACCCGACGCAACTCGGCATAGAAGCGCTCGAAGTCGAACCAGTGCAGGGCCTGCCCCGCCACCGCCAGGTCGATGCTGCCGTCCGCCAGCCCGGTGACTTCCGCCGGCGCGACGCGGTAGTCGACATTGTCCCGGGGCATGGCGTTGAGAATCTGCTCGCGGCTTGGATCGACGGCGAATACGGTCTTGAAGTGCGGCGCGAGGAGCACGGCCGCCTGCCCGTTGCCGCACCCGCAATCGAGGGCCGTCTCGCGCGCCGGGGCGATCCGCGCCAGCCACTCGAACAAGGCGGCGGGATAGGTCGGACGAAAGACCCGGTATTGGTCGGCGGTCGCGGAAAAATGATCCTTGAATGAACTCATGCCCTGCCCTTTCCGTGATAGAATCCGTGCCCCATTCAACGTCCCGGCCGATAGGGTCTTGCGCGACCTCGCCCACGCCCTTCATCGACCCTCAGCACCACCAGCAGCGCCAGGCCGAAGAGCAGGATGCAGAACAAAATCGAGGCCTGCAGGCCGAAGGCCATCTGCAACAAACCCAGGCCCAACAGACCGACAATGGCCGCGGCCTTGCTCACCAGCCCCCAGAAACCGAACAGCTCGGCCGCCTTGCTCCGGGGCGAGAAGAGCCCCACCAGGGCGCGCCCCGCCGACTGGGTCGAGCCCAGGCAGGTGCCGGCCAGCACCCCCACCACCAGAAAGATGTACTGCGCCTGCCAGTTCAGCCCCAGACTCTCCCGCGCCCAAACCGCCAGTTGCGGCGTCAGATAGATCAGGGTGATGGCCAGCATCCAGAGCCCCAACGTCAGGGCGTAGGTCAATTTGGCCCCGACGTGATCCTGAATAAAACCGAAGATCAGCGCGCCCAGGGTGGCGGTGATCTGCACCACCACGAACATCAGCACCCGTACCGGTTCATCCCAGCGGATCACCTGGGCGCCGTAGATGAAGGTAAAGGCGATGATGATGGAGATGCCGCACATGGCGAAGAAAATCGAGCCCATGAGAATCGCCAGGTCGCGATAGTCCGCAAGACTTTTGCAGGTGCGCCACACCCGGCGCATCCCCAGGGCCAGATAGTTGCGCGAATTTTTCAGGCGGCGCGGGCGCCCGCGCTCCTTGAGCCAGAGAAAAGTGGGGATGGCCGCCAACAGGAAAAACGCTCCGGCGAAGGGTCCGACCCAGCGGATGCGCGCGAAATTTTCCTCGCTCACCGCGCCGAGAAACAGCAGGGCGAAGGCCGTCGCCACCAGCCCCCCGACATAGCCCAGGGCCCAGCCGAAACCGGAAATCTTGCCCAGATCCTCGGGGCGGCCCAGATCGGGGAGAAAGCTGGCGATGAAGGATTCGCCGATGGCATAGGCGTAGTTGGACACAATCAGCAACAGCACGCCGAGCAACACATAGCCCGGCGCCACGAAGTACAGCAGGGAGGTAGCGATCACCGTCACCAGGTAACTGGCAAAGAGAAAGCGCTTGCGCGTCGCGGAGAAATCCATGATCGCCCCGCACACCGGACCGGTGAGCACCACCAGCAGGTAGCTCAGGGACAGGGCCAGGCTCCACAGCAGATTGCCCAAACGGTAGCCGCTTTCGGCATCGCCGACGATGATGCGGGTAAACAGATCACCGTAGATCACGGTGATGATGAGCAGGGTGTAGGCTTGGTTGGCGAAATCGAACATCGCCCAGCCGAAGATCTCCTTTTTCGAGGCTCCGGGCGCGGAAACGGATGCTTTCATCAACGCTTTCCGCCGAACAGCGCCCCGAGCACGCCGCGCACCACCTGGCGGCCGATGTTGCTGCCGATGGAACGCGCCGCGCTCTTGGCCAGGGCGCTCACCACGTCGTCACCCTGCCGAGCGCGCGGCGCGGCGGCACGTGGCGCGGCCTTCTCCAGCACCGGTTGCTGGGAGGCGCGAGCCAGCAGCACTTCGTGGGCCGATTCGCGGTCGATGGCTTTTTCGTAGCGCCCGGCAAAGGGCGAGGCGGCAATCACCGCGATTTGTTCCGTGGGGCTCAGGGGTTGCATGCGGCTGCGCGGCGGGCGGATCAGGGTCCGCTGCACCGGCGTCGGCGTGCCGCGTGCGTCGAGCAGGGAAACCAGCGCCTCGCCCACGCCCAACTCGGTGATGGCCTGTTCGACATTGAGCGCCGGGTTGGGGCGAAACGTCTGCGCGGCCACCCGCACCGCCTTCTGATCACGCGGGGTAAAGGCGCGCAGGGCGTGCTGGATGCGCAGGCCGAGCTGGCCGAGGACCGAGTCGGGCAGATCCGTGGGATTCTGCGTCACGAAATAAACGCCCACCCCCTTGGAGCGAATCAGGCGCACCACCTGCTCGATCTGACTGACCAGGGCGGGCGGCGTGTCGTTGAACAACAGGTGGGCCTCGTCGAAAACAAAAATCAGCTTGGGCTTGGGCGGGTCGCCCACCTCCGGCAGCCGCTCGAAGAGCTCCGCCAGAAGCCACAGCAGGAAGGTGGCGTAGAGCTGCGGCGAGCGCATCAGCCGCTCGGCGGCAAGGATGTTGATGATGCCGCGCCCATCGGCCGAGGTTTTCAGCAGGTCATCGAGATCCAGCGCCGGCTCGCCGAAAAAACCCGCGCCGCCCTGGTCGCCCAAGGCCAGCAGCGCACGCTGGATGGCGCCGATGCTGGCCGTCGAGACATTGCCGTAGCGGGTGCGAAACTGCGCGGCGTTTTCACCGACAAAGGCGGCCATGGCTTGCAGATCCTTGAGATCGAGCAGCAGCAATCCCTGGTCGTCGGCCACGCGGAAGATCAGATTGAGCACGCCGCTCTGCGTGTCGTTGAGCCCCAGGATGCGCCCCAGCAGCTGCGGGCCCATTTCGGAGACCGTGGCGCGCACCGGATGCCCGGCGCTGCCGTAGAGATCCCAGAAGGCCACGGGGTAGCCGCGAAAGGCAAAATCGCCCAATTCCATGCCTTGCACGCGCTCGCGCACCTTGGGATGGTCGCCGCCCGGCAGGGCCAGACCCGTGAGATCGCCCTTGGCGTCGGCCAGAAACACCGGCACCCCGCCGTCACTGAACGATTCGGCCAAGGCACGCAGGGTCACGGTCTTGCCGGTCCCCGTCGCCCCCGCCACCAGTCCGTGGCGATTGGCCATGACCGGCAACAGCGAAATTTCCTCCTCACCTCGACCCAACCACCAAATATCGTTCGATGCCATCATAAAAGACCTCCCAGGAAAAGCGTTGCCTGCAAGTGACTGTAATTGACGCGGAGCGATTGTCAAACCGAGGGGATAGGAGAATTGGCCTGTCCTTCACGGCACGGGGCGTGCCCGCCGCAACAGGGCCGCGCCCACCGCGAGCAGCGACCAGACGCCCAGCGCCGCGTAGGCCAACCCCCAGGCCGTCACCGATTCGTTGCCGCCCGCCAAGTCCAGCACCAGACCGAAGGCGAGGGGCGCGAGAAAACCGGCGCCGAAACCCATGAGGGAATGCAGGGCCATGGCCGCGCCCTTGCGCCCGGGTTCGGCGGCGGCGACCAGGCCGGCGGTGAGGGCCGCCGAATCGCCCATGACCAACAGAAAATACAGGGTCACCAGGGGAAAGACGATGAGCATCGGCAGGGGCGCGCTAAAACCGACCAGACAGGCCAGGGTGCCCGAGGCGGCCATGGTGGCCAACACCACGGGCTTGCGGCCGCGGCGCACGGCGACTTCGTTGCCGAAGATGCTGGCCAGCGGCCCGATGAGATTGACCCAGGCGGCGAGCGCCGCGGCGCCGAACCAGAAGCCGCCCTGGGTGGCGGACAGTCCCAGGCTGAAGGCGAAAAAGGCCGGCAGCCAGGAGCGCAGACCGAACAACTCCCAGCAGTGAGCGGCATAGCCGAGAATATAGCCCATGGCCTCGCGGTTGCGTAGCACCGGGCGAAAATCGAACAACAGACCGGGCGGCGCACCGCTGGTCTGGGGCGGCCGCGCCGGAAAACTCAAAAACACCAGGGGCCCGGCGATGGCGGGGCCAATCGCGGCGGCGGCGAACGCCCAATGCCAGCCCAGGGGCTCCAGCGCCCCGGCGAGCAGCAGCGAGCCGGTGGTGCCCAGGCCGAAGGTGGCGGTATAAAAGGCCACCCCCCGGCTGGGGGTGGCGCCGCGAAAATGCTCCGTCAGCAACCGCAGGCCCGGCATGTAGGTGCCGGCCAGTCCGGCGCCGACCAGGGCCTGAAAGAACATGGCGGAGAGCAGCCCCTCGGCCAGCAGGGCGAACCCCAGGCTGCCGACCAGGGCCAGCGAGGTGGCGAGCAGATAGATGCGGCGGGTGTCGATGCGATCCGTCAGGCCGACGAGAAAGGGCGTGGCGACCATGTACCCGGCGAAAAAGACCCCGCTGACCAATCCCGCTTGGGAATTGTTCAGACTCCAGTGCGCCTGCATCACCGGCAGCAGCGCCGGATAGGTGGCAAAACCGGTCATGCTGAGGATTTCCGCCACGCACAGCAGCAGCACCAGCCGCGCCGGCGAAAGCCGCTCGGCCAGGGAACTCAAATCGGGCCCCGTCGCGCCCGCTGCCGCAGCAGCAGATCCATGAGCACCAGCGCCGTCATGGCCTCGACGATGGGCACCGCGCGCGGCACCACGCAGGGATCATGGCGCCCCTTGGCCTCCAGCACCACCTCGCGACCGTCCATGTCCACCGTGGTCTGCGCCAGGCCGATGGTCGCCACCGGCTTGAACGCCACGCGGAACAGGACCGCCTCGCCGTTGCTGATGCCGCCCTGCACCCCGCCGCTGTAGTTGGTCAGGGTGCCGAGGCGCTCGCCCTTGCGCACGAAGGGATCGTTGTGCACCGAGCCGCGCATGCGCGCCCCGGCAAAGCCCGAGCCGATCTCGAACCCTTTGCTCGCCGGCAGCGACAGCATCGCTTGGGCCAGCAGGGCTTCGAGCTTGTCGAACACCGGCTCACCCAGTCCCGCCGGCACCTTGCGACACACGCAGCTGACCACGCCGCCCACCGAATCCTGTTCCTTGCGCACCTGCAGAATCTCGGCCTCCATGGCCGCGGCGGCCGCCGCATCCGGGCAGCGCACCGGGTTGGCATCCACCGCCATGCGGCTCACCTGGGTGCTGTCGATGTCCGGAGCCTCGACGCCGCCCACCGCGCTCACCCAAGCGACGATTTCGATCCCGAAAGTTTCCCGCAGGTATTTTTCCGCCACCGCGCCCGCCGCCACTCGGCCGATGGTTTCGCGGGCGCTCGAACGTCCGCCGCCGCTGGAGGCGCGGATGCCGTACTTCATCTGATAGGTGTAATCGGCATGAGAGGGGCGCGGCACCTGGCTCATCTCGCCGTAATCGCCGGGCCGCTGATCCTTGTTGGCGACCAGCAGGCCGATGGGGGTGCCCAGGGTTTTGTCGAATTCCACGCCGGAGAGAATCCGCACCCGGTCGGCCTCCTGACGGTCCGTGGCCATTTTGCTCTGACCGGGACGCCGACGGTCCAGTTGCGCCTGGATGTCCGCGGCGCGCAGTTCCATACCCGGCGGGCAGCCGTCGACGATCACGCCGACGCCCTCGCCGTGGGATTCGCCGAAGGTGGAAACTCTGAACAGCGTACCGAAGGTACTCGACATGGTGTACGGCTCCTTGGGAAAAAAGATGGAAGGCCAATGGTAAAAGAAAAAGAGCGGCAAACGAAAACTTTTTTTCGCCCGCCGCCCGGTGTCTCCTTGGCATCCTCAAAAATTTCGGGTATCTTGCCGGCTGCATCACCCAATCCATGAGAATTCCAGCGGTTCATGACGCCGACTTTTTTGACTCTGCCCCTCGATTTTTTCGACCCCCTGCCCCTCTACCTGCATCTCTGCCCACGGGGTCCGGGTTTTCTCGAAAGCCTCAACCCCACGCCGCGCACCGGACGCTTCAGCATCCTGCCCCTGCGGGTGCGCGATGCGTTTCGCCTCGACGCGCGAGGGCTGATGCAGATCGCCGACGGGCAAGCCACGCCTCTGCCGGGCGATCCCTTCGTGCGTCTGGAGGAGGTGCTCGCCGCGCGGCGCATCCCCCGCGACGCCGCGACGCCGCACTTCCCCGGCGGCTTTTTCGGCTATCTGGGATATGACCTCGCCTGGTGGATCGAGGATCTGCCGCGTCGCGCCCGGCGCGACCTGCCCCTGCCCGCCCTGTGGCTGAGCTGGGTCGACACCGTGGCGGTCTACGATCACGCGGAGCGATGCATGACCCTGGCGTCCCTCGACGCGGACTTTGACCTTGACGCCCTGGTGCCGAGGATCGAGGCGGCCCTCGCCTCTCCCCTGCCCGCGCCGCGACCGGCCGTGCCCCCCAGCCTCACCCCGGTGCTCAGCCGCGAGGCGTTCATGGCGCGGGTGGAGCGCGCCAAGGAGTACATCGCCGCGGGCGACATCTATCAAGCCAATCTCTCCTGCCGCTTCGACGGCTTGAGCGACGAGCCGGGCACCGACCTCTACGCCCGCCTGCGCCGGGTCAATCCCTCGCCCTTTGCCTGCTACCTGCGCACGCCCGAGGTGGAAATCATCTCCTCCTCCCCCGAGCGTTTGGTTTCGCTGCGCGGACGTCTCGCCGAAACCCGCCCGATTGCGGGAACCCGTCCGCGCGGGTATACTCCTCCGGAAGACGCGGTGCTCGGCCGCGAGTTGCTCGACCATCCCAAGGAACGCGCCGAGCACGTCATGCTTCTCGATCTCGAGCGCAACGATCTCGGCAAGGTTTGCACCGCCGGCAGCGTCGAAGTGGATGAATTCATGGTGCTCGAGCGCTACTCCCACGTCACCCATATCGTCTCCAACGTGCGCGGCCTGGTGCGCGAGGATTGCGGTCCCTTCGCCCTGCTGCGCGCCATGTTTCCCGGCGGCACCATCACCGGGGTGCCCAAGAAACGCTGCATGGAGATCATCGAGGAGCTCGAACCCGTCGGCCGCGGCACCTACACGGGCAGTGCCGGCTACATCAGCGCCACCGGCGACATGGACTGGAACATCCTGATCCGCACGTTTCAGCGCTGCGGCGCACACCTCAGCTACCAGACGGGCGCGGGCATCGTCGCCGATTCGGACCCGGCCCGCGAATGGGAAGAATGTCTCGCCAAAGGCGCGGCCCTGCGCAAGGCCCTGGAGGGGTAGCAATGATCGTCAACATCGATGGCGGATTTCTCGAACCCGGCGAAGCACGCCTGCCGGTGGACGACGGCGGCTTTCTCTACGGCGAGACCCTGTTCGAAACCCTCAAGGCCCGCGAGCGCAAACTGCTGCTGGTCAACGAACATCTCGACCGCCTGGAGCTATCCGCCCGCCTGCTTGATTTTCCCTGCGACCGCAAGCGCATCGAAAGCGCCCTGGAACGCACCCTGCCGCGCCTGACCGCGCCGGTTTCACGCATCCGCCTCACCCTGACCCGCGGCAGTTTCGAGGGCCTGGACTACCCGCCCACCAAGGCGGCGCGCTTCGTCATCCTCACTTTTCCCTACGAGGAGCCCGGCAACCCGGAACGCGAAACCGGAGCGGCCTGCGTCTTCGCTCCCAACCGCCGCGTCAACCCCCTCTCCCACCTGCCGCAGATGAAGCGCGGCAACTACGCCGATTGCCTCTACGCCGCCAACCATGCCCGGCAAAAAGGCGCGCGCGAGGCACTGTTCCTCAGCGCCCAGGACGAGGTTCTCGAAGGCGCCACCAGCAACCTGTTCATCGTGCACGACGGCGAACTCCTCACACCCCCCGCCGGCGAACTGGTGCTGGCGGGCATCATGCGCCGCCAAGTGCTGGCTGCGGCGCATAAAATGGGCCTCGCTGTGCGCGAAACCCCCATCCGCCGCGACGAACTGCTGCGGGCCGAAGAAGTTTTTCTCAGCAACTGCCTCATCGACATTCTCCCCGTCACCCGCATCGAAAACCAGCCCGTGGGCGGCGGCGGCCTGTGGCGCAGCCTGCTTGCGGAGATTTCCGGCAAAACTCCTGCTGGCAAAACTCCTGCTTGACCAGGCCCGCCCTTGCCTTTATAATCCGTTCCCTGCCGCACCCAAAGGGGGCGTGGTGAAATTGGTAGACGCACTGGACTCAAAATCCAGCGGGCGCAAGCCCATGTCGGTTCGACTCCGACCGCCCCCACCACTTAA
>NZ_JAUVWH010000203.1 GCF_030604225.1 Geoalkalibacter sp.
TCGACTTTTTGCAAAGATTACATGGAAATGCCAAGGGCCTCAACGGCAATTTCCGGGCGCCGCGTCAAGGTTGCAAGACCAACCTTCCGCCAAGAATAATTCATTGACATCATTGGTTTTGCGCGGTAGTAGAAAACATTGTTTTGATGGCTTTTTCCGTCAACGGGTTGTGTCTGGCAAGGAGGATGAAGATGCGCGGGACATTGCGGCTGCTGGCCCTCTGCGGGCTGATGGTGATGACGGCCTGGCCGGCCGGAGCCTTTGAATTCGGGCAAGGCGACTGGAGTGGCAACCTCGACACGACGCTTTCCTACGGCCTGATCTGGCGGGTGCAGGATCGCGACGAACGGCTGATCGGCACGGCCAACGGCGGCACGGCGCGCTCGGTCAATTATGACGACGGCAATCTCAACTACAAAAAAGGGCTGATCAGCAACGTGATCAAGGCGACCTCGGAACTCGCCGTCAACTATCGCCGCACCACGGGGGTGTTCCTGCGCGCCACCGGTTTCTATGATTTCGAGAACCAGGACGGCTCCCGTGAAAGGACCCCCCTGAGTGATCCGGCGCTTGATCTGGTCGGCAAGGACATCCGCCTCCTCGATGCCTTCGTCTGGGGGGATTTCAAGGTCGGCGAAATGCCCGCTCAACTGCGTGTCGGCGAGCAGGTGGTGAGTTGGGGCGAAAGCACCTTCATCCAGAACGGCATCAACGTCATCAACCCGGTCAACGTCAACGCCATCCGACTGCCCGGCGCCGAACTGCGCGAGGCCCTGCTGCCCGAAGGGCTGATCTGGGGCTCCCTGGGCCTGACCGACAACATCAGTCTCGAAGGTTTCTACCTTTACGATTGGGACGAAACGGAAATCGATCCCCCCGGTTCCTATTGGAGCACCAATGACTTTGTCGGGCCGGGGGGGCAGAAGGTGCTGCTGGGCTTTGGTGAAGCGCCGGACAACGGTGTTGCATCCGCGCAGAATACTTTTCTGGCGGTTCCGAGGGGGCCGGATCACGATGCCGATGACAGCGGGCAGTTCGGCATTGCCTTGCGGGTTTTCGCGCCGGGACTCAACAATACGGAATTCGGCTTTTACTACATGAATTATCACAGCCGTCTGCCGATCATCAGCGCCCGCACGGGTTCGGTTGCAGGAGCGACGGGCGCGGGAACCATCTCGGCTGTAACGCCTGACATTATCACCTCGGTCATTGCGAACGGCGGCAATCCCGCCCCTGCCATCGCAGCCTACTCGCCTGTCATTGGCCAGGCGGCGGCTACGGCGATTGCAGGCGCCACCGCACAGGGGCTCGCAAACGGAATTCCCGCTGCCCAGGCGGCGGGAGCGTCGGCGGCAACGGCCTTTGCCACCGACGCCTACGCAAAAACCGCGCGCTACATCGTCGAGTACCCCGAGGACATCCAGCTTTTCGGCGTCAGCTTTAACACCATGCTGACCGGCTCTGGTATCGCCCTTCAGGGTGAATATTCCTTAAAGAAGGATGCTCCGTTGCAAGTGGACGACATTGAGCTTCTCTTTGCCGCCTTGGGGCCGATCAACGAGGGCTTGGCCCAATTCAACCAGGTAGGCAATTTCCAAGGCCAATTCAACACCTATATCCCAGGCTACATTCTAAAAGATGTTTCCCAAATCCAAATGACCGCCAGCAAACTCTTCGGCCCGACCCTGGGCGCCAACCAATTTGCCCTGATCGGTGAAATTGGCCTGACCCACGTCCACAACATGCCGAAAAAATCGCAACTGCGTCTCGATGGTCCCGGCACCCCCATCAGCGGCAACGAAAACCTGGCAGGCTCTCATTTCAACGAGCTCGAACCCGCCGGACGCTTCGCCGACGCTACCTCCTGGGGCTACCGCCTGGTCGGACGGCTGGATTTCAACAACGCCATCGGCGCGGTGACCCTCTCACCGCGCATCGCCTGGCAGCATGATGTCGAGGGCACCACGCCCGGTCCCGGCGGCAACTTCGTCGAGGATCGCAAGGCGGTGACCTTCGGCCTCGGCGCCGACTATCAGAATCGCTGGGGAGCCGATCTGGCCTACACCAACTTCTTCGGCGCCGGTCGTTATAATCTGATCAACGACCGCGACATCATCGCCGCCAGCGTCAAATATTCTTTCTAACCACAGGGAGACCCGACCCATGTTCCGAAAAGCATCTGCCATCCTTGGTGCCGGACTTCTGATTCTCGGTTTTTGCAATCCTACCCTGGCGCAACTCTCGGCGGACGAAATCGCCCGCCTGGGCAAGGATCTCACGCCGCTGGGCGCGGAGCGGGCCGGAAATGCCGCGGGCACCATTCCCGCCTGGGAGGGTGGCATCACCCAACCCCCACCGGGGTATAAGAAGGGTGATCATCATCCCGATCCTTATGCCGACGATCAGATCCGTTTTACCATCAACGCCGCCAACCTGGCGGAGCACACCGACAAACTGACCGCCGGACACAAGGCGCTGCTCGAAACCTACCCCAGCTTTTTCATGAACGTCTATCCGACCCGGCGCAGCGCCGCCGTGCCCGAGCGCATCCATGACGCGACCCGTCGCATTGCCGGTACCGCCCGCCTGGTCAACAACGGCGACGGCGTGGCCGGCGCGGTCAACGGCATTCCCTTCCCCATCCCCAAATCGGGCGTGGAAGTCATCTGGAACCATCTGCTGCGCTATCGCGGCGACGCCGCCGAGCGCCGGATCGCCCAGGCGGCAGTGACCAGGGGCGGCAGCTACACCCTGGTGCAGCTTCAGGAGGAGTACCTGCTGCTCTACAGCCAGGAAGGCATGACCGAGGAGGCGCTGGAAAACAAAATCCTGCTGTTCA
>NZ_JAUVWH010000122.1 GCF_030604225.1 Geoalkalibacter sp.
CCGCGAGGTCATCGAAATCAGTCAGCCCGGGGAGGGTCTGCGCGACTTTTTGCGCCGCCGCGCCTGCCCCTTCGAGGATCTCGGCAACCGCCTGGTGGTCTACAACCACGGCGCCGACGATCTCTTCGTGCAGCTCACCCGCGACTTCTGCCCCGGGGGCTGCACCCTGCGCCAGGCGACCCTGGAAGATGTCTTTTTACGCCTGACGGGGCGGGAGTTGCGCGAATGATCCCCTGGCCCGCCCCGAGCCGCTTCAGCCGCCGCTTCCTGCGCGTCTGGCAGCGCAACCTCTCGGTCTACCGCAAGACCTGGAAGATCAGCTTCCTGCCGCCGCTGCTCGAACCCATGCTCTACCTGCTGGCCTTCGGCGTGGGCCTGGCGGTCATGGTCGGCTCGGTGGCTTACGGCAACGCGGAGCTGTCCTACCTGCAATTCATCGCGCCGGCCTTGGTGGCGGTGGCCATCATGTACAACGCCTTCTTCGAGACCACCTACAACTCCTATGTGCGCATGTACTACCAGAAAACCTTCGACGCCATGCTCGCCACGCCCCTCAACCTCGAGGAGATCATCCTCGGCGAACTGGTCTGGGCGGCGACCAAGGCACTGATCGCCACGGTGCTCATGGGCACGGTGGTGAGCGCCTTCGGCCTGCTGGCCTTCCCCTCGTCCCTGTGGCTGCTGCCCCTGGCGCTGCTCGGCGGGCTGGCCTTTGCCGCCCTGGGGATGATCTGCACCGCCCTGGTGCCCAACATCGAGACCTTCAACCTCCCCATTTTCTTGATGATCACGCCCATGTTCCTGTTCAGCGGCACCTTCTTCCCCCTCGTCAACCTGCCGGGTTGGGCGCAATCCCTGGCCCAGATCCTGCCCCTCACCCACCTGGTCGCCCTGGCGCGGGCCTGCGCCCTGGGCGCCTGGCCGCCCGAACTCTGGCTGAGCCTGCTCTATCTGCTCCTGTTCACCGCCCTCGCCCTGCCCCTGGCCATCGCCCTCATGGTGCGCCGCCTGATCCACTGATCTGAGGTTCTGGTTTTCCTGCGACACCCCCTCCCCTCAATCCCCTCCCACCAGGGGAGGGGAGGCTGTTGGCGCGACGCTGCCGGTTTTGGTTGACAGAGGTCGGTCAAATATTGAAAATTTGAATTTACAAATCCTAAACCATCGCCAAAGGAGTTTGTCGTGCCGGCCATTCAGTGGGAAGAACGATTTCGCGTCAACATCGACAAGATCGACCAGCAGCATCGAAATCTGTTCCGCCTGTTCAACAATCTGCAGGAAGCCATCATCGAAAAAAAGGGCCAGGTTGCCCTGGCCAAAATCGTTGATGAACTGGTGGATTACACCCTGACGCATTTCGCGACGGAAGAGCGCTACATGCTGGCCTACCAGTATCCCGACCTCAACGCCCATCGTCAGGAACACGAAACTTTTCGAGAAAAGGCCCTGGAGTTGCAACAGCGCATGCGCAACGACGAGTTCATCCTCTCCCTGGAGGTCTTGCGCTTCCTCAGCGATTGGATCGCCGGCCACATCTGCGCCAGCGACCAGCAATACAGCCGCCATTTCAACGACGCGGGGTTGCGGTAAGCCGACCAAACGATGCGGTTCACCTGCGTTCACCGCATCCTACGACCGCACCCACGACCCCAGGTAGGATGCCGGTGAGCAAAGCGAACCGCATCGATCAATTTTCATAGCGCTTGCGGTAGACCGCGTAGAACGCCACGGGCACCACCACCAGGGTGAAAAGGGTCGAGGCGAACAGGCCGAAGATCAGCGCCCAGGCCAGCCCCGAAAAAATCGGATCGAGGGTGATGGGCCAAGCGCCGAGGGCGGTGGTCAGGGCGGTGAGCACGATGGGCCGCAGGCGGGTCGCGCCGCTCTCGATGATCGCCTCGCGCAGGGCCATGCCCTCCTGAAGGGCACCGCGGATGAAATCGATGAGCACCACGGCGTTGCGGATGACGATGCCGCCCAGGGCGATCATGCCGATCATGCCCGTGGCGGTGAAGAATACCGGATCGGCAAAGCCGCCCACCGGGCGATCCAGCAGCAGGTTGAGCAACCCGAAGCCGGGCATGATGCCGAGCACCGTCAGGGGGATGGCCAGCAGGATCAGCAGCGGCAGCAAAAAAGAGCCGGTCTGCAGGGCGAGCAGGATGTAGATGCCGACCAGGGCCGCGCCGAAGGCCAACCCCAGATCACGGAACACCCGCAGGGTGATCTCCCACTCCCCTTCTCCCGCCCACTGCACCTCGATGCCGGGCGACAGAGTCTCCCGCCGCAGGCGCTTTTGCATGTCGAGAATCGCCTCGCCGGGGGCCTGGCCCGCCATCTCCGCCGTGACATAGACCACCGGCCGCAGATTCTTGTGGTAGAGGGTCTGTGCCTCGGGGGCCTCCTGAAAACGTCCCAATTCCCGCAGCGGCACCATCTGCCCCGCCGCCCCGACCAGGGGCATTTGGCCAAGCCCCTCGCTGCTCGAGCGCTGCGCGCGGGGCAAGACCACCCGAACCGGCAAGGGTTGGCGCTCGCCGTCGCGATGCAGGGTCGCCGGAGCCACGCCGCCGACCGCCAGGGCCAGGGTCTGGGTGATGTCCTCGGCGCTGAGCCCGTGCAGGGCGGCTTTTTCCTTGTCGGGAACGAAGTCCAGGCGACTGCGCGGCGCCTCGATGGTGCTGTCCACATCGACGACATAGGGCTCGGCGTCCATGATAGCCATGACCTGCCGCGCCGCCACCATGAGTTCGGCGTAATCGCTGCCCGGCGCGCCGTAGATTTCGGCCACCACCGTGGCCAGCACCGGCGGCCCCGGCGGCGTCTCGACGATCGCCAGCAGGACGCCGTGCCGGCGCGCCAGGGCTTCAAGATCCTGACGCAGACGCAGAGCCAAGGCGTGGCTCTGCATGCGCCGCTCGTTCTTGTCGGCGAGGTTGATGCGGATATCGGCCAGGTGCGGCGCCTCGCGCAGATAGTAGTGGCGCACCATGCCGTTGAAATCCATGGGCGAAGGACTGCCCACGTAGGACACGAAGCTGGTCACCTCGGGCACGCCGCGCAGATAGGCTTCAAAATCGCGCACCATGCGATCGGTGGCCTCTAGGGTGCTGCCCTCGGGCAGGTCGAGCACCAGTTGCAGTTCGTCCTTGTTGTCGAAGGGCAGCATTTTGAGAGGCACCAGGCGCAGCAGCGGCAGCGCCAGGGACGCGCCGAGCAGCAGCAGAATCCCCCCCACCAGCAGCCAACGCCGGCGCCGCGCGCCGAGAAAGGGCGTTACCGCCGCCGCGTAGCCGCGCCGCAGCCAGTCGGGCACCACGTCCTGACCCGCGGCCTCGCCTGGCGCAAGGTTCGCCACCCGCCCGCCGATCAACTTGTAAGCCAGCCAGGGCACGATGGTCAGGGCCGCAAGGGTCGAGAAGGTCACGGTCAGGGGCACGTTCGCGGCCATGGGCGCCATGTAGGGCCCCATCATGCCGGTGATGAAGAACATGGGGGTGAACGAGACGATGATCGCCAGGGTGGAGAGAATCACCGGCGGCAGCACCTCGGCCACGGCGAACAGGGTCGCCTCGCGCGGCTTGCGCCGCCGGGCGAGCATGTGGCGCTGGATGTTGTCGACATTGGTGATGGGGTCGTCGACCACCAGGCCCAGGGACAGGATCAGGGCGAAGAGGGTGACGCGGTTGATGGTGTAGCCGAGCAGGTAATTGACGAACAGCGCCAGGGAAAAGCTGATGGGCACGGCCAGAGCCACGATGAGCGCCTCGCGCCGCCCCAGGGTGAAGGCGAGCAGCACCACCACCGTGGCCACGGCGAACACCAGGGAGGAGAGCAGGTCGTTGACCTTCTGCTGGGCGGTGCGCCCGTGGTTGCGGGTCACCTCGATCTCCACGCCGTCGGGGATGACCGTGCCACGCAGTTCGTTCAGGCGCTGGAGAATGGCGTCGGCCACCTCCACGGCGTTGCTGCCTTTTTTCTTCGCCAGGGCCAGGGTCACGGCGGGATAGGCGCCCATGGCCGCGGCCGGGGAGATTTCATCCTGCGCAAAGGCGGCGGCGGGATGTCCGTCATTGCGTTCGAGAAACAGCGTGGAAAAACCAATGCGCGAATGATTCCCGGCTTCCTCGGGGCCGTCGCTGACCCGCGCGACGTCGCGCAGGTAAACGGGGCGCCCCTCATGGACGCCCACCACCAGGGATTCCACATCGGCGGCGCTGTGCAGAAAGGCGCTGCTCGCCACCGCGATGCTCTGGTCGGCTTGGGAAAACCGCCCGGCCTGCACCGCCGCGTCGGCGCCGCGCAGGCTCTCCACCACCTGCAGGGCCGAGACCCGGCGCGCGGCCAGGGACGCCGCGTCGAGCTCGACGCGCAGTTCACGGCGGCGCCCGCCCACCAGCTCGGAGCGCGAAATATCCGCGACCTCGGTGAGCCGCGCCAGGACTTCCTCGCCCATGCGGCGCAGCTCGAAATCGCCGTAGCGTTCGGAGTAAAGCGTCAGGTTGACGATGGAGACATCGTCGATTTCCACCGGGCGGATCACCCAGCCGCGCACGATGGGCGGCGCCTGGTCGATGTTCATGCTGATCTTGTTGTGCAGCTTGACCAGGGAGCGCTCGCGGTCCTCGCCCACGTGAAAGCGCACGGTGACGATGGCCTGACCGTCGCGCGCCATGGAATAGACGTACTCGACCCCGTCGATCTGCCAAAGCAGCTTCTCCAGAGGCGTGGCCACCAGCAGCTCGACCTCGCGGGCGGAAGCGCCCGGCGCCTGCACATAAACGTCGGCCAGGGGCACGACGATCTGCGGCTCCTCCTCGCGCGGCGTGAGCAACAGCGCCGCCGCCCCCAGGGCGAGGGCGAAGATGATGAGCAGCACCGGCGGCTGGGTGTTTAAGAAAGGGGCGACCAGCCGCGCGATGAGGCTCTCGGGTGGGGAGTGGGACTCGGGGCTCACGGCCGCGCTCCCTCGATCAGCAGGATTTCTTCTCCCCGCAGGCCGGAGAGCACTTCAATGTCCTCGCCGACCCGCGATCCCGTGGTGACCAGCAGGGTTTTGACCTGCTCATCCTCCACCACCCGCACCATCTCCAACTGGCCGATGCGCCGCACCGCGGCAAAGGGCACCAGCACCGCCGGACGGGGATCGAGGGGCAGCCGCGCGCGGCCGAACATGCCGGGGTAAAGGCCGCTTGCGGATTTCAGGGCGATCTTGACCAGGAAGGCGCGCGCGGCGGGGTCGGCGGCGGGCACCATCTCGTCCACCACACCGACTATTTCCTGCCCGGCGACCTCGACGGCCAGTTCCTGCCCCAGGCTCAGGCGCCCGATCAGGCCCTCGGGCACCAGGGCTTCGAGACGCAGGGCGCCCTCGCCGCGCACCACCAGCAAGGTCTTGCCCGGCGCGGCCAGATCTCCCGGATCGACGCGGCGCTCCACCACCTGCCCATCCACGGGGCTGAGAATCCGCGCGTGGCCGAGGTGCACGGCCGCTTCCTCCAGGCGGCGGCGCGCCTGCTCGACAAGAGCGCGGGCTTCGGCCAGAGCCGCCCGGGATCGCGCCAGCTGGGCCTCGGCCTGCCGCAAGTCGGCCTCGACGCCTTCCATCTCACGCAGGGTGGCGGCCTCGGCGGCAAGAAAAGTCCGTACGCGCGCGTGCTCGGCCTGGGCGCGGACATGGTGCGCTTGCGCCGCCTCGATCTGCCGCTCGGCCTGCACCTGCTGCTGTCGGGCGGCGTTGAGCGCCTCACCGGCCTGGGCGTGGCGGGCGCGCAGCTCGCGATCATCGAGTTCCACCAGGAGTTGGCCGACGACCACCGGGTCGCCGGAGCGCACACCAACCGCGCGCACCGCCGCGCGGACCTGGGCCTCGATGCGCGCGGCACTCACGGCCTGCACCGTTCCCACCGCCTCATGCACGCTGGGTCGCTCGACGCGTCGGGCCGCCACCCGCGTACCCTCGGCGGGGGCTTGGAGCGCCGGGGCCCGGGCATCCTCGGGACCGATGCGACCGGTGCGGAACACACCGCCCATGTAGAGGATCAGGACCAGGAGCAGCGCGCTTCCCAGCAAAACCGGCGCGAGGCGCTTAAGGGTCGGAACCATGGGCTTGCCTTTCGGGTGGGAAGGAATTCTCGGGCGAGGCCTGGGCCGGCGTGCGCTCCGCGCCCAAGGCGCGAGCCAGGGCGAACAGGGCACGTTGACGGTCGCGCCCGGCGGACGCGGCGTTGACGCGGCTGCGGTTCAGAGCCAGTTCCGCCTCCAGGTAACGGGTGACCTCGGCGGCACCCCCGGCAAAGCGCGTTTGCACCTGGGCAAAGGCCTGCTTCGCCTGCACGCGGGCCGCCTCGGCCCAGGCCTCCACGGCCGCCGCCTCCTCCAGGGCCAACCAGGCATGGCGCACTTCCAGCTCGATCTCCAGGCTCAGCCGTCGCAGAGCGGCGCTGCTCTCCACGCGCTTGCCCGCCGCCTGGGCTTGCCGCGCCCGGGTGGCGAAACCGCTGAACAGATTCCAGTTCAGTTGGGCGCCCAGAGTCCAGTTGAGACGATTGTCGTCGTAGGCAAGGTCGGGATCATCGTGATAGAGCCGCGCCTCCAGATCCAGACGCGGCAGATAGGCGGCGCGCGCCACCCCCTGTTCGAGACGCGCGATTTCCAAATCCTGGGCGGCCCGGGCCAATTCCGGGCGCTGCCGCCGGGCCAGGCGCAAGGCCGCATCACAATCCGGCGGCGGAATGAAATCCGAAGGGCTGTCCACGGGCTCCCAGGAAACATCCGTCCCCACCCCGAGCAACGCCCCCAAGGCCGCCTGCAGGCGCCTTTCCGCGGCCCGGGCGCGCACCTCGTCGCGGCGCGCCTCCGCCAGGCGCACCTCCAGGGACAGCCATTCGGAGCGCAGCAAGCCGCCGCCGGCGAACCGCACCTGCGCCAGTTCCACCTCGCGCTCCAGGGTCAGGACGCTCTGCCGGGCGATGTCGACCAGGTCCCGGGCGGTCAGCAACGCCAGAAAGGTGTCGGCCACCGCCGCGCGCAGGTCATTTTCCAGGGCGAGGCTGCCCTGGCGCGCCTGCTCCAGGCGCAAATCCGCCTGGTCGCGGCGCAGGCGATCCTGCCCGCCCGAGTAGAGGTTGAGGCGCGCGGCCAGGGAGGTTTCCAGGTTGTCGAAGCGCCCGGGGTCGTTGAAATCAACCTCCGCCGGCAGGCGTCGGGCATCGATGGTCTTGAACAGATAGGCCGAGGGGGCATCGGCCCGCAGGTATTCGAGACGCGCGTCCAGGGTCGGCCAGAAGGCCGCGCGGCTTTCCTCCAGGGCCGCTTGCGCCTGAACGATGCGCGCCCGGGACTCGGCCAGGGCCGGATTGTCGGCCAAAGCCCGGTCCAAGGCCTGCTCCAGGGTCAGGGGCGCGGCCCAGGCGACGGCGCCCAGAAGCGGCAATGTCAAAAGAGCGCCGAGCAGACGCCAAAAAACCGACCGGCCCATGGCCATGAACCCTCTCCCGAAACGCGGAATTCCCATCCACCAGCCCACATAAATCAGTGTAAATTTTAGAGAAAAAACCCGACCTGTCAATCCCGCCACGACCCGGAAAAACCCCTCAAGTGGTTATTTTTCTTTTACTTTTACCCTTGCGAACAACAAATAGGGGCGCAATCGGCGATTGTTCCCAGATACCCAGAACATCGTTTTAAAGTTATTGATTTAAACGCTCGACAATCAGGCCCTCATCGTCAGCATTTCGGCATGAAATATGAATGGGATTCTTCTCCGCAGCGCCGATCAATATTCCGCCCGGCAGGGCGGACCGAAGGAGAAGCAAGGATGAACAACCTCAAAATGGGCACCAAGATCTTTCTGCTCAGCAGCCTCATCATGCTGGTCTTTTCCCTGGCCATCGGCTGGGTGTACTGGCAGGCGCGGGACAATTTTTACGCGGCCAAGCACAAGGAAATCCAGCATGTGGTGGAATCGGCCTGGAGCCTGGTCCATCATTTCGCCGCCGAGGCCCAGGCCGGGCGCCTGTCCGTCGATCAGGCCCAGTTGCTGGCCCGCGAGGCGGTGAAAAACATGCGCTTTGATGGCGACAACTACTTCTGGATCAACGATCTCGCCCCGCGCATGGTGATGCATCCCATCAACGCCGCCCTCGACGGCAAGGATCTCTCCGGCAACCGCGATCCCAGCGGCAAGGCGCTGTTCGTCGAGATGGTCGAGGTCGCGCGCCGCGACGGCCAGGGCTTCGTCGACTACCAATGGGCCAAGCCGGGCTTCGCCGATCCCCAGGACAAGGTGTCCTTCGTCAAGCTGGTGCCCGAATGGGGCTGGATCATCGGCGGCGGTCTCTACGTCGACGACATCCAGGCGCTGCTCTCGCGCATGCTGTGGACCGCCCTGACGGTCATCGCCCTGGCGGTGGTCGGCATGCTGATTCTTGTCAGCCTGGTGGCGCGCAGCGTCACCGCGCCCCTGAAGCAAACCGTCCACATGCTTCAGAATCTCGAACAGGGCCATCTCGACCGGCGCCTCAACCTGGACCGGCGCGACGAAATCGGTCAGTTGGCCCAAACCATGGATGCCTTCGCCGACAACCTGCAGCACGAGGTGGTGGATGCCCTCAAGAAACTCGCCGTCGGCGATCTCAACCTGAGCGTCACCCCCAGGGATGAAGGCGATCAGGTGCGCGGCGCGCTGAAGAAAGTCGGCGACGATCTCAACCTGATCCTCGGCCAGATCCAATCGGCGGCCCTGCTCATCGCCGGCGGTGCCAACCAGGTGGCCGACACCAGCCAATCCCTGTCCCAGGGAGCCACCGAGCAGGCCAGCTCCCTGGAGGAAATCGCCGCCTCCATGAACCAGATGGCGGCCCAGATCAAGTACAGCGCCGACCACGCCGTGCAGGCCGACCGCCTGGCCGGGGACATGAAGCAGGCGGCGCTGGAGGGCAGCGGCCAGATGCGTGCCATGGTCGATGCCATGGGCGAGATCAACGCCGCCGGTCAGAGCATTTCCAAGATCATCAAGGTCATCGACGAGATCGCCTTCCAGACCAACCTACTCGCCTTGAACGCCGCCGTCGAAGCGGCACGCGCGGGCCAGCACGGCAAGGGCTTCGCCGTGGTGGCCGAGGACGTGCGCAACCTGGCGGCACGCAGCGCCCGCGCGGCGCGGGAAACCGCCGATCTCATCGAGGGTTCCGTGGCCAAGACCAGCAACGGCGCCGAGATCGCCGAGAAGACCGCCGCGGCCCTGGAGCAGATGGTGGTGGGCGTCACGCGGGTGAGCGATCTGGTGGGAGAAATGGCGGCCGCCGCCCGAGAGCAGTCCGAGGGCATCTCCCAGGTCAATATCGGCCTGGGACAGATCGACCAGGTCACCCAGCAGAACACCGCCAACGCCGAGGAGTGCGCGGCGGCGGCGGAGGAACTCTCCAGCCAGTCCGAGCAACTGCGCCGGATGCTGACCCGCTTTCACCTCAAGCAGGGCGGCGCGAC
>NZ_JAUVWH010000192.1 GCF_030604225.1 Geoalkalibacter sp.
AGATCTTCGCCCATGGCGCCGCCGCGGGCGCGCTCTTGCAGGATCTTCATGCCTTCATGCTCCGCAGAACGCCGATGACGGCCATGCCGGCGCAGTAGATGACCACCAGTTCGAACATGGTGTCGTAACCGCGGTAGTCGCCGAGCACGGCGGTCACCAGGTTGGGGGTGTGGGTGGTCTTGACCGCCTCCTCGATGTAGCCCACGGAGACATGGGCGTTGGCCGGCGATGCGGGATCACCCCAGGCGGCGAACTCGCCGGTGCCGTAGAGCAGGATGGCACCGGTCAGCAGCGTGGCGAGAAAAGCGAGCAGCTTCAATCCTTACTCCTTCGACTGGTGCGCAGGATGGCGGCGATGAACAAAATGGTACTGACCCCGGCGCCCACCGTCGCCTCGGTGAAAGCCACGTCGACGGCGCCCATCTCGGCCCACAGCAGGCACATGAGAAAACTGTAGGCGCCGAAAATCATGGTGGCGCTCAGCAGATCGCGCACGGTGATGGCGCCGATGGCGCAGATCACCAGCAAGGTCAGAATCAGCAGATCCAGTTGCCAGATCATTTCTTGCCCTCCCGACGCTCCCAGGGCTCGACGCCCAGCACCAGCGCGGCCCGGGTAATGGCGTGGCAGGCGGTGGGACTGGCGATGAAGACAAAGCCGGCGATGGCGAGAATCTTCAGACTCACCAGCAGTTCGGCGAAGGTCCAATCCTGCAGGGTGAAGAGCGCCACGGCGAACAAAGCGAGCATGCTCGCCAGGGTGTCGCATTTGCCGGCGGCGTGCAGGCGCGTGTAGAAATCAGGAAAACGCAGGATGCCCAAGGTGCCGACGGCGAAAAAGAACACGGCCGCCGCCAGCACCAGGGCGACGATGAAGGACAGCATCAGGGCACCTCCTTGGACGGCGCCTGTTCGTCCTCGAGGCGCACGCTGCGCCGCCGCAGGAAGAACTTGGTCGCTCCGAGGGTCGCGATAAAGTTGAGCAGGGCATAGGCCAGGGCGATGTCGACGAACATGGCCACGTCGCGGTAGAGCAGGCCGATGAGCAGCAGCAGCACCGTGGTCTTGGCGCCGACCACGTTGACGCCGACGATGCGGTCAAGCACCGTGGGCCCGCCCACCACGCGATACAGGCTCGCCAGGATGAGCAGGGTCAATATGATCGCCGCGCCGAGAAAAACCGTCTCCATCAGACCTTCTCTCCTTCCAGGGCCGCCGCCACGCGGCGCTCCATCTCGCCGGGCAGGCTGCCCGCCGAATCGTCCGTGAGGGCATAGACGGTGAATTCGTCGCCATCGACATTGACGGTGATGGTGCCCGGCGTCAGGGTGATGGACTGGCCGAAGGTGACCCGCGCGAAGGGTGTCTTGAGCCGGGTACGAAAGCGAATGATCTGCGGGTTGATGCGCTCGAGCATGCGCGGGTGCAGGACGATGGCCGCCACCTGCACGTTGGCCACCACGATCTGCCAGAACAGCCAGGGCAGATAGAGCGCCAGGCCGATCAGGCTGCGCGGACTGCTCGGCAGCTTGCCGCCGGCGAACAGCAGGTCGCTCGACAGCCAGGCGACGAGAGCGCAGGACAGGACTCCCAGGGACAGATGGAAGGCATCGAACATCCCCGAGAGCATGATCCAGAACAAAAACAGGATGACGAAGGTGATCAGCCGGGCCATAAGCAACCTATTGCCCGCAAGACGCGGGGAAATTTAAAACGGGATTAAGATTAATCGGGCCGTTCCGGGGTGTCAAGGCAAACCGGTAAAAACTGGTTCATTTCCGGTTGTGGGCGGCTCGAGGATGACCTATAATCCCTCGCGGACCACCCAGGAAAAGACAAGAACTCGATACTTTTAAAACATTGTTCTCTTGGAGGCAAGATGAATCGACAAATCCGTGCCGCCGCCGTGCAGTTCAACATCGCCCTCGGCGAGATCGCCGTCAATCGCGCCAAGGCCTTCGCCGCCCTCGAGCGCCTGGCCGCGGACGGCTGCGATCTGGCCGTGCTGCCCGAAATGTGGAGCTGCGGCTACGATTATCGCCGCCTCGCCGAGTTGGCCGAGCAGACCCCGCACCTGCTCGCCGAACTGCGTGAACTCAGCGCGCGCCTCGGCCTGGTGGTGGTCGGCAGCCTGCCGGAGAAGCAGGACGGCAAGCTCTACAACACCGCCAGGGTCATCGATCGGGGCGAGGCGCGCGGCAGCTATCGCAAGCTGCACCTGTTCTCCAACATGGGCGAGGACCGCTTTCTCGCCGCCGGCGACCACACCCTGGTGGCGCCCACCTCGGTGGGCCGCCTGGGCGTGGCGATCTGCTACGATCTGCGCTTTCCCGAACTCTTTCGCAAGCTGGCCCTGGAAGGCGCGGAGATTCTCTGTCTGCCCGCCGAATGGCCCAAGCCCCGCCAGGAGCATTGGCGCACCCTGTTGCGGGCGCGCGCCATCGAAAACCAGCAGTTCGTGGTGGCGGCCAACTGCTGCGGCATTCAGGGCAAGCTGGATTTTTTCGGCATGAGCCTGCTGATTTCGCCCTGGGGCGAGGTGCTGGCGGAAGGCGGGGAGCAGGACGTGGAAACGCGCGCCCTCTTCGACTTCGAGGAGATGGTGAGTTTTCGGAGCAAGATTCGCTGCTTCGAGGATCGCCGCCCGGAGATCTACGGCACCCTGCCCTGAGCCTTAGCGGCTGAGGGGTTTCGCCTCGCCGCGGTAGCGCGGCGGCACCTCATCGAGCGTATCGACCAGGTGCAGCGCACCCGTCTCATCGGCGTAGAGGTAGCCGCCGGCATCCGCTTGCTTGCCCTTGGGCGCGGCGGGCGCGCGGTCGATGATCCCCTCGATGCTCAGGGATGGCTCCGCGCCGCTCAACCGCAGCAGGCGATTGCGGAAATCGACGTAGAAGCGTCGCGCCTCGCGGTAGCCGGGGACATCGAGATCGGTGCGCAGCAACGCCTGATCGACGGCCGCCAACAGCAGGACGAAGAGCAGCCCCCAGACGACCAGACCAAAGATTTTCTTCATATCCCCCTCAATGATGCGAATGGTCGTGATGGTGCGCGCCGTGGCCGTGACTGCACAGACTGGAGCGCCGTTCCCGATGGTGGAGTTGCTGGATCACCGGCCCGCTCAGGCAGCGCGAGCACTCGCCCTGCAGGGTGGTGTGGGTGATGTGGTAGTCGTGGTCGAGCATCTCCTCGATTTCGCCGATGATCTGCCCCTGGCGCAGGCGGTACTCGGGCTCGATGTCGATATGCGCCGAGAGCGAGGTGATGTGCGAGCAGATCGACCAGCAGTGCAGGTGGTGCACGTCGTTGACCCCCTTGACGGCGCGCATTTTCGCCACGATCTCGTTGATATCGATGTGCGGCGGCACCCCTTCGAGGAGGATGTGGCCGGCGGCGCGGATCACGCGCAGCGCGCCGAAGCCGATGATCAGGGCGATGGCCACGGAAATCAGCGCGTCCACCACGTACCAGCCGGTGAACAGCATGATCAGTCCGCCGAGGATCACGCCCACCGAGGCGATGGCATCGCCCAGCACATGGAGAAAGGCGCTGCGCACGTTGAGATCGTCATGGGAGTGGCCGTGCAGGCGCGAGGCCACCACCAGGTTCATGACCAGGCCGACGGTGGCGATGACGAACATCTCCAGGCT
>NZ_JAUVWH010000064.1 GCF_030604225.1 Geoalkalibacter sp.
CTGGCGCAGGGGATCGCGGCGGCGCGGGGCAACGAGGTCGACGTGGTGTTTCTCGATGTGCGCATGCCCGACGGCAGCGGTCTTGACGCGCTGCCGGATCTCGAGCGCGCCCCTTCGTCCCCCGAGGTCATCATCCTCACCGGCTTCGGCGATCCCCAGGGGGCGGAGCTGGCCATCAAGTCCGGCGCCTGGGACTATCTGGAAAAAACCGCCTCCGCCAAGGAGATCAACCTCGCCCTCGACCGCGCCCTGCAATATCGCCAGGAAAAGCGCCTCGCCCAGCGCGGCGCGAAGATTTCGGCCCTCAAGCGCGAGGGCATCATCGGTGAAAGCCAAAAGCTGCGCGCCTGCCTGGAGCTGGTCGCCCAGGCGGCCCTGGGCGAAGCCGACGCCCTGATCACCGGCGAAACCGGCACGGGCAAGGAACTCTTCGCCCGCGCGATTCACAACAATTCCCGGCGCGCCGCGGGACCGTTCATCGTGGTCGACTGCGCGGCGCTGCCTGAGAACCTGGTCGAGGCCCTGCTTTTCGGTCATGAGAAAGGCACCTTCACCGGCGCCGAAAAAAACCGCCGGGGACTCATCGCCGAGGCCGACGGCGGCACGCTCTTTCTCGACGAGGTCGGCGAGCTGCCCCTGGCCCTGCAAAAGACCTTTTTGCGCGTTCTTCAGGAGCGCCGCTTCCGGCCCCTGGGCGGCAGCCGCGAGGAACAGAGCGATTTTCGGCTGGTCGCCGCCACCAACCGCGACCTCGACGCCCTGGTGCAGCGCCAGGTGTTCCGCGAAGACCTGCTGTTTCGCCTGCGCGCCTTTCATCTTGAACTGCCGCCGCTGCGCGAGCGCCTTGAGGACATCCGCGACCTGACTCGCGCCCACGTTGATCAGTTGTGCGAACGCAAGCACATCCCGCCCAAGGGATTCTCGCCCGATTTCATCCCCACCCTGCAGAGCTACGCCTGGCCGGGCAACGTCCGCGAGCTCTTGCAAACCCTGGAGCGTGCCCTGGATGCGGCGTTTCTCGAAGCCACCCTGTTTCCCAAGCATCTGCCCCCGGCGCTGCGCGCCGAGATCGCCCGCGGCGCCCTGTCGGCAAAGGGCGGGGGAACGGTTTCCCCGCCCCAGGCGAGTCTGCCCAGCCTTCAGGACTTTCGCGACAGCATCTATCAGCAGGCGGAAAAGCAGTATCTGCAGGATCTGCTCGCCTTGACGGAAAACAACATCCAGAAAGCCTGCCAAATCGCCGGGCTGTCCCAGTCCCGGCTCTACGCCCTGCTCAAGACCCATCGGATCGCGCGCGGCGACTGAGTCCTCCTTTCCCGCATTTTTCCTGTCCCGCAAGAAAATTCCTGTCCGACAAGAAAATTCCTGCCGCTCTGGAAATCACCCTCGGCGTCGTTCTTTCGCCTTTTCATTGTAAGTCATTGAAAATACTCTAAATCGTTTCGTCTTCAAGGTTGGCACGTCCCTTGAATATTCATGAGCAAAGCCGGGAATCATTGCTCAATCGACCGAGGCGCATGCCGAAGGCCTTCAAGGAACGGGATCCATATCATGACCAGAGACCGGGGAATTCTGATTGCGGATCGAGACAGCGACTATCGTGAGCAGATGGCCGAATTTTTTGCCGACGCGGGGTATGAGGTCGAAACCACGGATTCGGCGGTGAACGTCCTGTGCAGCATCCTCGACCGCAAGGCGCCGGTGCTGGTGCTGGGAAGCGATTTCGACAAGAAGGTCGCGCCCGCCAACCTGATTCACCTGCTCAAGAAGTGCAACCGGAAGCTGGCGATCATTCTGGTTTCCGATGCGGAGTCCGTCACCCAGGAGCGAAAAATCCGCGAGGAAGGCATTTTCTACCATGCCCTGCGGCCGCAGAAAACCGAGGACAACGAAGAGATTCGCCAAGCGGTGGAGTGCGCCTTCAACAGCGCGGGCAAGGCGCGGGGCTAAGCCGGGGCCGGAAGTTTCGCGTCGCCGGGAGAATTTTTCCGGAAAGGAAACCAGCCATGCTGAACATCCCTGATCCGTCCAACAGAAAATTTCGTTCCCTGCGTTCATCCGGGATGCGCCGCACCCTCGCGGCCAAGGCTCAAGACGGCAGCTGCGCCGATCGCACCCTGTGGGCGGTGCTCTTTTTCGTGGTAGTGACCCTGATCGCGGTGTCGCTCCAGCATGTGAGCTTCTCCGCCGCGATTCCCGAAGCCCTTCGGCTGCATCTCGGCGACCCGCCGCCGCCGCATCTGATCAGTCTGCTGCTCTCGGCCTATTTTGTCTCCTCGGTGGCCGTGTCCTGCCATGGCATCATCCACGGCACCAAGCCCGAGCGCGGCTGGCTCCACCTGGCGCTGCGCTCGGTGTTTTACCTGCTCTATTTCAGCGCCGGGGCCTTGCCGGAAAATCTCGTCGCCGTCTTTCTCGCCGGCTTGATTCTGTCGGTTCTGGATCATCTCAGGGGGCGTGCCTACGACCGCGTAAGAACAAACAGGCCCTTGTAAAGCTTGAAGTGCTTCATTTCATTGGGTTGGTTTTTTAGGGTGTGTTGCAATCAAAGGAGTCATTAGAGGTCATGGAAAAGAAGCGAATTCTCATCGTCGATGATGAAGCTGTGATCCGGGAAGCCATCAGGCGCAGTCTCGATGGCGACAGCTACCAGGTCGATCTGGCGCCCAGCGGGCACCTGGCCCTGGAAAAGCTTCAGGAAAGCGACTATCAGCTGGTCATTTCCGACTTGAAGATGCCGGGGATGAATGGCATGGATGTCCTCAAGGCTATCAAGATTCTGCAGCCGGAGATTCCCGTGATCATGATCACGGGCTACTCGACCATCGATTCGGCGGTCGAGGCGATGAAGAACGGCGCCTTCGATTATCTGGCCAAGCCCTTCACGCCCGAGCAGATTCGCGAGCGGGTCGAAAAAGCCCTGGATCAGCGCGCGGTGCTGCTGGAAAACTTCTATCTGAAGAAAGAGCTGCGGGATCGCCAGGGCTTTGATTCCTTCGTGGGCAAGAGCAAGGCGATGGAAAAGGTCTATCGGCGCATCATTCAGGTGGCGCCCACCGATAGCACCGTGCTCATTACCGGCGAGAGCGGCACCGGCAAGGAACTGGTGGCCCGGGCCGTCCACCGCAACAGCGCGCGCAAGGATCAGCCCTTCGTCGCCGTGGACTGCACCTCCCTGGCCGAGAGCCTGCTGGAGAGCGAACTCTTCGGTCACATCAAGGGCTCCTTCACCGGCGCCGTGCAGACCAAGACCGGCCTGTTCAAGGTCGCCGACGGCGGTACCCTGTTCCTCGACGAGGTCTCCAACATCAGTCTCACCACCCAGGCCAAGCTGCTGCGGGTTCTGCAGGAGCGCGAGGTGGTGCCCATCGGCGGCACCAAGCCGGTGCCCATTGACATCCGGCTGATCGCCGCCACCAATCGCAGCCTCAAGGAACTGGTCGCCGAGGGGCGGTTCCGTGAAGACTTGTTCTTCCGCCTCAACATCATCCCCGTCGACCTGCCGCCCCTGCGCGAGCGCCAGGGCGACCTGCCCATTCTCGTCGGCCATTTCCTGCAGAAATTCTCCCAGGAAATCGGCAAGGAAATTCGCGGGCTGACGCCGGAGGCCATGGCGCAGATCGAGCGCTATCCCTTCATGGGCAACGTGCGCGAACTGGAAAACGTCATCGAGCGCGCGGTGGTGCTGGCCGCGGGGGATCTGATCGAGGAAGACGACCTGGAATTGCAGCTTGGCGGTGGGGACGAGGAGCGCTTCTCCTGTCATTACGTGCCGCGCACCGCCGACGAACTCAAGGAAACCAAGCGCCAGGTGCGTGAGCAGGCCGTCATGCCCGTGGAGCGGGCCTTTGTCCTCGACGCCCTCAAGCGCAATGACTGGAACGTGACCCGCGCGGCCGAGGAAGTCGGCATGTTGCGCCCCAACTTTCAGGCGCTGCTCAAGAAACAGGGCATTTCCGTTCGCGAGCACACCAGCGTCTGAGCGCGGCGCGGCACCACCCTCAACAAACACCAAAGCCGTCCTCCAGCAGGGGGACGGCTTTGGTGTTTGCGGGGGAAACCGGCGGGAATCAGGGACCGGCGGCGATCATGCCGTCCGGTTCGCCGGCCCTCTGGAAATCGCTGCCCAAGGGCAGGCTGATGGTGAAGGTGGTGCCTTCGCCGATGCGGCTTTCCACCTCGATATGGCCGCCGTGGTTTTCGATGATGCCGTAGGAAACCGACAGGCCGAGGCCGGTGCCCTTGTGCCCCTTGGTCGAGAAGAAGGGATCGAAGATCTTGGTGAGATTGTCTTCGGGGATGCCGCAGCCGGTGTCGCTGATCCGGATCTTGACGCAGTCGTGATCGTTGGCGGTGCGGGTCTGGACGCGCAGGGTGCCGCCGCTTTCCATGGCCTGGCTGGCATTGATGAACAGGTTCATGAACACCTGCTCCAACTGGTTGGGATCGGCCAGGATCTCCGGGGTGCGGCCGTAGTCGCGCACCACCTCGATGTCGTGAAAGGAGCTGTGGTGGGCCACCAGGGACAGGGTTTGGTCGAGGATCTGCTCCACCGCGCCGAGGGATTTCCTGGGAACGCTTTCCCGCGCGAAATCGAGCAGGCCGCGCACGATGCCCGCGCAGCGCTGGGTTTCTCGGACAATCGTGTCGAAATCGGGCTTGAGTGCCGGATCCAGGCGCGAGTCGCCGGCGATCATCGAGGAAAACATGAGCACCCCGGTCAGGGGGTTGTTGAGCTCGTGCGCGATGCCCGCCACCAGCTCGCCGAGGGAGGCGATCTTCTCCGAGCGGATCAGGCGGGATTGCATCTCCTTGATTTCATGGGTGCGCTGCTCGACCTTGGCTTCCAGTTGGCTGCCCCAGAGGGCCAGCTCATCCTGGGCCTGCTTGAGGTTGTGGGTCATGTCGTTGAAGGACGAGGCCAGGCGCCCGAATTCGTCCTGGCTCGGCAGATCGATCAACGCCCAGTCGCCCTGGGCGATGCGCTGGGTGTGTTCGAGGAGCTTGTTGAGGGGCTGGGTGACGAATTTCTGCGTCACCAGGGTCAGGCAGGAGCCCAGAATCAGCAGCAGAATCAGGGTCAGCACGAGAATGTTGTTGCGGTAGGTGTCGGTTTGCAGCTGAAGACCGTCGAGGGAGACGATGACGTCGAGCACCCCGAGCATCTTGACGTCGGGGGGATGGAAATGGCATTCGGCGGTCGCGCAGCTCTGCTGGTTGTAGATGGCCTTGGCCATGCCCAGCACTTCCTTGCCGTTGCGGTCCTCGAAGATGCGGCTGCGGTTCATGGTCGAGGCGTGGGTGAGGGGCGTGTCCTTGGCGTGACAGACATTGCAGCCCTCGGTGTTCTTGTCGAGGATGGCGCCGATTTCGACACGCTCCGTCGAGAAGGTGATCTCACCGTCCTTGTTGATCAGGCGGATGTGCTCGATGCCGCGCTGGGTGCCCACCTCCTGGATCATCTGGTAGACGCGCTTGCGGTCGTCCTCGAGCATCTGGTAGTGGGTGGAGCGGATGAGCGTTTCGCTCAGGTTGTCGACATCGTGGATGGCTTCCTCGAGAAAGATCTTCTTGAGGGTCTTGATGTTGAGGGCGGCAAAGAGCAGCATGGCCAGCATCAGCACAAGGCCGGTGACCAGGGTCAGCTTGGTGATCAGGTTGAAACGCACGTGGGCCTCCTTTCGGCCGAGAGGCTCCGGAAAGGCAATTCATCCGCCATTTATTATCGAGGCCCGGGCGTATAAGTCAATGCGAGTTTTGTTAGGCTTGTCTGAGAATCCGCCTCGCGGCGCGATGCTGAAAGCGGCGTGAATCAGCTTGGTTGCGCCCTGTTTTCTCCGGTTGACAGAGGCGGCCCCGGCGCGGTATTAGAAGGGCACCGCCGTGCCCGTGGTTTCGATTTCCGCGGGCATTTTTCCGTAACCTCTGTTTTCCTATTTCCCCAACGAAAGGATCTTCCCTCCATGAAAAGCATCGTCGTCCTGCTCCTTGGCGTGCTGCTCGCCGTACCCGTCCGCGCCGCTGAGCCCCAGCCGCTGGAAGCGGGCACGGACAAATTTTCCTACGCCCTGGGACAGCAGTTGGGCAAGGATCTGAAAATGGGCGGCGTGCAGGTGAACGCCGACCTGATCGCCGCCGGCGTGCGCGACGCCCAGGCCGGCACCTCGCGCATGAGCGAGGAGGAGATGGAGGCCGCCATGGAGAGCATGCAGCGCGAAATGATGGCGCAGCATCTCGCCCAGCAGGAGGCCCTGGCCAAGAAAAACCTGGAGGAGGGCAAGGCTTTTCTTGCGGAAAACGCCAAGAAAAAAGGCGTCAAGACCACCGCGAGCGGCCTGCAATATCAAGTTCTTGAATCCGGCAAGGGCAAGACGCCCGGTCCCGACAGCTCCGTCACCGTGCATTATCGCGGCACCCTCGTCGACGGCACCGAATTCGACAGCTCCTACGGCCGCGGCGAACCCGTGACCTTTCCCGTATCCGGTGTGATTCCCGGGTGGACGGAAGCCCTGCAGCTGATGCAGGAAGGCGCCAAATACAAGATCTTCCTGCCCGCCGATCTGGCTTATGGCGAGCGCGGCGCCGGCCAGGTCATCGGTCCCAACGCCACCCTGATTTTCGACGTCGAGCTGCTGACCGTCAATTAGGGCGAATTCTCCGCCCAAAACCGCAACTCCCTTAGGGGGCGGGCTCGTGAAAATTGTATGCAGTATGCCGCCCTGCCGGTTGACATTGCCGGCGGGGTGAGCTAATTAGATGAGGTGCGCGCGGCGCCGCTCCAACCAGGGGGCGGCGGCCGGCGCGTTTTGGTCGTTGTTGATGTGGAGGTTCTGATTCCCCGCGGGGAATTTTTCTTAACGAGTTGGGAGACAGGAGGACAATGCAATGAGAAAGTCACAAGGTTGGCAAGTTTTGGTTCGAGGCGCCCTGGTGGTGGCGGCCTGCCTGGTGCTCGGCGCGGTGACGCCCGTCCACGCCCAGGCAACCGCGCTGCAGAATTCGGACTGCGTCAAGTGTCACGAGGCGCAACCGCAGCAGATCGAGGCCAAGGGCATGAAGCACAAGACGGCGGTGGGCTGCATGGATTGCCATGTGGGTCATCCCCCCAAGGTCAGCGATATCGTTCCCAAGTGCTCCATGTGCCATGTGGGCAATCCTCACTTCGAGCTGCCCAACTGCGGCCAGTGTCACAGCAATGCCCACACCCCCCTGGAGCTCAACCTCTCCGGCGACCTCAAGGCCGAATGCATCACCTGCCATGCGCCCATCGGCCAGCAACTCACCGCCAATCCCAGCGCGCACAATGACGTGGCCTGTAACTTCTGCCACGCCGACACCCACGGCATGATTCCCGAGTGCGTGCTCTGCCACAAGCCGCATAGCCAGGAAATGACGCAGAAGGATTGCGCGAGCTGCCATCAGGCGCACAAGCCGCTGCTGGTCACCTACGACGACAAGATGCCCTCCATCCACTGCGCCGCCTGCCACGGCACGGCCTATACCCAGCTCACCGCCAACCAGAGCAAGCACCAGTCCCTGGCCTGCGTTTACTGCCACCAGGACAAGCACAAGATGGTGCCGCTGTGCAGCGACTGCCATGGAACGCCCCATGCCGCCGGGATTCACCAGCGCTTCCCGAGCTGCGGCGAGTGCCACAACATCGCCCATGACCTGAACAACTGGCCGGCACAGGCACAGCCGAAGGGGAAATAAGCCATGAAGCAAGCGAAGAGAAGCCTTCTGCGTCCGCTCTTGACGGGTCTGGGGCTGCTGTCCCTGGTCGCCGTGGCGGCCTGCACCCTGCCCGGCACCGAGGCCAAAGCTCCCGAGGCGCCGGCGCCCAAGGCGGCCCCGGCGCCCGCACCGGCCCCCGTTGCCGCGCCCGCGCCCAAGGCGGCGCCCGTCGTGGCGGGCGATGCCTACGACGTGGTCCCCGAGCCCCTCACGGTGGCTCAGTGCGGCCAGTGTCATCCGACCTATTTCAACGCCATCCGTGACCAGGGCGGCAGGCACCGCTTTGATTGCCAGGACTGCCACCAGGTGTTTCACGCCTACAATCCGACGCGGCAGAACTGGGACGACATCATGCCCAAGTGCGCCAGCTGTCATACCCTGCCCCACGGGGAAAAGTTTCCGGACTGCCTGTCCTGCCACCAGAACCCGCACAAGCCGCTCCATATCCCCTACGCGGGAACGCCTGTCGCCCAGGCGTGCGGCGACTGCCATACCGGGCCGTCGGGACAGCTCAACCAGTTCAAGAGCAAGCACACCCAGGTCGGCTGCACGGCTTGCCACTACGACAAGCACGGTTATGTGCCTTCCTGCTTCGAATGCCACAAGCCCCATTACGACGGGCAGGAACTGGCAAGCTGCGCCGAGTGTCACCCGGTGCACAAGCCGCTGGAAATCGTCTTCACCGCCACCACCGTGGCGCGGACTTGCGAAGCCTGCCACACCCAGGCCTACGGCGACTGGAAGAAGACGCCGAGCAAGCACGGCCAGGTCAATTGCAGCGTCTGCCATACGGAGCACGGCAAGATTCCGGAATGTTCCTCTTGCCATGGTTTGCCGCACAGCGAAAACCTGCATACGCGCTTCCCCAAGTGCCTGACCTGTCACCTCAATCCGCATGACCTGCCGGTCAAGCGGAAGTAAGTGACACGCTGCACCGGGGATGCCCCCTCAGCAAACGACAAAGGCGCGGCCGAATGGCCGCGCCTTTGTCGTTGTCGGTGGGAAGGCCGCGCCTATTTCAAGGTGGCCAGGAAGTCGACCAGTGCCTTGAGGTCTTCCTCGGGGATGTGGGCGTAGCTCGGCATCATGGTGCTAGGGTTGGCGCTGGCGGGTTCGGTGATCTGCTTGTTGATCTGCTCGGCGCCCAATCGCTGGCCGACGCCGTCCAGCGCCGGGCCGAGGGCGCCGCCGCTGCCTTCGAGTTGGTGGCAGGCCTTGCAGCCCAGGGCATTGAGCAGTTCGCGGCCGCGCGCGTCCTCGGCGGACACCTGGGTGGCGGCGGCCAAGGCAAAAAGGCAGGCAAGGGCGAGAGCTTTGGCATGTTGTCGCTTGGTCATGGTCGGCAAATCTCCTTTGGCATTGAGTTTGTGCGGACGGAGCGTCCCTGGCATTGTCCATAGAATAGCGGATCGCCGCTTGCCCGCAAGGAATGAGGCGAAAAAGACTCGGGCCGCCGGTTGCCAAACCGCCTGGCGCCCGGTAGGCTGAAAAGCTGTCGAGATATTCTGGAGGAGGATTGACTTATTTATGCTGATCGTCATGGAACACAACGCCACGGCCGCGCAGGTGCGCGCCGTGCAGGATGCCGTCGAGGCCATGGGCTTGCAGGCTGCACCCATTCCCGGTCGCGAGCGCACCGCCATCGGGGTTTTGGGGAATCAGGGCTACGTGGATGACACCGCCATTCGCAATCTGCCCGGGGTGCGCGAATGCATCCACGTCAGCAAGCCCTATAAGCTGGTTTCCCGGGATTTCCATCCGGAATCCACGGTGGTCGAGGTCGGCTCCCTGAAAATCGGCGACGGGCATCCACCCGTCATCATTGCCGGCCCGTGCAGCATCGAGAGCCCGGAACAGATGCTCGCCGCGGCGCGCATCGTGCGTGCCGCGGGCGCTCATGTCCTGCGCGGCGGCGCTTTCAAGCCGCGCACCGGGCCCCATTCCTTTCAGGGATTGGGCGAAAAAGGGCTCAAATTCTTGCGCCAGGCCGGCGACGAGGCGGGCATGCCGGTCATTACCGAGATCATGCGCATCGAGCAGCTCGACGTGGTGTGCCGTTACGCCGATATCCTGCAGATCGGCGCGCGCAACATGCAGAACTTCGATCTGCTCAAGGAAGTTGGGCGCATCCGCCATCCGGTGTTGCTCAAGCGCGGCATGAGCGCCACCATCGAGGAGTTTTTGGCCGCGGCGGAATACCTGCTCGCCGAGGGCAATTCTCGGGTCATTCTTTGCGAACGCGGCATACGCACCTTCGAACCCTCCACGCGCAACACCCTTGACCTCTCGGTGGTGCCCCTGGTGCGGGAATTGAGTCATCTGCCCATCATCGTCGATCCCAGCCATGCCACCGGCAAACGCTCCCTGGTCGGCGTGATGAGCAAGGCGGCCCTGGTCGCTGGGGCCCACGGCATCATGGTCGAGGTCCATCCCGATCCGGCCAAGGCGCTGTGCGACGGGGCCCAGAGCCTCGACGGCGAAGGCTTCAGCCTGCTCACCAGCGAGATTCGCGTGCTGCTCGGCTACCTGGGCTATTAAGCTGGACGGCGGATCGCCGCGGCCCTTATCCCGTCCCTTGAAGTTCGAAGAGGGTGATTTCCGGGGGGCAGAGAAAACGCACCGGCAACAGGCTGGTGCCGATGCCGCGATTGACGTAGAGGGGCGTGTCGGGACCGACGCGGTAGAGTCCGGCGACGAAGGGTTCGGAAAAACGCGGCAGGTAGAAGGGCGTGACCCCCGGCAGGCGCACTTGCCCGCCGTGGGTGTGGCCGCTGAGCAGCAGGTCGATGCGGCCGTCGAGCAACTCGTGGGCGAAGGCCGGCACATGGGACAGCAGCAGATTGACGCGCGCCGGGTCGGCCTGGGATTGCAACGTCTTGAGCGCATCGGCCGGGGAAGGATAATCAAGGCCCAGAAGGGAGAGGGGCGTGTTGCCCAGGCTCAGATCGGCGCGCTCGTTGATGAGCAGGGTTACGCCCCAGCGGGCGAAGGCCTGGCGCAGATTCTCCCCTTCGATGCGCGCCCAGTATTCCCAGTTGCCCTGCACCGCGAAAATGCCGTGCGGGGCCCGCAGCAATTCCAGAAATTGCCGAACCGCCGTCAGGTTGCGCTCGCGGTCGAGAAAATCTCCGGTGATGAGAATGAGATCGGCGTCCAGGCCGTTGACCAGATTCGCCACCTTGCGGTGATAGGGCGCGAAACTTTGGATGTGCAGATCCGAGAGCTGGACGAAACGCAGTCTGGCGCCCGCGGCCATTTTGCCCAGGGGCAGGCGTACCGGCTCGATCCTGACGGCCCGAGGCGCGTGCCAGAATCCGTGGCCCAGACCCAGGCCGCTCGCGCCCAGTCCGCCCAGGGCCAGAAAGGTGCGCCGCGACAGGGTGGTTGGCGGAGGGGACGGGCAGGGGGCGGTTTCTTCCATGGACCAAGCTCGCTTGCGGGTTGACAAAAAAGCACTATAGCAGTTCGCGGCGCAACCGACCAGAGTGGTCTTGCCAAGGAGCTGTTTGGTGATTATAGTTTACCGAAATTGTCAACCATTGGCCTTGGGTTCAACTTTGCCATAAAGGAGAGAAACCATGTCGAGTTTCGCCGAGATTCGTCCCGAGGTGTTCTGGGTGGGGGCGCGTCATCCTGAGTTGGAGGTGTTCGACGAACTTTTTCCGACGCGTCACGGCACCACCTACAATGCCTATCTGGTGCGCGGTTCGGAGAAAATCGCCCTGATCGACACGGTCAAGGGCCTGTTCACCGACGAATACCTGGACAAGCTGCAAAAGCTCGTGCCGCTGTCCGACATTGACGTGGTGGTGGTCAATCACACCGAGCCCGACCACTCCGGCGCCTTGGGGCGGCTGCTGGAAATCAATCCCGACATCGAGATCTACTGCACCCGGGCGGGCGAGAATTTTCTGCGCCAGATCTACGAAATCCCCTTTCGCGCCCACGCGGTCAGCGATGGCGAGGAGCTGAGCCTCGGCGACAAGACCCTGCGCTTTCTGGCGGCGCCCAACCTCCATTGGCCGGACACCATGTTCACCTATCTGCCCGAGGAGGATCTGCTGTTTTCCTGTGACGCCTTTGGCGCCCACTATTGCGGCGACGGGCTGTACAACGATCAGGTCGAGGATTTTTCCGCCGAGTTCCACTTCTATTTCGACACCATCATGCGTCCCTTCAAGGCGTCCATCCGCGAGGCGACGGCCAAGCTCGACGGGTTGTCCATCACGCTGCTCTGCCCCTCCCATGGCCCTTTGCTGCGGCGCGATCCCCTCAAGGCCATCAATGCCTATCGCGAGTGGGCGGCCGCGCCGCCGCCCAGCGCGCACAAGCAGGTGCTGTTGCTGACACTTTCTCCCCACGGCAATACCCGCAGCATGGCGGGCGCGGTGCGCGAAGGGCTGGAGGAGGCCGGGGCGCAGGTCACGGAATTCGGCCTGGTGGATCTCAACGATGAGCTGGTGCGCGAAGAGTTGGAGCGCGCCGATGCCCTGGTGATCGGCTCGCCGACCATCAACCGCGATGCCCCGCCGCCGGTGTGGCGGGTGCTGTCGCTGCTTTCCTCGGTGACGCCCAAGGGCAAGGTCGGGGCGGTGTTCGGCTCCTTCGGCTGGAGCGGCGAGGCGACCAAGCTCATCGAGGAGCGCCTGCGCGGCCTCAAATACCAGCTGCCCGTGGAGGGGCTGTCGTTTCGCTTTACGCCGACGGCCAAGGACATGGACGCCTGCCGGGACTTCGGCCGCAAGGTGGCGCGGAGCCTCACCCCGGCGGTTTGAGGCGCTGATTTGATGATCCCAGCCGCGAAGGGGGCGGATGCCGCGTCCCTGGGGGCGCTTGAGGGCCTGGTGGCCGCGGTGGTGGTGCTGGCGCCTCTCGAACGTCCCCTGTCCTACCTGGTGCCTGCAAACCTGGCGGCGCAGGCGCGCCCCGGCATGCGGGTGCGCGTGCCCCTGGGTCGCCGGCAGGCGCTGGGCGTGGTGCTTCAGGTCGCGCCCGGTGCGGCGCGGGAACTGCGCCCGATGCTCGCCGTCCTCGATGCCGAGCCCCTGCTCAATCCCGACCTCCTGGCCTTTTTGCAGCGCTGCGCCGCCTATTATCACCATCCCCTGGGCGAGGTGTTGCGCACGGCCCTGCCCGCTGGTCTCGCCGGGTTGGAGGCGGGGGTGGGCATTCTCGCCGAGCGCTATTACCGGGCGACGCCAGGCGACGCCATGCCGCGCGGCGCGCGCCAGCGCGAGCTGCTGACCTGGCTGCGCGCCCGCGGCGAAGTTCCCCTCTCAGGCATCACCGCCGCCTTCCCCGCGCCCTACGCGCTTCTCAAGCGCCTGGCGGAGCAGGGTCTGCTCAGTGTTCGCGAGGGCGAAAAGCGCCGCGATCCCTTTTTCGCGCAACCGGTGGCGGAGGATGTCCGGCCGGATCCCACCCCCGACCAGCAGCGTGCCCTGGCCGCCCTGCTTGGGCAGGTCGCGGCGCGGCATTTTTCTCCTTTTCTACTCCATGGCGTGACCGGCAGCGGCAAGACCGAGGTTTACCTGCGCGCCATCGCCGCCGTGCTTGAGGCCGGACGCCAGGCCTTGGTATTGGTGCCGGAGATTGCCCTGACGCCGCAGCTCGTGGGGCGCTTTCGCGCGCGGTTTCAGCATAGCCCCCATGGGGTGGCGGTGCTGCATTCGGGCCTGTCCGACGGCGAGCGTTACGACGCCTGGCGCGCCATTGCCCGCGGCGAGGCGCAAATCGTCATCGGCGCACGCTCGGCGGTCTTCGCGCCGCTGCCCGACCCGGGCATCATCGTGGTCGACGAAGAGCATGAAGGCAGCTACAAGCAGGGCGAGGGCCTGCGCTACCATGCGCGCGATCTGGCTTTGCTGCGCGGCCAGATGGCCGGCGCCCTGGTGGTGCTGGGCAGCGCCACGCCCTCGCTGACCAGCTTTTATCGCACCCGGAGCGCGGGCATGGGCTATCTGCCCCTCGCCGCGCGGGTGCTCGATAGGCCCCTGCCCGAGGTGCGGCTCGTCGATCTGAGCGGCCGGCGCCTCGACGGCGCCCTGGCGCCGGAGCTGCGCGACGCCCTGGGCGAGAACCTCGCCCGTCGCGAGCAGTCGGTGCTGTTGCTCAACCGGCGCGGTTTCGCCCCCTATCTGCTGTGCCGCGAATGCGGCGCCACCTTTCGCTGCCCCAATTGTGAAATCACCCTGACCTACTACCAGGCGAACCGCCGTCTGCGCTGTCATTACTGCGATTTTGCCCAGCGCCCGCCCGAGCAGTGTCCGGGCTGCGGCGGCCGCCAGATCGAGCCCGAAGGCACGGGCACCGAGCGGCTTGAGGAAGAGCTGGCCACGGCCTTTCCCGCGGCGCGCATCGCGCGCATGGATCGCGATACCACCAGCCGCAAGGGGGCGCACCAGCATCTGGTCGGCGCCATGGAGCAGGGCGAGATCGATATCCTGGTCGGTACCCAGATGGTGGCCAAGGGCCATGATTTTCCCGGTGTGACCCTGGTGGGGGTGATCGGCGCCGATGCTGGTTTGAATTTCCCGGATTTTCGCGCCGCCGAGCGCACCTTTGCCCTGCTCACCCAGGTCGCCGGGCGCGCCGGGCGCGGCGCGCAACCCGGCCGGGTGTTCATTCAGACCTATGCCCCGACCCATCACGCCGTCGCCTGCGCCGCGCGCCACGACTACCTCGCTTTTTACGAGGAGGAGCTCGCCTTTCGCCGCGAGCTGGGCTATCCCCCCTTCGGCCACCTGGTCAATCTGGTTCTGTCCGGCGCGCAGCCCCTGCGCGTTGAGCAAGGCGCCGCCGCAGTGGCCGAGGAGCTGCGGCGCGCCGAATCCGCGGTGGAAATTCTTGGTCCCGCCCCCTGTCCCCTGTTTCGCCTGCGCGGCAAAACCCGCGTGCAGATTCTGCTCAAGGCGGCTGCGCGCGCCCCCCTTCATCAGTTGCTCGGTCTGGTGCAGACGGTGCGCCGCAAGCTGCCCCGCACCCTCAATCTGGCGGTCGACGTGGATCCCCTCGACATGCTCTGAGGGCGATGATTGAGTCGTTTGTGAGTTTTTGAGTTACACAGGTTTTCGCTTGGACGCATCGCAATGTCGGTCCGGCGGAGCTTTATGTTTGTAAAATTGGCGTTTTTCCGATGGGTTGTTGACTGGTCTCGGGCGTCCTTGGCGTTGTGGCCTGCTTTTTGCTTTCTGTGCGGGGTGCCCTGGGCTTGGCCCAGGTGTTTCTCACCGATCAAAAACGGCAACGGCGCCGACGCGGGATACCGCAATCAATCCAAAGGGGGATGAATTCTCATGACCATTAAACTCGATGAGAAGGTCGAAGCGATTTACCAGGAAGTGCTGCAGCGCAACCCGGGGGAAACCGAATTTCACCAGGCGGTGCGCGAGGTGCTCGAATGCCTCGGGCCGGTGCTGGTCAAGCACCCCGAGTTCACCCAGCACAAGATCATCGAGCGCATCTGCGAACCCGAGCGCCAGATCATCTTCCGCGTGCCCTGGCAGGACGACAAGGGCCAGGTGCAGATCAACCGCGGCTTCCGCGTGCAGTTCAACAGCGCGCTTGGCCCCTACAAGGGCGGCCTGCGCTTTCATCCCTCGGTGTATCTGGGCATCATCAAATTCCTCGGTTTCGAGCAGATCTTCAAGAACAGCCTGACCGGCCTGCCCATCGGCGGCGGCAAGGGCGGTTCGGACTTCGACCCCAAGGGCAAGTCCGACGACGAGATCATGCGTTTCTGCCAGAGCTTCATCACCGAGCTCTATCGGCACCTCGGCGAATACACCGACGTGCCGGCCGGCGACATCGGCGTCGGCGGCCGCGAAATCGGCTTCATGTTCGGCCAGTACAAGCGTCTCACCAACCGCTATGAGCTGGGCGTGCTCACCGGCAAGGGCCTAAATTACGGCGGCTCGCTGGTGCGCACCGAGGCGACCGGCTACGGCGCGACCTTTTTTGTCGATGAAATGCTCAAGGCGCGCGGCGATTCCTTCGAGGGCAAGACCTGCGTGGTGTCGGGCTCGGGCAACGTGGCCATCTACACCATCGAAAAGATCAACCAGCTCGGCGGCAAGGTGGTGGCCTGTTCCGATTCGGGCGGCTATGTCTACCACGAGGCGGGCATCGATCTGGAACTGGTGCAGCAGCTCAAGGAAATCGAGCGGCGCCGTATCAAGGACTATGTGAACTATCACAAGGACGCCAAGTTCGTCGAGGCGGGCAACATCTGGAAGGTGCCCTGCCAGGTGGCCATGCCCTCGGCCACCCAGAACGAGATCAACGGCAAGGACGCCAAGACCCTGGTGCAGAACGGCTGCATCGCCGTGGGCGAAGGGGCCAACATGCCCACCACCCCCGAGGGCGTGCGCGTGTTTCTCGAAGCCGGCATCGCCTATGGTCCCGGCAAGGCCGCCAACGCCGGCGGCGTGGCGACCAGCGCCCTGGAAATGCAGCAGAACGCCAGCCGCGACTCCTGGACCTTCGAGTACACCGAGCAGCGCCTGCAGCAGATCATGAAGAACATTCACGATCTGTGCTACGAAACCGCCGAGGAATACGGCACCCCCGGCAACTACGTCAACGGCGCCAATATCGCCGGTTTCATCAAGGTCGCCAAGGCCATGGTTGCCCTGGGCCTGGTTTAAGTCCAAGATCCCACAGGATCAACAACGCAAAAAGCCCGGCCGCATGGCCGGGCTTTTTGCGTTATGGCGCATGGCGCAGGGAGTCAGTCTAGCGTGCACACCAGGCGCTGGCTGACCACGTCGGCGATCAATTGAAAGGGGCGCTCGCCGGCGCGCATGATCTTGACCACGCTCTTGAAGCGGCTGCTGGCGGGCATCAGGCCCTCCAGGGCGTTGGGCTGGCGAGCCATCCAGGCGCGGTTGAGATAGACGTTGCGCGCCTCGGGAAACACCGCCAGATAGAAAATGTCGGCCTCGACCAGATCCTGGAAGAAGTGCGAGCCGAAGGAGAGTTCCGGCATCAGGCCCTCGCTGCTGAAGGCGACCTCGGCGAGAGCCGCCATGTTGTTGATCTCGGCGAAGGTGATGGGCACGCCCAGGGACGGGGTGCTGGTGCCCCACCGGCCCGGCCCCATGAGCAGGGTGGGCTCCTCCTCGCGGCGAATGCGCCGGTTGAGCCGCCCCACCAGGCGTGCCACCTCGTATTTGTCGCTCAGGGGCAGGCGGCTGTAGCCCTCGGCGTCGACCCAGATGATCTGCGCCAGGGGCAGGCTCAGGTTGCCGCCCATGAAGTTGCCCTCGCCGCGCAGCAGCAGGCGCTGGTCGTCGAGGGTGTCGGGAATCTCCACGCGCTGGCGCTCGCCGCGGGTCTGCAGGGGGCGGCACTGCACGACGTTGATGCGCGGCCGCTGCTTGTCGCAGAAGTTGACGGTGAACTCCACATCCACGGGGTAGTCGTAGGTCTTCTCCAGGGTTTTGAGCAGGCGCTGCATGATGGCACAGAAGGGCGTGTCGGCAAGCAGCCGGTCGAAGGTCAGCAGCCAGGCCTGCTGACCCTTGCGCCCGCGCTCCTCGAGGCGCTGGGTGATCTCCTCGTCGCGGATGGCGAAGAGATCGAGGGGCAGGCCGGTGTC
>NZ_JAUVWH010000056.1 GCF_030604225.1 Geoalkalibacter sp.
CTCTCAGTCCGCCCGCGGAAAAAACCCGTGACGCTTGGCAAGCAGCGCCTCGAATTCATCGAGCAGGCCCGCGAGCAGAGCGCCCAGACCGTCCGGGGCATCCTCCAGGGCGCTGTCGAGAGCCGCCGCCTTGTCAAGCAGGTTCAAATCGAAATCGAGCAGAACCTCATCCTCCACCAGTCCCGCGCCCGGCGCCGCGCCGCTTGCGCCATTTGCCGACAGCAAGCTCTCGCGCAAGCGCGCCAGGCGCTGCACAACCGCCGCCAGTTCCGCCCGCCGAGCCTCCTCCTCGCTCGGACCGGCCATCCGGTCCGCCAGCCGCTCGCGAATCCCCGCCAGCCGCCCCGCCAGATAATGACGCAGCAGCCGATCCGTCTCCCCGTGGTCAATGGCCCGATAGCCGGGAAATTCGGGGATATGCCGCCCGATGAACTCGACCTTGCCCTGGAGATCTCTTTTCATGGGAACGTCCTTGGTAAGGGAAATGTTTCTAATAACTTAACAGCGACGCCCGCGCTGTCAACGCCAACCCGCCCCGGGCAGAACCAGCTTTCGCGGGTGGCATTTTTTCGCCGACGATGATAGAAAAGGGGGCACGACCGTTTGCCGTGCCCCCTTTTCTTTTTCCGGGAGGAAAACCGCCATGCCGCATTTCGCCCTGACCATCATCGGCCGCGACAGGCCGGGCATCGTTTCGCAGGTGACGGAAATCCTCTATCGCCTCGGCTGCAACATCGCCGATTCGAGCTGCTCCATCCTCGGCGGGCAGTTCGCCATGATTCTCATCATCTCCCATCCCGAGTACACCGACCATGTCAGCTTCGGCGACGTCTTCGCGCCCCTGGAAGCGACCAACCTCTCGGTCTTCGTGCGCACCCTGCGGCCCGGCGGCGAAAAACGCCCGGAATTCGAGGGCGAGATCTGCATGATCTCGGTGTACGGCGCGGACCGGCCGGGCATCGTCTACCGCGTCGCCAAGGAACTCGGCGATCGCCAGGTCAACATCACCGACCTCAACACCAAGCTGATCGGCAGCGAGAACCGTCCGGTCTACGTGATGATGATCGAGGCGGTGCTGCCGGAAAGTCTCTCCGTCGACGCGCTGCGCAACCTCCTCGACCATCTCAAGGACGAGATGCAGGTGGACATTACGGTGCGCTCCATCACCCCCGTGGAACTTTAGTCCCCATGGCCGTTCGCGACATTCTTCTCTACCCCAACCCCATCCTCAAGCACCCCTGCGCCTGCGTCCTGCGCCTGGATGCCCAAGTCGACGCCCTGGTGCAGGATCTGCTCGACACCATGCACGCCGCCGGCCATTCCGTGGGCGTGGCGGCGCCCCAGATCGGCGTGAGCCTGCGGGTGGTGGTGGTCGATGTGTCCAGGAGCAAGCTCGGCCGCGAGGACAATCACGGCCGGCTGGTGATGATCAATCCGGAGATTCTGGAGCGCGAGGGGGAAAGGATCATGCGCGAGGGCTGCATGAGCGTGCCCGAGTACACCGGCAACGTCGCCCGCGCGGAGACTATCCTGGTGCAGTTTCTCGACCGCGACGGCGTGGAGCGGGTCATTCGCGCCAACGGTTTTGAAGCGGTGGCCATCCAGCATGAGATGGATCACCTCGACGGCCTGCTGTTCCTCGACCGCGTTTCCAATCTCAAGACCGACGTCTTTCGCCGCAAGAAATAACCAGCCCCCGCCCCTGCCGCCCGGCTAGCCGGCCAATCCCTTGAACACTCGCTCCACCACCTGTCGCGAAGCGTGCACACAGTCGTTGAGACCGATGCCGAAAAAGGCATTGCCGGTGAGAAACAAGCCGGGGCAGGACCGCAGGCGTTCGTCCAGGGCTTGCAGGCGTTTGCCGTGCCCGACGGTGTACTGGGGAATGGCCTGGGGATGGCGGAAAATGCGCACGAAATCGGGCTCGGCGTCGATGCCCATGCTCGCGTTGAGGTCGGCGAGGGTGCGCGCCCGCACCTCGGCGTCGGAAAACTCGATGGCCCTGGGATTGGTGGCGCCGCCCATCATGGAACGCAGCAGCACTTGGCCCTCGGGGGCACGATTGGGAAAGATGCTCGAATCCCAGAGGGTGCCCAGGGTGCTGCACCCTTCCTTGCGCGGGATGAGATAGCCGAAGCCGTCGAGGGAATGGACGATTTTCTCGCGTTCATAGCCGAAGCAGATCACATTCATGGGGGCATAGGGAATGTCCCTGAGCAGAGCGCTGAGCCCCTCATCAAGGGCGGCGGTCATGTCCGCCAGGGCATGAGCGGGCGCGGCGCTGATCACCATCTCGGCATCCAGGGTGCCGCCACCCTCGAAGCGCAACTCGAAGCCGCCCTCCTTGCGCACGATGCGCTCGATGCCCACCCCGCGGCGGATTTCGCCGCGCACCTGGGCGGCGGTGCTGTCGGTCAGTTCCTGAATGCCGTCGGAGAATGAGGTCAGCACGCCGCCCGGCCCGGCGGCGCTCGCGACCTGCTTGCCTTCGCGGATCTCCTGCTTTTTCTTCTTGGCCAGCTTGATCATGGCCTTGATCAGCCCGCCGTATTCCTCTTCGAGTTGCTGGATGCGCGGAAAGCAGCTTCCGAGGCTCATGGTTTCCGGGTCGCCGGCGAAGATTCCCGACACCATGGGCGCGATGAGCTTGTCGAGGGCCTCGCCGCCCAGGCGCCGCCGCCCGAAGTCGGCCAGCGTCTCATCCTCGCCGTCGCGCTTGGGCGCAATGATCATCTCCTTGGCCAGACGGATCTTGCCCGGCCAGGAGATCAGCTTGGACTTGAGGAACATGGGGCCGTTTTCCGGCAGGCGATGCAGTACGCCCTCGGAGAAGATATAGCGCTTGCGCGCGTTGTCGTCGGAGCGCAGCAGGCGCCCGCGGATGCCGAGTTGCTCGCAGAGCTCCAGGGTCCAGGGCTTGCTGTCGAGAAAACCGTTGGGCCCCCACTCGCAGAGAAAACCTTCCTCCTTGATGCTCCAGATCTTGCCCCCCACCCGGTCTTTTTTTTCCAGCACGATGATCTCAAGATCGAGATGTTGCGCGCGGGCCTGCTGCTCAAGGAGAAAGGCGGTGGTCAAACCGGAAATACCGGCGCCGATAATGGCAATGCGGGTCATCAAGGAACTCCTGGGATAAAGGGTCGCGGGCCGACGTCCGGCAGGCAAGGTCTATTTGGATCAATCTTGCAGCAAGCGCTGCAGATCCTCATCGAGGGGCAACTCCGGGTCGATTTGGAGGGCGGCGTCCAGGACGGCACGCGCCTGCTCCGCCTCGCCTCGGGCAAGATGCACCTCGGCGAGGGTTTCGAGGACCAGGGGATTGTCGGGGGACAGGGCGACCGCCTCGCGAATCCGTGTCAGGGCGCGGTCAAGCTGCCCTTCTTGCAGCAGCACCCAGGCCAGATTGTTGAGGGCGACGGGATCGGCCGGATCGCGCGCCAGGGCGGCCTCATAGGCTTGAATCGCGCCGCGCCAATCCTTCTGGCCCGCGCGCACGTTGCCCAGGTTGACCAGCGGCAGGGCCCAGCGGCGATCAAGCTGCGCGGCGCGCTCGTAGGCACGCTCCGCCAGATCCACCTCGCCCCGCGCTTCATAGGCCACGCCCAGATCATTGTGCTGGGCGGCATCCAGGGGGTCGTTAAGCACGATGACGCGCGGCGTGGAGCACCCCGTCACCATCATCAGCAGCAGTGCCATCAGCAAAAAATTGCGCATTCTTGCAGCAACTCCTCAAAAGCCAGGGCCGGGAAACGCGGAGGTCCAGAATGAGCGCAACTCCAACCAGGGAACGGAACGAAACCTCGTCATGGCAGGTACAGGTAGAGCCGGTTCATGGCCCCCCAGCGCCGCTCCAGATCCTCGGCCGCCAGAAAGACACCGGCGGTTTGTCCATCATAGACCAGGAAGCGGCTCTGGTCGTAACCGATCACCACCAGGTAGTGAGGCCGACGCAGCGGGCCGACGCCCCTGTCGATGAGCACCGCGAGGGGCCGCCCGGCATCGACCCGCCGACGCAGGAGGTCAAGATCGCCGCGTCCCGAGCGCGTCGCGAAACCCTTCCGGCGCGCGTAGTTTTCCATGTCCGCCAGCAGGGAACCGCCCAATCGCGCGTCATAAACCTCTCGCCCGATGTCTTCCAGGGCGGGGACTTGCCCCGCATGGGCGAGAAGGGAGGCCAAGGCCGCCGGACCGCAATCATCACGCGCCTGCTGCGGAAAAAACGGCACCCCTTCAACAAGCTGAAGCCCCGGCTGCCCGGGGCTCCAATCGTTTTGCCCGGCGGCCGCGCATCCAACCAGCAGCAACAGGGCAAGAATAAGACAGCGCCGCGCTGACGCCAAGCCAAGCATCGACGCGGCTTACTTAATGATGATCTGCTTATCGGAGAGTTTGAGAATCAGCACCACCAGCAGAACGATAACCAGAACCGCGATCACCAGTCCCAGTCCGTCGGCTCCCTCGCCGAGGCTGTCCGTCAATCCGGCGATCTGGTGGATCTGCTCGTCGGAAAGAGTCGGCAATTTCGCGGCGATCTCATCGCTGCTGAACCCGTAATCGGCCAGGCGTTGGGCCACGACCTCCTGCTGCAGGGCCTGACGGATTTTATCCAGGTCGTCGGCGCGCTGGGTGTAGCTCTCGCCCGTTGACAAGCGGCTGTCCATCAACCCGGCAAAGGAATTGTTGGGCACCAGGGACAACAGGGTGAAGGCCATCAACACCACCCAGCAAATGCGACTGTCGAGAATCCAGATGCGTTTACGGCTCATTGTATTTCCCCCTTTGTGATTAGATACTTAGAACCTTCCCTCATTTTACCCCCAAGGATCGATTTGGCAAGAAGTAAATTCCCGGGGCGCCTTGACGCTTATCGGGGCCGTCATTATATTGTCAAAAAAGCGTCGGCAAGCGGAGATTCGACATGGCCAAGGACTATTACAGCATTCTCGGTGTGAGCAAGGGCGCCTCGCCCGAGGACATCAAAAAAGCCTACCGCAAGCTGGCCCTCAAATATCACCCCGACAAGAATCCCGGCGACAAGAAGGCCGAGGAGAAATTCAAGGACATCACCGAAGCTTACGCGGTGCTCTCCGACGCCGAAAAACGCAAGCAGTACGATCAATTCGGCGAAAGCGGCTTCCATCAGCGCTACAGCCAGGAAGACATTTTCCGCGGCTTCGACGTCGGCGATATTTTCCGCGAATTCGGCTTCGGCACCGAGGACATTTTCTCCCACCTGTTCGGCGGCCGCGCCGCGGCCTTCGGCGGCGGGACGCGGGTGCGGCCACGCAGCCTCAAGGGACCGGATTATTCCCTCAGCCTCACCCTGCCCCTGCGCGAAGCGGTGCTGGGCGGCGAGCGACGCATCGATTTTCGCCACGACGGCCAACCGCATTCGGTGCAGGTGCGCATTCCCCCCGGCGTCGAGACCGGCACGCGCCTGCGCCTGCCCGGCAAGGGCGGCCCCAGCCCGTCCGGCGGTGCGCCGGGCGATCTGTTTCTCGACGTGGAGGTGAGCCCCGATCCGGTTTTTTCCCGCGAGGGCAACGATCTGCTGGTGCGGGTAAGGGTTCCCTTCAGCGGCGCCTGCCTGGGCACCACGGCGGAGGTTCCCACCCTGGCGGGCACCAAGCGCATCAAAATCCCCGCCGGCATTCAATCGGGGGCCAAAATCCGTCTCAAGGGTTTTGGCGTTCCCGCCCACCGCAACCGTCCCCAGGGCGATCTCTATGCCGTGGTGGACATCGACGTGCCGCACAGCCTCACCGAGCGGCAACGCGAACTTTTGGAGAAGCTCAGGAAGGAAGGTCTTTAGGCCAGAGGGTAAACGCCTAGGCGTCGAACTCCCGGCAGTACATCATGCCCAGCAGGCCGCGACTGCCCAGGCAGCGCGGACAAAGCTCACCCAGATCGTTCCACTCGCCTTGACTTGCCATGAACACGCCGGCCTGCATGGCCGGATCGTCCAGAGGGGCCTGGGGATCAAAGGCTTCCCCGCAGACCTTGCAGCTTTTCATCGCCAATTCTCCACTTCGTTTTTCACCAGCTCCGCCATGGCGGCAAGAAATTCAGGAAGGTCGTTAAGGGACGGACTGCGCTCGAAATGCGCGATGCCCTTGGCCTGGGCATGGGCGCGATATTCGATGTCGATTTCGTGCAGGGTCTCGATGTGATCCGAGACAAAGGAGATGGGTACCAGCAGCACCGCCTGGCGGCCCTCGGCGGCCAGCTGGTCAAGGACCTCGACGGTGTCGGGCTCCATCCATTTGACCGGCCCGCTGCGACTCTGAAAGCCCAGGCGCCAGGAGCGGTTGCCGAGGCGCTTCATGACGCCGCGGGTGGTGTCGAGCACATGCTCCAGGTAGGGATCGCCGCGGTCGATGAACTTCTGCGGCAGGGCATGGGCACTGAACAGGATCTGCACCAGGGGCCGCAGATCCTCGGGGAATCTCTCCAAGCCCCGGCGCACGCACAGCGCCAGGGCATCGAGATAGCCCGGCCAGTCGTACCACTGCTCGATGACGCGATATTTGAGGCCCGGATGCAGGGCGGCCGCGGCACGGCGAAAATCCTTGACGCTGCTGCCGGTGGTGGCCCCGGTGTAATGGGGATAAAGGGACAGCACCACCGCCCGCTCGACACCGTCGGCCTTCATCCGCGCCACCGCCTCGTCGGCGCGGGGCGCCCAGTAACGCATGGCCACATAAGGCCGGTAGGCGGAACCCAGTCGCGCGGCGATACCCTGGGCCTGAACGCTGGTCCAGTGCAACAAAGGGCTCTTACCGCCGATGGCGCGGTAGTTTTCCACCACCGCCTTGGCGCGCCGTCGGGAAATCAGCCGCGCGAAGGGCTTTTGCAGCAGCGCGCCGAGGGGCAGCTGAATCAGGTCGCGGTCGGAAAACAGGTTGTAGAGAAAAGGCTCGACCGCCTCCAGCGCATCGGGACCGCCCATGTTGAGCAGGACGATCCCGATGGGACTGCCAGGGTTGTCATCCTTCATGGCTCAGGCCTTCATCCCTTGGCGCTCAGGCGATGCACGCACTCGACCATGAACTTGGCGTGCTCGGGCGGCACGGTGGGCAGGATGCCGTGGCCGAGGTTGAAGATGTGGCCCGGACGACCGCCGTTTTCGTCGAGAATGCGCTGGACTTCCCGCTCGATGTGCGCCGGCGGCGCGTAAAGCACGGTGGGATCGAGATTGCCCTGCACCGCCACCTCGCTGCCGAGCAGGTTGCGCGCCTTGCCCAGGTTGATGTGCCAGTCGAGGCCGACCACGTCGGAACCGGCGCGCTTGACCAGGTCGAGCATGGTGCCCGCGCCCTTGACGAAATGGATGATGGGCACGCCGGTGCGGTTGAGGCCGTTGATGAGCTTGGTGGTGTAGGGCAGGACGTATTTCTCGTAATCGGTGGGCGAAACGATGCCGCCCCAGGTGTCGAAGATCTGGATGGCCTGGGCCCCCGCCGCGATCTGGGCGTTGAGGTACTGGCGGTCCATCTCGGTGATTTTCTCCATGAGCGCCGCGAAAACCTCGGGCGCGGCGTACATCATGCGCTTGATGTGGGCGAAATCCTTGCTGCCCTTGCCTTCCACCATGTAGCAGGCCAGGGTGAAGGGCGCCCCGCCGAAGCCGATGAGGGGCACGCGGCCCTCGAACTCGCGGCGCAGGATGCGGATGGTTTCCAGCACATAGGGGACATCCTCCTCCATCACCGGAATGCGCAGGGCATCCACATCGGCCTGGGTGCGCACCGGCTTTTCGAACACCGGTCCGGGCACGAAGTCGAGCTTGAGGCCCATGGGCTCGACGGGGGTGAGGATGTCGGAGAAGAGAATCGCCGCGTCGGCGCCGAGATAATCGATGGGCTGGATGGTGACCTCGGCGGCCAGTTCCGGCGTCTTGCACAGTTCGAGAAAGCTCACCTTGGAGCGCACCGCCATGTACTGGGGCAGGTAACGGCCGGCCTGGCGCATGAGCCACACGGGCGTGCGATCGACGGGCTCGCCCCAGCAGGCCTTGAGAAAACGGTAATCGGACATGAGATTGCCTCCTGGTCAAATTAAATTGTAGGGGCGCACCCTGTGCGCCCTGGGCGGATGCAATCCGCCCCTACGATTTTGCCGGCGGGTGTAGGGGCGCAGCATGCTGCGCCCCTACGGAAATCACGATTTCGGCGCCAGTTCGGCCGCCTCTTTTTCCAGGCGCTTGCGGGTGCGCGGCGGGATGTAGCTGCAGAAGGGCTCCTCCTGCATGTAGTCGCCGTACACGGCGTCGGCGCGCGCCCGGCAACCGCCGCAGACGTTGATGAACTCGCACTCGCCGCATTTGCCCTTGTACTTTTTCGTGTCGCGCAGGTCGTTGAACACCCGCGAATTGAACCAGAGTTCCCTGAAGGGCACCTGCTTGACGTTGCCCACGGAGGAGTGAAAATAGCTGCATGGCTTGAGGTTACCGAAGCAGTCGATGAGACAGATGGTCTGCGCGGCGATGCAGCCCTTGCCGCCGCCGGTGGAAAAGGTCAGGGACCGGCGCTGGAAATCAACGCCTTCCGCCTTGGCCATCTGCGGCACGATGCGGTAATAGTGCGGGGCGCAGGTGGGCCGCATAAGGATGTCGTCCTCCAGGCGCTCCTGCTGGTAGTGCCACTTGAGAATCTCCTCGTAATCCTCCTTGGAGATCAGCTCGTTCATGATTTCCTCGCCGCGCCCGGTGGGCACGATCATGAACATGTACCAGGCGGTGGCGCCCAGGCTCTTGGCCAGGCGGAAGGTGGCGCCGATGTCCTGCTGGTTGCGCTTGGTGAAGGAGGAGTTGATGAGAAACTTGATGCCGTTGCGCTTCATGGTTTCGGCGGCGCTCACCACGCCCTCGAAGGCGCCGGGGCAGTTGCGGAAATTGTCGTGAATCTCCGCCGTCGAGCCATCGAGGGACAGCGATACCATCTTGAGGTCGACTTCTTTCATCTTGGCGCAAACCGCGTCGTCGATGAGCGTGCCATTGGTCGCCATGCACATGCGCAGGCCCTTGCTCGTGCCGTATCGGGCAATGTCCCAAATGTCGGCGCGCAGCAGCGGCTCGCCGCCGGACAGGACCATGACCGGCGTGCTCACCGTGCAGATGTCGTCGATCAACTTATAGGCTTCCTCGGTGGTGAAATCACCCTCGGAGGACTGCATGTCCGAGGAACAGCGGCAGTGCACGCAGTTGAGATTGCAGCGCTGGGTGGTCTCCCAGGCGATCCATTTGGGGATATATTCTTCGGTGGCGGTTGCAGCGGCCATGCCTTCTCCTTTTTGAAACGACTGTCGAAACGGGCTCGACGCAAGGGGAAATACTACCCCAGGCCGATGGAAAATGGCAAGAATTAAGCCCTTTTCAGATCACGAAACCCGCATTCCCGCCCGGCGCTCTTGTGTTAGACTGGGTGGACATTTCTCACACTACGGAGGCGTTCCATGAAAAAATGGCTGCTGCTTCTGCTCGGCACCCTCGTCTGGCCCCTGGGGACGGCCACGGCCCAAGGAATGGAGCCGGACTGGCCCGAGGTGCAAAAACTGCTGGAAAACCGTTGCGTGATCTGTCACGGTGCCGCCCTCGCCAGCCAGGGGCTGCGCCTGGACAGCCGTGAACGCCTGCTGGCCGGCAGCAGCAACGGCCCGGTCGTCATTGCCGGAAGTCCCGACGAAAGCGAATTGCTGCGGCGCATTCGCGGCGAGTCGCTGCCGCGCATGCCCCTGACCGGCCCGCCCTACCTGAGCGACGCGGAAACCGCCCTGATCCTGGGCTGGATTCGCTCCTTGGCTCCCGACGCCGCCTCCGTCAGCCGGGACCCGGACCCCGCCACCCCGGAGCCGGAGGCTCAAGCCCTGGAAGATCCGGGGCTTTTTTCCCGGGTGGCGGCCGTTCTCGTGCCGCGCTGCGCCACCTGCCACAGCCCCAACGGACGCATGGGACCGGCCCCGGAGGGCTTTGTCGCCACCAGTCACGCCAGCCTGCTCGACGCGCGCGAACGGGCCTGGATCGTCCCCGGCGACCCACGGGCCAGCGAACTGGTACGGCGCATCCGCGGCCAATCCCTGCCGCGCATGCCCTTTGACGGCCCGCCTTACCTGAGCGCGGCGGACATCGAACTCATCGAGGAATGGATCGCCGCCGGCGCCCCGAACGACCAGGGGCAACCGGCACCTCTGCCCGTGGGCGCCAGGGTGCGCTTGGGCGGCACGCTTAGCGGCCACTGGCAGCTCGACGGCCTGCCCCTCAAGGTCGCCGCGGGCACCCGCATTCGCGAGAACCTGCGGGTGGGGCAACGCGTGGAAGTGCGGGGCTGGGTGGAAAGCGACGGGACGATCGGAGTCGAGCGCATCCGCGCGCGCTGAGTCGCGGATGAAAAAAGGGCGCCCCCGGTAGGAGCGCCCTGCAAATTTTGGCGAGGAACGAAGGATCAGCCGTTGGCCGCCCGCTCCACCGGCACGCCGTCGGCCAGATCGAAAAGCTCGTCGAAGATCGCCTGCACGGTGGTGATGCGATCCGCCTTCCAGGCGTTGGTGCCGCAGAACACCAGGCCGGTGTCCACGTCGCCGCGCTGGGCGCGATCGAGGGCATGCACGATGCAGAAACGCTCCTGGCCCTCCTTGTAGGTGCACTTCTTGAGGCAACCCGAGGGGCAGATCACACCGTGGTCGAGATCGCGCTGACGCACCTGGTCGATGTTGGCGCGAATCGCCCGGCCGGGCAAGCCGGCGGGGCTCATGATCAGCCCGATATCCTCGGGACGGCAGTTGAGATAGGCCTGCTTGTAGGAATCCTCGGCGTCGCACTCCTCGGTGCACACGAAGCGACTGGCCATCTGCACGCCGTCGGCGCCCTGCTCCAGGGCATGGCGCACATCGGCGCGATCCCAGATGCCGCCGGCGGCGATCAACGGCATGTCCATGCCGAAGGCCTCGCGGAAGTAGGCCTTGACGCCGCGCACCGTGGCGTACTGGTCGTATTGGCCGGTGGCGATGTTCTCGGGCTTTTCGCCCAGGTGGCCGCCGGCGGTGTCGGGGTCCTCGACGATCACCGCGTCGGGCAGGCGATCATAGCCTTTTTTCCATTTGCGCGCGATCAGCTCGGCCGCCTTGACGGACGAGACGATGGGCACCAGCGCCACATCGGGGTAATCGGCGGTCAAGCTCGGCAGGTTCAAGGGTAGGCCGGCGCCGCTGATGATGATCTTGGCGCCCGCCGCGCAGGACACCCGCACCAACTCGTCGTAATCAGAAACCGCGACCATGCAGTTGGTGCCGATCACGCCGTCGGGGGCGATGTCATAGGCCTTGCGGATCTCGTCGTGCAGGGCTTGGGCGTTGGCGGTGAAGTAATTGCTTTCCGAATAGTAGGAACTGTTGATCCCGATACCGGCGGTAGCGACGATGCCCACGCCGCCGCAGCGGGCCACGTGACCCGCAAGACGTCCGCCGGAAACGCGCACGCCCATCCCTCCCTGGATGAGGGGATAGGGGATGCGGTGCTTGCCGATGGTCAGGGTTTTGATCATTGCGGTTCCTCGGTCGATAGTTTTAAGATAAGGACTTCGCCATGTTAGCAGATGTTTACGACGGCCGTATGTAATACTTTCGTAAAAGTCACCGAACTCGCCCCGAATCCCGAGCCACGCCGATGAAATTCTGGAAAAAAATCTTCAATCCCCTGATGGCGCTGATCGCCATCCAGCTCGCCTGGCTGCTGGTGGTGCTGGTGTGGATCCGCTGGTTCGTCAGCTCTCACCAACGGCTGCGCGAGTTGGCGGAAAAATACAGCCCGGAACTATTGCACGGCAGCGTCGACTGGCTGCTGCTCGCCGAAGGCCTGATCCTGCTGGTGCTGATTCTCGGCGGCGTCTATGTCATCTTTATCTACTGGCGCCGCCAGGCGGCCTTGTACCGCGAGCAGAAGAAGTTCATCTCCCAGGTCACTCATGAGCTCAAATCGCCCCTGGCCTCCATCCAGTTGCATCTCGAAACCATCCGCCTGCGCCAGCCGCCGCCGGAAAAGCTCGATGCCTTCGTCACCACCATGCTCGCCGACACCCAGCGGCTGCACGGTCTGATCAACAACCTGCTCACCGCCAACCGCCTGGAGCTCAAAGCGCCGCGCCTGACCTTGCGCCGCGCCGACCTCTCGGCCTTCGTCGCCAACTATTTCACCCAGCAGAGCGCCTCGCTGCCGGCGGGCACGAAATTTTCCCTGGATGTGAAAAAAGGCCTGTTCAGCCCCTTTGAGGGCGAATCCCTGGAGATCGTGCTGCGCAACCTGCTGGAAAACGCCCTGCTCTACAGCGATCCGCCGGCGGACATCGCGGTGAGCCTGCAGGGCGAAAAAAACCACTGTCATCTGCGGCTTCGCGACCAGGGCCGGGGCCTGGACGCCCCGGAGCTGAAAAAAGTGTTCCGCATCTTCTATCGCGCCAATCGCGGCAACGAGCGGGTGCCGGGCACGGGTCTCGGCTTGTTCATCGCCCGCGCCATCATTCGCCGGCATCGCGGCAAAATCTGGCTGGAAAGCGCCGGGCCCGGGCGCGGCACCTGCGTCCATATCCTTTTGCCCCGCATCTCGGAGCCCTCATGAGCCCTTCCGACCAACCGCCCCATCACATTCTCGTGGTCGAGGACGAACCCCACATCGCCCAGGGCCTGATCTTCAACCTGGAACATGAAGGGTTTGTCGTGACGCACGCGGAAAGCGGCGAGGAGGCCTTGCGGCTTCTGGAGCACGCGCCCGTGGATCTGCTCGTCCTCGATCTGATGCTGCCGGGCATCTCGGGGCTGGAGGTGTGCCGCCGCAGCCGGGAAGTTTATCCCCAGTTGCCCATTCTCATGCTGACCGCCCTCGCGCGGGACCAGGACCGCATCGCCGGTCTGGCCCAGGGCGCCGACGATTACCTGGCCAAGCCCTTCAACCTGGAGGAATTTCTTCTGCGGGTCAAGGCCATCCTGCGCCGCGTGCAGCGCCAGGGCGGCGCCCCGCGGCCCAGCTATCGCTTCGGCGACAACCGGGTGGATCTGCAGGGCGCACGGGCGCAGACGCCGCGGGGCGTCTTCGATCTGACGGAACTGGAGGTCCGGATGCTCGAGGTGTTCTTCGCGCGGGAAAAGGAACTGGTGACGCGACAGGAACTCTTGCGCAAGGTCTGGGGCATGGCGCCCGACACGGAAACGCGCACCCTGGACAATTTCATCGTGCGCCTGCGCAAGTATTTCGAAAAAAACCCCGCCCGCCCGGTGCATTTTCGCACCGTGCGCGGGCGGGGCTACCGTTTTTTCCGCGAGTAGCGGGGCGAGGCCTTGCCGCGCCCCGGCGCCTCAGGCTTTGAAGTCGCGCAGCGCTTCCTCGCGAAAGGCGTCAATGCCCATTTCCTCGATGAACTTGCCCAACCGGCAGCGCCGGTCCTGCTTCTTGAACCAGCCCACCAGGTGATCGACCAGGGCCAGGGCCTCGGCGTCCGTGGGCACGTGCTCCACCAGCTTGTGCGAGAGACGCGGTTGGGCGCCGCCGTTGCCGCCGACCATGACATTCCAACCCTTGGGCGTGCCGACCAGCGCCACGTCCTTGATGCAGCCCTCGGCGCAGTCGTTGATGCACCCTGAAACGCCCATCTTGAATTTCCACGGCAGCTCCATGCCGTGATACCGCTCGTCCATCTCCAACCCGACCTTGACCGAATCCTGCTGGCCGCGCTTGCAGTAGGTGGTGCCGGGACAGATCTTGACGGAGCGAATGCACAGACCGATGGCGGCGCCGGGTTTCTCGCCGAGTTCCTCCCACATGGCATCGAGATGCTGCTCGTCGAAGCCGACGATGGCGATGCGCTGGGCGCTGGTGATCTTGAGGGCCTGCGCCTGGTATTTGTCGGCGACATCGGCGATCTTGCGCAACTGCGCGGGGTTGGTGATGCCGCCCGGAATATGCGGGGCGATGGCGTAGGTTTCCTTGTCGCGCTGAATGATCGCGCCTTTTTCGAGAATATCTTTTTTCATGGGGAAACTCCTGGAAAGCGGTATGGGTCGCCCTCGCGCCGCCGGGACAGCAGGCCGAAGTTCAGCGGGGCGCGGGATGCAACGGCGCGATTATTCAGAAAAACGCCGCGGCTGTCAATCTTTGACGGGAACGCAGGAGAGCAGGCTGTCGACTTTTTGCAGCAGTTCGCTGAGCTTGAAGGGCTTGGCCAGATAGTCGCTGACGCCGGCTTCGAAGGCCCGAAGCCGCTCGGATTTCTGATCCTTGGCGGTCAGCATGATGATGGGGCAGGCATGGGTTTCGGGCTGGGCGCGCAGGAGGCGGACGGCTTCGAAACCGTCCATGCCGCCGGGCATCATGATGTCCATGATGATCAGGTCGGGCCGCCCGGCGCGTGCCAGGGCAACGCCCGCCTCCCCGCTCTCGGCCTGCAGCACGCGCAGGCCGCGGGTTTCCAGGGTCATTTCCACCAGCCGGCGCACGGTCAGCTGGTCATCCACCACCAGAATTTTCTTCATTGGTCCCCTCCCGAGCAATCCCCCGGTAAATAAATATCACAACTGGGAGCGATCCGCACCAGCGCACCGCACTTTTTTCCGGTTGCACGGCGGGCAGGATTTCCTATAATCGACAACACCGTTCTAATCAAGTCTCACACCACAGCGGCGCGGCCCCTTATCGAGGCCCGCGCAGGGAGGACAACATCATGAAAGCTGTTCTGCTCGACGGCTTCGGCGGCCTTGAGGTTCTGAAAGTCGGCGAAGTCGAGCGACCCACGCCCAAGCAGGGCGAAGTGCTGATCAAGGTCATGGCCACCTCCATCAACCGCCCCGACCTGGTGCAGCGCGAGGGCAAGTATCCGCCGCCCCCCGGCGACTCGGAGATCCTCGGCCTGGAAGTAGCGGGCGTCATCGAGGAACTCGGCCCCGATGTCAGCGGCTGGAGCAAGGGCGAGCGGGTCATGACCCTGGTCGGCGGCGGCGGCTACGCCGAATACGCGGTGGCCTACGCCAGCCACCTGATGCGCATCCCCGAGTCCATGAGCTTCGAGGAAGCGGCCTGCGTGTGCGAATCCTACATCACCGCGTTTCTCAACGTGTTCATGATCGGCGAGTTCCGCGACGGCCAGACCGCCATCCTCCACGGCGGCGGCGGCGGCGTCAACACCGCCGGCATCCAGCTGGCCAAGGCGTTGACCCCCAGCGCCAAGCTCATCGTCACCGCCCATCCAAGCAAGATCGCGCGGGTCAAGGAACTGGGCGCCGATCTGGTCGTCGACTTCACCCAGACCCCCGATTTCACCGAGGCGGTCAAGGAATTCACCAACAAGAAGGGCGTCAATCTGATTCTCGACCACGTCGGCGCCAAGTACCTAGCGCCCAACATGAACTCCCTGGGCTACACGGGCAAGCTGGTCATCATCGGCGTGATCAGCGGCATCAAGGCCGAACTCAACCTCGCCCTGATGATGGTCAAGCGCCAGCAGATCATCGGCTCGGTGCTGCGCTCGCGGCCGGTGGCGGAAAAAGCCGAGATCGTCGCCGAGTTCACCCGGCGCGCCCTGCCCAAATTCGCCGACCGCGGCATCGTGCCCATTATCGAGAAGGTCTTTCCCATCGAGCAGGTGGTGGAGGCCCACCGCATGATGGAGGAGGATCGCCACTTCGGCAAGATCGTGCTGAAAATCCAGTAGCGCCTCCTCTCCAGGAACACCTCGCCGCCCGACGCGCCTGCGGCCGCGCCGGGCGGTTTTTTATTTTTCCGCGAACCCGCGCGGCAGCAGCACCCACATCTGGCCCTGCTGGCGCATGCGCCCGGCGTAATGGCCGCCCTCCTCGCCCAGGCCCCAGTAGAAATCGCCGCGCACCTCGCCCTTGATGGCGCCGCCCGTGTCCTGGGCGCCCATCAACTGACGCAGGGGACGCTCCTCCAGGGGCCAGGTGGTGGCGAGAAATACCGGAGCGCCCAGGGGCACGAACTTGGGATCGACGGCCAGGCTGTAGCGCGGCGTGAGATGGATGCCCAGCGCCCCGGGGGGATTCTCCACCTCGCCGGGCAGTTCACGAAAAAAAACGTAGCTGGGATTTTCGTTGAGCAGCTCGGGGGTGCGCGCGGGGTTGTTGCGCGCCCAGGCACGGATGTTCTGCATGGACATCTGATCGCGGGTCATCTCGCCGCGCTCCAGCAGCAGGCGGCCGATGGAGCGGTAGGGATGGCCGTTCTGGTCAGCGTAATTGACCATCACGCCCTCGCCGTTCTCCAGTTGGATGCGCCCCGAGCCCTGGATGTGCAGAAAGAACAGCTCCACCGGATCCTCCACCCAGAAGAGTTCCTTGCCGGCCAGCGCCCCCTTGCCCGCCTCGATTTCGGCGCGACTGTAATAGGGCACCACCTTGCGCCCCTCGACGCGTCCGCGCAGCCGGTACTCGCCCAGCTGCGGATAGACCGCGCGCAGATCGATGGTCAGCATGTCCTCGGGCGGCGCGTAAAGCGCATAGGCGTAGCGCTGGCTGGGCGTGCGGCTGCCGCGCAGGTTGGGCACGTAATAGCCGGTGATGAGCCCCTGGGTGTCGCCGTCGGGTTTTTGCAGGCGATAGGGCGTGAAATGCTCATGGAAAAAGCGCAGCACCGCGACGCGGTCGTTGCCGTCGATCCCGCCGGCGAGTTCGCAAACCTCGCGCCACTGGTCGCGCCGGCCGATGGCTCGACAGCTCTTGCGAAGCACCTCGAACCCGGGGCGCGGATCGCCCTCGGCCCAGCCGTCGAGGCGATCAAAGGTGGTTGCCTCGCGCGGCGCCAGGGGCGCGGTGGCGGCCATCTCAGGCGGCGCCGGCAGGCAGCCGCCCAAGCTACCGGCCAGTAAAACTCCAAGAAACCAAAGACGCGTTTTCATTCCTGCAGCCTCCCTGATGAAATGCCGTGCAGTTTACCATGCCCGGCGCGACAAGCCCACGGAATACCACGCTTACGCCACCCAGGAAAACCCTTGTTCACCTCCGGTGCCCATGTTATAAGCACGGAAATCCCCCGCAACCGCCAACCCCCTGAAAATGGTTAATTTTTCACCAAAATCAGCAACAACCACTTCCATTCCTGTCGAAGGAGGTTTCATGACTGCCGAAAAAGTAACCACCGGCCTGCGCGGTCTCGACGAGGTGCTCGACGGCCTGCGCCTGGGCGACAACGTGGTGCTCAGCGTCGACCACATCGACGAATACCGCCGCTTCGTCGAGCCCTTCGCCGCCAGCGCCCTCGCCGCGGGCCGCCCTTTGATCTACATGCGCTTCGGCAGCCATCCGCCGCTCCTCGATCCCCGCCCCGGTCTCACCATCCATGAGCTCGACCCGCGCGGCGGCTTCGAGTCCTTCGCGGTGCGCATCCATCGCCTGATCACCGAGGCCGGACGCGGCGCCTTCTACGTCTTCGACTCGCTCTCGGATTTGCTTTCGGCCTGGGCGACGGACCAGATGGTGGGCAACTTCTTCTGGGTCACCTGCCCCTATCTGTTCGAGCTCGACACCATCGCCTACTTCGCCCTGATCCGCGACTACCACTCCCTCAAAACCGTCGCCCGCATTCGCGACACCACCCAGATCCTGCTCGACGTCCTGACCGACGAGGGGCGCGTTCACGTACATCCCCTCAAGGTCTGGCAGCGGCACAGCCCGACCATGTTCCTGCCCCACCGCCAGGATGGCGAGCGCTTCGTGCCCCTGGCCGACAGCTATCACGCCACCCATCTGCTCAGCCGCTTCGCCCCCTCGACGCCCGACACGGCGCGCCGCCATCTCGACCACTGGTACCGGTTGTTCCTGCAGGCCGAGGAACTGGCCGAAAGCGGCGACAGCGAGACTTATGGCGACATGGTGCGTCACCTGTGCCGCCACATGATGGGCCAGGACGAACGCATGCTGGCCCTGGCGCGGGCGACTTTTTCCCTGAAGGATCTGCTCGCCGTCAAGGCGCGCATGATCGGCACCGGCTTCATCGGCGGCAAGGCGGTGGGCATGCTGCTGGCGCGCGACATCCTGCTCAACGACCCCGAGTTCGACTGGGCGAGCCACCTGGAGCCCCATGATTCGTTTTTCGTCGGCTCCAACGTCTATTACACCTACATCGTCCACAACCGTCTCTGGAAGCTCTACGTGCGGCAGAAAACCCCCGAGGGCTACTTCGAGGCGGCGGCCGAACTGCGCGCCAGGATGCTCGAGGGCAGCTTCCCCGACGACATTCGCGCCGGGTTCCAGCAAATGCTCGAATACTACGGCCAGTATCCCATCATCGTGCGTTCCAGCTCCCTGCTCGAGGACGGCTTCGGCAACGCCTTCGCCGGCAAGTACGACAGCTTCTTCTGCGTCAACCAGGGCAGCCCCGAGGAGCGCCTGGCGCAGTTCGAGAATGCCGTGCGCCGCATCTACGCCAGCGCCATGAGCGAGGACGCCCTGGCCTACCGCCGCCAGCGCGGCCTGGAGCATCTCGACGAGCAGATGGCGCTGCTCGTGCAGCGCGTCTCCGGCGCCTATCGCGGCCACTGGTATTTCCCCGAACTGGCCGGGGTCGGCGTGTCCTACAACACTTTCGTCTGGGACAAGGGCATGGATCCGCGCGCTGGCATGCTGCGCCTGGTGCTCGGCCTGGGCACCCGCGCCGTCGACCGGGTGGAAGGCGACTACCCGCGCCTGGTGGCCCTCGACGCGCCCCTCAAGCGTCCCCACAAGGGTTTGGAGGACGCGCGGCGCTTCCTGCAGCGCGACGTGGATCTGCTCGACGTCAGCAGCAACAGCCTCGAAACCCTGCCCCTGCTGCGCCTGGCCAACGTAGACACCGGCCTGCCCCTCGATCTCTTCGCCATCCGCGACGAGGAGATCACCCAGCGCCTCGAGGAGCGCGGGCGCAAGGGTCAGCAGGCCTGGCTGCTGACCTTCGACCGGCTGCTTGCCGACACGC
>NZ_JAUVWH010000196.1 GCF_030604225.1 Geoalkalibacter sp.
AAATCTCACGCACCTGCATTTAGCAATTTCAAATCGACTGAAGTTCAGGTTAAACTTCGCCTTTCCCAAGCGCTGTTCCCCGACTCCCGATAAGGATTCCCATGACCGAAGAAACCCTCCCTTCCTTCGCCTCCCTGAACCTGGCGCCGGCCATCGCCCGGGTCATCGACGAAATCGGCTACGAAAGCCCCTCGCCCATTCAGGCGCAAAGCATCCCGCCGCTGCTCGAAGGGCGCGACCTGCTCGGTCAGGCGCAGACCGGCACCGGCAAGACCGCCGCCTTTGCCCTGCCGCTGTTGAGCCGCCTCGATCCGGCGTTGAAGCATCCGCAGATTCTGGTGCTCACCCCGACCCGCGAGCTCGCCTTGCAGGTGGCCGAGGCCATGCAGACCTATGCCCGCCACCTGCCGGATTTCCAGGTGCTGCCGGTGTACGGCGGCCAGAACATGGGCCAGCAACTGCGCATGCTGGCGCGCGGCGTGCAGGCGGTGGTCGGCACGCCGGGGCGTATTCAGGATCATCTGCGGCGCGGCACCCTGCGCCTGGAGCGCCTGCTGGCCGTGGTCGTGGACGAGGCGGATGAGATGCTCAAGATGGGCTTCATCGAGGATGTGGAGCAGATTCTCGAACATGCGCCGGCGCAGCGGCAGGTCGCCCTGTTTTCCGCCACCATGCCCAAGGAGGTGCTGCAGGTCGCGCGGCGCCAGCTCAAGGAGCCGGTGGAAATCCGCATCAAGGCCAAAACCGCGACGGTCGAAACCATCTCCCAGCGCTTCTGGCAGGTCAAGGGCCTGCACAAGCTCGATGCCCTGACGCGCATTCTCGAAGCCGAGGACATCGAGGCAATGATCGTCTTCGTGCGCACCAAGACGGCCACCGTGGAGCTCTCGGAAAAGCTCGAGGCGCGTGGTTTTTCCAGCGCGCCCCTGAACGGCGACATGACCCAGGCCATGCGCGAGAAGACCATCGAGCGGCTGCGCGGCGGCGGCCTCGACATCGTCGTCGCCACGGATGTCGCCGCGCGCGGTCTCGACGTGCCGCGCATCAGCCATGTGATCAATTACGATATCCCCTACGACACCGAGGCCTACATCCACCGCATCGGCCGCACCGGCCGCGCGGGCCGCGAGGGCAAGGCGATCCTGTTCGTCGCGCCGCGCGAAATGCGCATGCTCTCCGCCATCGAGCAGGCCACCCGCCAGCCCATCACCGCCATGAGCCTGCCGACTCGCAAGGACATCACCGACCGACGCGTCGGCCTGTTCAAGGAACAGATCGCGACGGCCATGGAATCCCAGGATCTGGAATTTTTCGAGGAATTCATCGACAGCTACCAGAGCGAGTACGACGTCGGCCTGCGCCGCATTGCCGCCACCCTCGCCTATCTGGTGCAGAAGGATCGGCCCTTGCAGCCCGAAGGCGGTTTCGCCGAGGAAAAGGTCGAACCCGAACCACCGCCCCGCGCCCGCCCCGCCCGCGCCAGGGAATCGCGCGACGGCAACTGGCAACGCTACCGCATCGAGGTCGGCCGGGCCCACAAAGTCGAGCCGGGCAACATCGTCGGCGCCATCACCAACGAGGCCAACCTGAGCAGTCGCGACATTGGCCAGATCAAGATTTATGATGCCTTCAGCCTAGTCGACCTGCCGCGGGATCTGGCACCCGAGGCCCTGCGCCGCCTGCAAGGGGTGTGGGTGTGCGGTCAGCGTCTGCAGATCAGTGAGGATCGGGGAGCGGGTCAGGAGGCGGGAGGCAAGCCCGTCAAAAGACGTTTGCTGGCCAAGGGCGGGGACCAGCGGCCGTTCAAGGCGGGCGCGAAAAAGCCGCCCCACAGCCGCCGCGGCCCCAAAGGGGGGAAATAAGCGCATCGCTGCCCTTGCCGGCGCGGCTCAGGCCTCCGGCAGGGGCAGGAAAAAGGTGAAGGTACTGCCTTCCCCAGGACGACTTTCGACGTCCATATAACCGCCCATCAGTTCCACCAGCTTGCGGCTGATGGCCAGGCCCAGCCCCGAACCGCCGTGGCGGCGCGTCAGCGACCCATCCACCTGGGAGAACAGCTGAAAAAGTTCGGACAACTTGTCCTCGGCGATGCCGATACCGCTGTCCTTCACCGCAAAGCGCACCAACTCGACCCCTTGCGCATTCTTCCGCGCACCTTTTTCCACGCACAGCGACAAGCCGCCTTGGTCGGTAAACTTCACGGCGTTGCCGAGCAGGTTGACCAGCACCTGACGCACCCGGAAGGAATCGCCCAGCAACCGCGGCGCCAGGGCAGGATCGATCTCGCAGGCGCAATGGAGGTTTTTCTCCCGCAGAAGCGGCGTGAACTCGGCCAGTATCTGCTGGATCAGGGCGCGCGGATCAAAAGGTTGGTGCTCGATCTTGAGTTTGTCGGCCTCGATGCGCGAGAGATCCAGAATGTCGTTAAGCAGAGTCAGCAGCGATGTTGCCGACTGATCGGCCAGCTTGAGCATCTCAACCTGCTCCGGATGGGAAGCCAGATCACGCGCCAGGCCGATCATGCCGATCACGCCGTTCATGGGGGTGCGGATCTCGTGGCTCATGTTGGCGAGAAACTGGCTTTTGAGCAGATTGGCCCTCTCCGCCGCGTCCTTGGCCCGCTGCAATTCCCGCTCCGCACGTTCCCGCGCGAGCATCTGGCGCCGCAAATGGATGGTCGCCGCTCCCAGTCCCAGCAAACCTGCTCCGACAAAGAAGAGATGCCCCATCAGTAGGCTGCGCCGGCGGCTTTGAAAAATCGGCTGATAGGGCGCCAGGGGGATGGAAACACTCAAGCCGCCGCGAATATCGCCAAGATGATAACCTTGCGCCGCATGGCATCTGAGGCAGGCTTCGGCGGTCACCATCGGCCGCATCAACCGCAAATGCGCAACGCCTTCAAGTTCGGCAACCTCACTGACCTCGGCGGCGCCGCCCTCAATCCGGCGCAAGGCCCGCTCTTCCCAAGGATCGGGGCGGTTTTCGGGGCGAATCGGCAAAAGGCTGGTGATGCGGCCGCGATGACCGAACTCGGCCAAAGCGAATTCCTGAACCAGGCGGGTCATGTAGGAAGGATTGACGGCGGTGAGCATCTGCCCCGCCGGTCCGGGGATGTCGCGGTGGGCCACATCGAGATGGGGATTGGGCGGCAATTTGTCACTGACCGGCGCGTACAAGGGGCCGTAGGTGGCATTCCACAGACGATAGCTTAGATCCT
>NZ_JAUVWH010000194.1 GCF_030604225.1 Geoalkalibacter sp.
GCGAATCCCCGGGATCTGCTGGTGAGTGCGGTCATGAATTCGCCTCTCATCGTGGTCAACGAGGACGATTATCTTTTTGAAGCCCTGTATCGCATGACGCGTAACGGCATCCACCGAGTGGGAGTGGTCGATGCGGCGGGCGCGCTGACCGGCATCATCACCGATTCGGATATCCTGCGCCTACAGAGCCGCTCGCCGCAGAAACTGATGCGCGATATCGAAGAGGCGCACACCGTCGACACCCTGAAGGATCTCCATCGCCAGGTGCAGGATCTGGTCGTTCATCTGGTGGGGACGGGTGTCGCGACGCGCGATCTGGTGCGGACCATCGCCCACCTCAATGATCGGATTCTGTTGCGCCTCATCGCCCTGTTGCGCGAGGAACGCTTTCCCGCGCTCAGGTCGAAATTTGCCTTCGTGGTTCTCGGCAGCGAAGGGCGGCGTGAGCAAACCCTGACTACCGATCAGGACAATGCCATCGTCTATGCCGACGAGTTGTCATCCACTGAAATCCAGGAGATTGAAGCATTCAGCCGGGAACTCATCGACAACCTGATTGCCATCGGCGTGCCGCCCTGCCCAGGGGGCATCATGGCCAAGAACGCCGCCTGGCGGCGCAGTCTTGGCGGCTGGCGCGAGGTACTCGACCGCTGGATGGCAACCGCGACGCCTGAGAATATTCTCAACGGCAGCATGTTTTTTGATCTTCGCACCCTGCATGGCGATGCCGGTTTTGAGCGGGAGCTCAAGGCCCATGTCTCTGAAAGGCTCAAACGCGGCGAGGGCTTTCTCGCTCATACCGCCGCCAATGTTTTGCGTTTCAAGCCGCCCTTGAGCCTTCTGGGGCGCATCAAGGCGGAGCCCAGGGGCGAACATGCGGGAATGATCGACGTGAAGAAAGCAGGCATCTTCGCCATTACCGAGGGCGTCAAGGTGCTGGCCCTCGAAGCCGACCTGTTTCAGGGCGGAACGCGCGAAAGGATGAAAGGCCTTCTGGAGGCCAATGTTTTCGAGCCCAAGCAGTTCGAGGCCCTGGAGGCGAGTTATAATTTCCTGGTTTATCTGCGCTTGCGCGGCCAGGTGGCGGCTCTGCGCGAGGGCCGCGAACCCACCAACTATATCTCCCTGGATCAGCTCAACCGCATGGAGGCGGGCCGTTTGCAACTGGCCCTGCAGGAAGTGGGAAAATTTCAGGATTTTCTGCGGATGCACTTTCAGCTGAATTATCTCGGCTGAACCTGCCGTGCGCCGGCAGGTTCAGCCCCCATCACAACAGATCGAGGTCAAAAAAACATGAGCAACGCCAATCCCCTGATTCAGATGGAAACGTCCCTGGGTGAAATTATTCTGGAACTCGATGCGGAAAAGGCACCGATTTCCGTGGAAAATTTTGTCAATTACGCCCGCGCCGGGCATTACGACGGCACGATTTTTCATCGCGTCATCAAGGGCTTCATGATCCAAGGCGGCGGCCTTACCCCGGACATGCAGGAAAAACCGACCGGGGCGCCCATTCAGAACGAAGCCCGCAACAAATTGAAAAACAAGACCGGCACCATCGCCATGGCCCGGACTTCGGAGGTCGACAGCGCCACCGCCCAGTTTTTCATCAACACCGAGGACAACAAGTTTCTCGACAACACCGGCAGTCGTCCCGAGGATTTCGGCTATGCGGTGTTCGGCAAGGTCGTCGACGGCATGAACGTGGTCTACACCATCGAGCAGCAGCCCACGGCGAGCAAGGCCGGCCATGATGACGTGCCCCTGGAGCCGGTGGTCATCACCAAGGTGACGGTCATCGACTGAGCTTGGCAAAATGAAGCAACGCAAAAGGGGGTGAGTCTCATGACTCACCCCCTTTTGCGTGGGTTTTTCTAATCCCGATAGCGCCGGGTCAGATCCTGGTAGGCGTCGATGCGCCGATCGCGCAGGAACGGCCAGATGCGCCGGACCTCCTCGCTGCGTCCCAGGTCGATGTCGGTGACCAGAACCTCCTCCGTGTCGACGCTCGCGCGGGCGATCCATTCGCCTTGCGGTCCGGCGACAAAGCTGCTGCCCCAGAACAGGGCGCCGGGCGATTGGCCGCTGGGATCTGGCTCCAATCCCACGCGGTTGACGCTCAGGACCGGCAGGCCGTTGGCCACCGCATGAGCGCGCTGGATGGTCAGCCAGGCCTTGCGCTGGCGCTGCCGCTCGTCTTCGGTGTCCCGGGGATCCCAGCCGATGGCGGTGGGGTAGATAAGCAGATCGGCACCGGCCAGGGCCATGAGACGCGCGCCTTCCGGATACCACTGATCCCAGCAAACCAGAACGCCGAGCTTGCCCAGGGAGGTGGCGATGGGTTCAAAACCCAGGTCGCCGGGGGTGAAGTAGAATTTTTCATAATAGCCCGGATCGTCGGGAATGTGCATCTTGCGGTAGCGCCCGGCCAGGGTGCCGTCGCGGTCGAAAACCACGGCGGTGTTGTGATAAAGGCCGGGGGCGCGCCGCTCGAAGAGGGAGGTGACGATCACCAGCCCAAGTTCGCGGGCCAGGCCGGCGAAAAGTTCGGTCGACGGGCCGGGAATGGGTTCCGCTTGGTCGAAGCAGGCGGTGTCCTCGGTTTGGCAAAAATAAAGGCCGGCGTGCAGTTCCTGGAGCACCACCAACTGGGCGCCTCGTCCTGCAGCATCACGGATGCCGGCGACGCTTTTGGCGAGATTCTGTTCGCGATGCGCGCCGCAGCTTTGCTGTACCAGACCGACACGGAGTTGTTTCATGGCAGAACCCCCTTGGGCAGTTGCATGGTGACGCAGTGCAAGGAGCCGTGTTGCAGAATCAGGGCGGAACAGTCGACGCCGATGATAGCGCGGTCGGGGAAGGCCCGCCCGACCGCGGCTAGCGCCTCGGCGTCGCGCGGATCGCCATAGGTCGGCACGAGCACCGCGCCGTTGATCACCAGAAAGTTGGCGTAGGTGGCGGGCAGGCGCTGCCCGTCCTCATCGTAATGCGCCGCCGGCCAGGGCAGGGGCAGCAGGCGATAGGGAGCGCCATCCGGGGTGCGCAAGCTCTCAATTTCCCGCGCCATGGCCTGCAAGGCCGCGAAGTGCTCGTCGGTCTCATCGTCGCAGGCGACGTAGAGAATGGTGTCGTTCGGGGCAAGACGAGCAAGGGTATCGATGTGTGAATCCGTGTCATCCCCGGCCAGATAGCCGCTTTCCAGCCACAGGACATGGGAGGCTCCCAGCCAGTTGCCGAGCTCCCGCTCCACGTCGGCGCGATCCAGATGAGGGTTGCGGTTGGGGTTGAGCAGGCACTCGCTGGTGGTGAGCAGCGTCCCGCGCCCATCGCTTTCGATGCTTCCCCCTTCGAGGACAAGGCCGGGAATGCGCAGGGGCACGTCGGCGAAAA
>NZ_JAUVWH010000011.1 GCF_030604225.1 Geoalkalibacter sp.
AGTTGCCGCGCGCCGGCCAGGGCCGCGGCGTCGGCGGCGTTCTGCAATTCGCTGCGCGTGGCGTAGAGATAGCCGACATCCACGACCAGGGCGACCATTCCGATCAAAAACATGAGCAGCACCGCCACGAGAACGGCGACGGCGCCCTTCTCCCCGACCCGATAAGGTTTAGCGGACTTATTCATAGCGCATCACCGTTGTCGCACTGAGAGTCAGAATATTCGACCTGGCGTCACTGGAAAAAAGCTTCCCTAGGTTCGGCAGAAGCAAGAATTGATAGGGGTAATCGACCCTGACGGACAGATAGTCCAAGGGGCCTGAGTTGGTCGCGTTGGGGCAAATTTCCGTCCCTGGGGCGTCCTTGTCCATGCTGCAGACCTTGATGACAGGCAGGGTTTCCGTGCTCGAAAACGAGACCAGTTTCTGACTGATGTAAGTGTTGATCTCATTTTTTATCTGCGTTTCCGATGCTCGCGGGCTTCCCGAGACAATGCCAAACCTCGCCCCTTCGCGGCTGGCGTTGGTGAGCACCTGTTTGTTGTAGAAGATGAAGCCGTACTCGACAATGCCGAACAAAATCAGTACCAGCAGCGGCAAAACCACCGCGAATTCAACGGCCGCGCCACCTTTTTCGTTCCCGAGTCTCATACCTTCACCTCTCGGCGTTCCTACTTCCCGATGATCCCCAACTGAAACACCTCGCGCCGGGTCGGCTCCTTGGCGAAGGACTTGTGATAGACACCCATGGCCGGTTCGGCGTGAATGCCCTCCAACCCCTCGGGTTGTGCCTCGGCATAGGGAGCGTGAGGATAGGCGATCATCTTGTCCCAGCTTTCCATCTGCGCCTTGCCGAATTCGCGATCCAGGACATAGGCCTCTTCCTTCATGGCGCAGCCCGCGCCAAACGCCAGCACCAGTGCGACAACGATCAATTTCTTCATTGGGATGTCTCCTTCCGCGTCGCCATGGGCTGATAACCGAACGACCCCTCCAGCCCACCGCGGCGTGCCGCCGACACGGGCGGCAGAAAACCGTGGCGGCTCAGGTCCGAGGGCTGATCCGGCGCGCGCCGGCCTTCCAGGCGTCCCTCGAGATAGAATTCAAAGGCGTTGGGTGTTTGGAAATTCTCGCCGGGAAATTTCAACTCGCCTTCCTTGACGGGCTTGACCAGATGGGGCGTCACGGCGATGAGCAGGTCGGTCTTCTGCTGCTGGTACGAAGTGCTGCGGAACAACTGCCCAAGAATCGGGATGTCGCCCAGACCCGGAACCTTTCTCACCTGCTCGCGCAGGTCGTCCTGCAGCAGGCCGGCCAGGGCCAGGGTCTGGCCGTCGTAGAGTTCGACGGTGGTGTCGAGCTTGCGCGTCGCCAGGTTGGGCACGATGAAATTGGTGCCGACGATGCCCGCCGGAATGCTGCTGGTCGAGGCGATCTGGCTGACGCTGGGCGCCACGCGCAGGCTGATCTTGCCGTCGGCGAGCACGATGGGCGTGAAGCGCAGGGCGACGCCGAATTCCTTGAACTCGATGGAGATTTCGTTGAGTCCCGAGGACACGGGAATGGGGAACTCGCCCCCGGCGAGAAAGCTCGCCTCCTTGCCGCTCTGGGTCACCAGACGCGGCTCGGCGAGAATGCGGGCCAGGCCCTCGGTTTCAAGAAGGTTGAGGGCCAGCTTGAAGTTGTCGATTTGCACGAACATGTTGGCCGCGTTGCCGGCGAAATTGACCAACAGAGAGCTGGGGTTCTGGATCAGCCCGTCGATGGCGCCCTCAAAAATGCCCGACTGGAAAGGCGCGCTTGGAAAGTTCGCATTGATGAAGGCGTTTTCAATGGGCGTGAAAACATTACCGACCCCGAAAGCCCCCTGAAAATCGTTCCCCAGCCCTTCCAGGCCGAATCCCGCCTGCAAATCCTTACCGGAGCTGCGCGTCACCTCGGCGAACTTCACTTCGAGGAGCACCTGCTGCACGCCGCCGACGCGCAGCAGATTGGTGATGCCGCCGCCGGAAACGCCCGTGCCGGCGGCGCCGTCATCCACTTCGGCGAGGGCGGGCATGAAGGTACGCGTCAGGCGCAGCACCTGCTCCACCACCTCGGGTCCCGACACCGTGCCGCTCAGCACCACGCCGGTTTCCGAGCCGTGCACCTGGATCTCCTCGTTGGGAAACAACTGATGGATCTTTTCCTTGAGAGCAACGAGATCCAGGGCCACCACCACGTCGAGCACCACCTTGTCGCGCCCCTCTTCCCAGAGGATCACCGTGGTGTAGCCGGGATTCTTGCCGTAGGCGTAAAGCTCGCGCGGCGAGATGATGACCACGTCGGCGATGTCGGGGTTGACCACCGAGGCGCGCTTGACCGGCGCCGCCGTGTCGATGAACCCGGTGCCGCCGATCTTGAGATTGAGGGTGCGGCGCGGCGTGCCGTCGGCCCAGGCTGGGCCCAGGCCGAGCAGCAGCACCAGGCCGAGCAGCGCGATGCGAAGAAAGAAGCGGAAATCCATGCCTTGCCCTCCGATAACATGAGAATGGAACGCGTTGCGCCGAACAGCCCTCAGATTTTTTCCTCGGATTCGACGTTCTTGAACTTGATTTCCTCGGCGTCCGAGCGCCGGATCACCTCGACGGCAAAGGGCGGCGCCTTGGGCGGCTGAGGCGCCCTGGGGCGCGGCCGATACACCTGGGCGGGGGGCGCCTCGACCTGGGCCACTTGGGGCGCGAGCTGGGGCGCGACCTCGTCGAGGGGATTGCGCAACGCCAGCTGCACGCTGCCCTGGCTGGTCTGCAAGGCCAGCTTTTCGGCCTGCTCGGGGCTCAGCTTCAGAGTCACGGTCTTGACGACCTTGGGCTTGCCGTCCTCATTGGTGGTTTCCTGGGCGATGGCCAGCACCTCGATACGCTCCAGCAGGGTGCGCGCCTTGACGGCCTTGTTGCCCTGGTCGTCGATGGCAATGACGTCGACGTAGGTATTGGGCAGAATGAAGCCGCCCACGCCGATGACCTCATCGACGCGGATGGCCATGGCCCGATGGCCCGGCGCGATGGCGGCCACCAGCCCGGGACCCGAACCGGGCGCGGCCAGATCGGCGGCCAGGACCGGATGACCGGCGCGCAGCCGCGCCACGGCCACGCGCCCTTCGCAGGCGGCGACGTCGCTGAACGATCCCTGGGGCACGCCGCCCCGGGGCCAGTCCGCGAGGGTCAGGTTGGCCGCGCTCAGGGGTGTGCCCACTTCGAGATCGCGCGCGGCGATGACCACTCTGGCCGTGGGAACGGCCTCCTGCTGTATGACCGCCACCTCGGGCGGGGTCTGCCGGGACAGCCAGCGATTGGCCAGCACCACGGCGAAGAGCCCGGAAAGAATGGCCACGGACAGGGCTAGAACGGCGCCGTACTTCTTCATGGCGTGCCTCCAAAATTACGTGGGATGAAACTCACAAGGATTTGAGCAGGGTAAAGATGCTGCCCCACTGCACGTAACTGAAAAAACCAAAGGCGATGGCCGAGGCGTAGGGAAAACGCAGCTTCTCCGTCGTCGCGGGCCGCAGCACCTCGACGTCCCGGGTGCCGGCGAAGGCCATCAGTGCGCGCCCCGCTCCAGCGGCCTTCTCTAAAAAATTCCGAGAAAACAGATAATGCAGAATGGAAAAGAGCCCACCGAAGAGGGCAATGTAAAGAAACACCTGCACAATGGTCACTGGCCCTAGCAGGGCGCCCAGAGCGGCAAGGGCCTTGACGTCCCCGCCGCCCATGAGATAGGGGATCAGGAGCAGGGAAAAACCGACGATACAACCGACGAGCGCTGTACCAAATCCTGCCAACCCAGCGACCCAGAGATTATAAATTGCGCCCGCCCCAAAAAGAATTAAGTTGAGAATGTTTGGTATTTTCGAGAAGAACGTGTCAATGAAACAAGCAGCTGCAAGATAATAGGCAGGGACTACCAATAAAAAAGCCGTGTTCTCTAAAGCAAGAAGCAGTGAAATGGCAACGCCTGCAAATCCAATTAAGAGGCTAGAAAAATTAATATGCAAAATCGCCATTTCACTGCGTCCTTAGCCATGAATTTTCAGACTAGCCACCTGCCGGGGGAGCGCCTGCCGGGAGCGCTTTTTCAACAGCATCAAAGGCATCATTCAATTTCGGACCGATCAAAAGAATAGTGGCAACACAAACAGCAATAATCCCAGCCACCAACACACCATACTCAACCGCCGACGCACCTTCCTCATCCTTCCACAGTTGCTTCATTTTCTCGATCATGACAGTCTCCTTTGTCGTTTTCGGATGGAACCCCTCCACCCCAGGTTTGTATTGGTACCCCGCAAGCCCTCCTCACGGGAACCTTGGTTCATGCCCCTCCGGGCAGGAATGCTGCATTTGTCATCCCGACCGCGCCGAAAACGGGATCCGTGGCGAAGGCCCGGGAGAGCAGTTGCTCGGGGGTCGTGGCGTCGTCGGGATAGACGGCCAGGCCGAGCTCAAACCGCTCGCTCTTGATGCTGCACAGAAACAGCAGGCGCTTTCTGACGGTCCGGGCGCCGACCAGATCGGTTTCCGGCAAAAGTATCCCCACCCTCTGCACGGAGGCCTCCCAAGAGGGCAGCGCCAGGGCGTAATCGGACGTCCGCAGTTCGGCGCGGATCTCGGCGGCCATATCCACCGCGTGCAATCCGGCTATGGCCAGGCCGAACACGGAGAAAAACCGGTTGTGCCGCTCGCTGCGCTCTTTTTCGTAGGCCAACAGGTCCCGAAAATTCCAGTACCGGCAGTCCTGTCGTTCTATGGGGAATTTCCGTCGGCACGGCGGCATGGGTACCTGAAATCCATCAAGGGTTTGATCTCATCGGCGTCGGCTTTCATGAATAGCAACGCCCGTGCCCAGACGCTCCACTCCTACAAAAAATCCACAAGATATTGTTATGACTACATTTTTCGATGCGCCGCGAAATGTCTTAGCCTGGCGTTCCTGCACGACTTCTTGTGACAGATGACAACCCTGGCATGACAGGCGTGTCACAGTGGGGGCGCAGCGCGGGCAAAAAAAAACGCCTCACTCCGAGGAGCAAGGCGCGGCGAAATAAGACGGACTTGAGGAGATTCAGGCTTGGGGCGTGGAGTGCGGCAGGGCGGCCTCGGGGTATTGCTCGAGTTTTCTGAGCAAGGTGCGGTAGGAGATCCCGAGCTGAACGGCGGCGCGGGTTCGGTTTTGACCGCACATGTCCAGGGCCTTGATGATCAGCGCCTGCTCGATGCGCGCGGTGAGGCTGGTGGTGATCTCGGGCAGGGAACTCGCGCCGAGATCGAGATCGGCGCCCAGGCCCACGGCCTGAAGGACGGCGGTCATGGCCGGCGTGGGCGGGGCGGGCGCCTCCACCGGGCCGATGAATTTACCCATCAGGGCCGTCTGCTTCATGTAATTTTCCAGCTCGCGAACGTTGCCCGGCCAGGAGTAGTTGCCGAGGATCTCGAGATCTGCGGCGCCAAGGGTCCGGCTGGGACGCCCGAACTGCTCACCGTAGGTCGTGAGGAAATAATTGGCGAGGAGCATCAGGTCTTCCCGGCGCTCGCGCAGGGGCGGCAGGTGGATGGGCATTTCGCAGAGGCGATAGAAGAGGTCGCGGCGGAAGCTGCCCTCACGCACCGCTTGTTCCAGATCGCGGTTGGTGGTGGCGATGATGCCGGCCTTGACCGGCACGGGCTTGGAGCCGCCGACGGGGATGAACTGCTTGTCTTCCAGGACGCTTAGGAGCTTGGCCTGGAGATGGGGGTGGATTTCCGAAATCTCGTCGAGGAGGATGGTCCCCTCGCCGGCCAGACGGAAATAACCCGGCGCCGAAGCCTTGGCATCGGTGAAGGCGCCCTTTTCATGGCCAAAGAGTTCGCTTTCGAACAAGGAATCGGGAATGCTCGGACAGTTGACGCGAATGAAGGGATGCTGCGCGCCGCGACAGACCTCATGGATCAGCTTGGCGAGAACGTTCTTCCCGGTGCCGGTTTCCCCGCGAATGAGAATATTGAGGCCGGACCGGCAGACCTGGTTGAGCAGAAACTTGATTTCGAGAATGGCGGGAGAGACGCCGACCATGGGCGGCCCGCAGAGCAGCAGGGTTTTTTCTTCCAGCTCGACGCCGAGGGTCTGGCAGCCCTGGCGCAAGGCCTTGCGACGGATGGTGCCGATGCCGAGTTCATAGGTCTTGTTCGCGCCGAAGGACAGGCTCAAGAAGAGCTGCCGGGCGGAACCCAGGTCGACCCCCTCGGGAAGCTTGAGGAGCAACCCCGCCGGACTGGCATTGAGAAGCTGGGCGGGAAAGCATTCCGCCCGGTTCTCGACAGGACTTACAAAAAGCGGCAGGCGCAAGGCCTCCCTGCGGTGGCAGCGTCGGTCATCCTGATTCATGGCAACCCCCTCGGGCCCGAACGAATGCGCTCAAGAAACACGAAGATTAGATAATTCTATACTCGCCGGACCGCAAAGCGCAACTAAAAATTAAATTTCACTTAATTTTGACGACCTTACTTTCTTGCGTCCTCCCGGAAACCGATGCTCATTCAACAGTTTTGCCAGGGCGGAGGACTGGGGTACTCATTCCCTGGATCAACGCAACCTGCCCACGCACATACCGCCCAAAAGTCAACTCAAAATGCAATCATATCAGGGATATACGAGGGAAAGGGACACGCTTTTCATAAAAAATAAAAAACATTATAAAATCTTTTATTAGAGCTTTTACGGATTATGTCAAAAAATTTTTGATGAACTGTAAGGCTGTCCGACACAAATTGTCGAAAAATTTTACAGTGACGTGCGTTGTTCCGAAAAAACGGCCCGCCACCCTTGGCGAGCCGGTCTCAAATCAATTCACCGATCTTTCGCATCCTCTTCCGCTTTTTTCTTGTCCCTCCCGCCGGGAGAGCAGCTGTCGGCGATTCAGGTCGACACGCCGAGGCGCGGCAGAATCCAGCGGTTGAGCACGAACCAGACGGCGAGGACACCGAGTAGAATCCAGAGGTCACCCATGAGCTTCTCCTTTCGCTTTTCATGCGAATATATCTATTTTTGCATGAACAATCAAGAGCGCGGCTGACCCTTGGGGAACCTGATCAGATGAGCAGCACGGGGCAGCGCACCTGATGGACGACGTAATTGGCCACGGAGCCGAACAGCACGTCGCGGATTTCGCCCATGTGGCCGCGGCCGATGACCAGCAGCTGGAAATTCTCGCTGTTGGCGATGCGTGGAATGAGCTCGCGGGGATTGCCCAGTTCCAGGCGCGGCACCACCTGAAGACCGGCGGCGGCGAGGCGCTCCTGGGTTTTTTGCAGGAACTGCTCACCGGTGGCGCGGGCACGCTCTCGCACCATGTCCATCTGGAAATCGGGGATCATGCGGTAGGCGAGTTTGTCGATGCTCACCACGTGCAGCAGGGTCAGGGGCGGGGAAAAGCGCTCGCGGTTGGCCAGCACGTAATCCAGGGTGCGCTTGGAGGTCTCCGAATCGTCGAGGGGCAGCAGGATCTTGAGTTCCATGGACATCCTCCTGAATCAGCCGCCGTAGCCGTAGAACCAGCGCGGCAGCAGCAGCACGGCGTCGGGCCAGAAGGTCAGCAGCAGCAAAATCGCGAGCTGAATGAGCACGAATGGCAGCACCGCGCGCGACACGTAGAGCACGCCCTTGTCGACCATGGCGCCGGAGATGTAGAGACTCACCCCGAGGGGCGGCGTGCAGTAGCCGATGCCGAGATTGATGGTCATGAGCAGGCCGAAATGCAGGGTGTCGACGCCAAACTGCTTGAGCAGGGGCAGAAAGATGGGGGTGAGGATGAGGGTGGCGGAGATGATGTCCATGAACATGCCGATGACCAGCAAGAGCACGTTCACCGCCAACAGAAACACCCATTGGGACTGGATGTTGGACACCACGGCGTCGGCGATCTTGGTGGGAATCTGCTCGAAGGTCAGATATTCGCCGAACACCGAGGCCCCGGCGACGATCACCAGCAGGGTGGCCGAGGTCACCGCCGAGGACACCACCACCTTCTTCACGTCGCTAAATTTCATGTCGCGGTGGATCACCAACTCGACGAAGAAAGCATAGAAGCAGGCCACCACCGCCGCCTCGTTGGCGGTGAAAAAGCCCGAGTAGATCCCGCCGAAGATCAGCACCGGAAGCAGCAGGGCCCAGATGCTTTCGCGCAGCACCGCCGCGACCTCGCGCAGGGTGGGCTTGGGCTGCGTCGGCACGCCCTGGCGGCGGCAGACCAGCCAGGCGTAGAGGGACATGGCGCCCATGATCATGAACCCCGGAAGAAAGCCGGTGAGAAACAGGGCTTCGAGGGAGTCATTGGTGACCATGGCGTAGAGGATCATGGCGATGGACGGCGGAATGATCACGCCGAGAATCGGCGCGGTGGTCATGACGCCGACGCTGAAGCGCTCCTGGTAGCCGTGCTGCACCAGGGCCGGAATCATGAAGCCGCCGATGGCCACCACCGTGGCCACGGTGGAGCCGGAAATGGCGCCGAAGAAGCCGCAGGCGAGAATCCCCGCCATGGCCAGGCCGCCGGGCAGAAAGCCGACCAGCACGTTGGCGGTCTTGACCAGTTTCTGCACGATGGTGCCGGTGGTCATGATGTTGCCGCACAGCACGAAGAACAGCACCACGATGAGGGCGAACTTGTCCATGCTGCGGTAGAGCACTTCCACCGCCACCAAGGGGTCGATGCCGGCGATGACGCTCAGGCCGAACAGCCCGGTGAAAAACAGCGCCATGAACACCGGCACGGTGGCGGCGAGACAGCCGAGAAGCAGGGCGAGGATGATGAAGTGACTGGCTTCCATGGCGGCCTAATCCCCCGAGGGGCCTCCCTGCCAGTCTTCCACCATGACGATGAGGGTGCGGATGAACATGAGCACGCCGATCACCGGCAGCACCGCGTAGAATTTCCATTCGGGAATGCGCAGGGTGGAGGTCAGGGCGAATTCGTCGGCATGGACCATGGCGGTCATGCGCCAGCCGAGCCACACCATGAGCCCGGCGAAGAACAGCGCCGCCAGGTGGCTGAGCAGGGTCACGCCGCGCTTGAACAGGGGAAAGAGCTGCGGCAGGGCGTCGATGCGGATCAGGGAGCGGCTGCGCACCGCGGCGCTGGCGCCGACGTAGGTGGTGAAGAAGATCACCTTGCGCACCACTTCGTCGGACCAGAACAGGTTGACGTGGGTGAACTTGCGCAGAAACACGTTGGCCAGGGCGGCGACCAGGGCCAGCATCACGGCGATGAACAGGCTCCACTCCTCGACGAAGGCGAGGGTCTTATCGATGACTCGGGCGGTTTTTTTCCACATGGTCTTCGCAAAAAGAGGCCGGCGCCCGGGGGCGGCCGGCCTTTTTCAAATAAGGGGGAAAGATCGAAAGGGCTTAGTCGCCCAGGGTGGTGCGAACTTTTTCCAGATAGTCGGCGCCGATGCGCTCGCCCCACTTGGCCAGCACCGGCTCGGCCTGCTTGATCAGCTGGGCGCGGTCCTCGTCGGCCAGGGGATAGAACTCGACGCCGTTGGCCTTGGCGGCGTCAATCTGCTCATCCTGCTGACGGCGGGTATTAACGCGCGAGGCGGCGCTTTCCTCCGCGATGGTTTCAAGGAGCACCTGCTGCAGCTCGGGCGGCAGGCCGTCGAACCAGCGCTTGTTCATCAGGTGCACGAAGAGACCCTGGGCGTAGTTGACCTGGGTGAAGTGCTTGGCGATGTCGAACTTCTTGGTCAGGTTGCAGACGATGGGGGTGTGGTCGAGGCCGCTGATCACGCCGGTTTGCAGGGCTTGGGGCACGTCGGGCCAGGGCATGACGGTGAACTTCAAGCCCCAGGCGCGATAGATATCGGTATTGACCGGCGCCTCGGCGATACGGAAATTGACCCGCCCGGCATCGGCCAGGGTTTTGACCGGCGTGGTGGTGGCCCAGCCGTAGGGGCCGTAGCCGGTGATGTCGGTGACCATCACGCCTTGGCGCAGGGCGCTGTCGCGGAAGGGCTCCCAGAGCTCGGGAGTGGCGCGGAACTTGTCGAGCTTGTCGAAGGTATCGACCACATAGGGCAGATTGACCACGCCCAGCTGATCGGCAAGATTGGCGGCGGCCACCGAGGAGCAGAGCATGCCCTGCACCGCGCCGAGGCGCAGTTTCTGCAGCACGTCGCGCTCGCCGCCAAGCTGCGCCAGGGGGCGGAAATCGACGTAGAGCCGGCCGTTGGAGCGCTCCCACACCTTGTCGCGGATGCGGTAGCCGACGCCGATGCCGTCGATGCCGGGATGGGACACGTTGGAGAGAATGTAGGTGTACTTGGCCCCCGAGGGATCAAAGGCCGGCCGCCAGGCCGCCAGGGGATCGTCCTGCGCTTGACCCATGGCCGGCACCTGGGCCAGCATCATCACCGCCAAAACCGCTGCTGAAAACTTTTTCACCGTCGAACTCCTTTCCAAGGTCGCCTGATTGCTGACGGAAGTGCGCCTCAGAATAAAACAAACCGCGTTTTAAAAAAAGCGCAATTTTTTGCGTCGCGCCCTCAATCCCCCAACTGGGCACGGACTTTCTCGAAATAATCGCTGCCGATGCGCTCGGACCATTTCTCATAGACCGGCGCGGCCAACTCCTTGAGGCGCTCGCGGTCGGCGGCGGGGAAGTCCACGAAGGTCACCCCGGCTTCGCGGGCGCGGGCGGTTTCCTCCTCGATCTGGATGCGGCCCAGGCGCCGGGCCTCGGCGCTTTCCTCCTGAATGGTCTCCACCAGGATCTTTTGCAGATCCTCGGGCAGCTGCTCCAGCCAGCGGCGGTTGATCATGTGGATGTAGAGGCCCTGGGCGTAGCTGAGGGGGGTGAAATAGCGCGCCACGTCGAACTTGCGGGTGATGCTGCACACGATCAGCGTGTGATCGAGGCCGTCGATGACGCCGGTTTGCAGGGCCTGATGCACGTCGGGCCAGGGCATGACGGTGAACTTAAAACCCCAGGCGCGGTAGAGGTCGGTGTTGACCGGCGCTTCGGCGATGCGAAAGTTGACCTTGCCGGCATCGGGGAGGCTCGCCACCGGGGTGGTGGTGGCCCAGCCGTAGGGGCCGTAGCTGGTGAAATCCACCACGGTCACGCCCTGGGCGTGGGCGGCGCCGGCGAATTCGTCGAAGAGTGCGGGAGTGTTGCGGAATTTTTCGAGCTTTTCAAAGGTGTCGATGACAAAGGGCAGATTGACGATGCCCAGGCGCGGCGAGAGGTTGGCCGCCGCCACCGAGGAACACATCATGCCGTGCACCGCGCCGAGGCGCAGCTTCTGCAGCACGTCGCGCTCGCCGCCAAGCTGCGCCAGGGGGCGGAAATCGACATACAGCCGCCCTTCGGAACGCTCCCACACCTTGTCGCGAATGCGGTAGCCGACGCCGATGCCGGCGATGGCCGGGTGATCGATGTTGGACAGGAGGTAAGTGTACTGGGCACCGCTGGGATCGAAGGCGGGACGCCAGGCGGCCAGGGGATCGTCCTGGGCCGAGGCGCAGGGAACAAGCATCACGAGGGCGACGAGCAGGGACAGACCGATGAGTGCCGCGTTTTTCAGCATGATCAACTCCTTTGCCGACAGGCGGACGAGGGGAGAAAAAAGCCGGAATCACCGCAATTTCAAGGGGAAAACATAATGCCGAACGCGGGCGGGGTCAAGGCAATTCTGACGGCAATCCCAGGGGGGCCGGGCCTTGCCGATGGACGAGGGGGAGCTATAGTGTGGACTGTAACGAGGGAGGTGTCCATGACGGTCAATCGCTGGTTGCGCCTGATCGCCGGGGTTTTTATCCTGCTCAGCGTGCTGCTTGCGGCAAGCCACTCGCTTTATTGGCTGTGGCTTACCGCCTTCGTCGGCCTCAACCTGGCGCAGAGCGCCATAACCGACTGGTGTCCGATGATGACCCTGCTGCGGCGTCTCGGCGTGCCCGACTGATCAGGAACGTCGGAACTGCTCGGCCAGGCCCCGCAGGTCGTCGGTGAGGCGCTCCATCTCGCCGATGCCGCGGATGATGTCCTCGGCCTTGTCGGCGTTGCTGCGCAGACGCTTTTCGGAACGGGCGAAATGGCTCGACACACGCTGCGAGGCTTCCATCTGAAAACGCGTCGCCTCGGCGACGGCGCGCATCTGCGTCTCGCGCTCGTTGAGACTGCGGTCGAATTCGTGGTTGGCGTGCACCTGCTCCTCCATGCCCCGCACCATCTGGTCCGAGCCGCCGCGCATTTCCGCCACGCCCTGCTGAATGCGGGTGAGGTCGTGCTGCTGCTCCTGCATGGCGCGGGTGATGGACTTGACCGCGCTGAGGCTGCCGCCGGCCTGTTCAAGCAGGGATTGGGCGCGGGCATTCTGCTCGCCGGTGAGGCGCGCGATCTGCTCGGAGGCGTCGGCGGCCTCCACGGCGCTTTCGACGATCTTGCGCAGGGCGTCGCCGGTGGAGAGAGAGAGCTTCTTGCCCGTGGCGATGCGCTTGGCCGTGGCCTCGACGGCGCCGGTCACTTCCCGGGTGTCGCCGGAGATTTTCTTGACGATGAGATGGATGTCCTGGGCGCTGGCCGTGGTGCGGTCGGCGAGATCGCGAATCTCCTCGGCCACCACGGAAAAACCCTTGCCCTCCTCGCCGGCCTTGGCGGCGATGATGGCGGCGTTGAAGGCGAGCAGTTCCGTGTCGCTGACCAGTTCCTTGATGACCTCGATGATCTTGGCCACCTCGCCGGTCTGCGCCGACAACCGCTTCATCGCCTCGGTGGCGCGGCGGCTTTCCTCCTCGATGCGCTCCATCTCCTCGATGGAACTCTTGACCACCTCCAGCCCGCTGGCGGCGTCGCGCTTGACCCGCTCCGAGGCCTCGGCGCTGGAGGAGGCACCCCAGCGGATCTTCTCCAGGGAATCGCCAATGGTGTCGAGATCGCGGGTGGTGCCTTCCACCGCCCGGATGACTTCATCGGCCTGGCGGCGCACCTTGTCCACACTGGCGGTCATCTGCTCGGCGATGCGCGAGGTCTCCTGGAACTTGGCGCGGGTACGACTCATGGCGCCGGCCATTTCTTCGAGGGAGGCCGAAAGTTCGCGGGAAATGGAGGCCTCTTCCTGGGAGCGATGGGTGAGGCTGTCGAGCTGCTCCATCACTTCGCGCTGCTTTTCCTCCATGGCGGCCACATCCTTGCTCGTGCTGAGCGCCGCGGCCAGCCCTTCGCGGGCGCGATCGGCGAGGTAGCGCCCCGACTCGGCGAAGGAGCGCAAGCGCGGCAGCAGCTCATGGATGGTGTCGTAGGTGCCGCCCACCAGTTCCCGCACCCGCCCGACGGCCAATTCCATGGCGCGCATCAAGCCCTCGACGCTCTCCTCGGAAACCTCCATCTTGCCCGAGAGCCCTTGGAGAAGCTGCAATTGCAGGCGCAGCTGCTTTTTGAGGGTCGCGCGCACGTAAAAAAAACTCAGGGCGCCGACGACGTAGCCCATGGCCAGGCAGATCAGCCAGAAGGCCGCGGAAAACACCTCCGGGCCAAGCACCGGCCGCGCCAGGAAGGGAAAGATGACGCCGGCGCCGAGGCCGGTGAGGTGGGTGAAGAGAAAAACCTTGCGGATGTAGCTCAGATCCTGCGCGGACGAAGTGGTCATGGTCGGCAAACCCAGGCGAAAAGGTTGTTAGTCCTGATTAATTATCAGATTTTTTCTAGCATATTCAGTCGGGCAGCGCAAGAAGCAAGTGTGTTTTCGCTGCTTTTCGCCGTCCGAAAGGACGTGCTAGGATAAACCTCATGAACGGCGAGGCCCTTTTCTTCGATACCCATGCCCATCTCGATTGCCCGCCCCTGGTGCAGCGCCTCGCCGGGGAGCTGGCCGCCGCGCGGGCGGCGGGAGTGGGCCGCTTCCTGGTGCCCGGCGTCGCCCCGCAGGGCTGGCAACGGCTGCTGGAAACCGTGGACAGCGTGCCCGACGCCTGGGCCGCGCCCGGCATCCACCCCCTGGCGGCGCAGGACTGGAATTCATCCACCGTCGCCGCCCTCGCCGCCCTCCTCGATCATCCCAGGGTTGTGGCGGTGGGCGAAATCGGCCTCGACGCCCTTCTCGACGGACCATCCCCGGCCATCCAGGAGGTCGCCCTGCGAGGCCAGTTGCGCCTGGCGCGCGAGGCCGGCCTGCCGGTGCTGATTCACTGCCGTCGGGCCCAGGGGCGACTGCTGGACATCCTCCGCGAGGAACGGGCCGGAGAGCGGGGCGGGATTCTGCATGCCTTTTCCGGCAGCATCGAGACGGCGCGTCAAGCCATGGACCTGGGCTTCGCCATCGGCTTCGGCGGCACCCTCACCTACCCCAACGCGCGCCGCGCCCCCGAAGTGCTCAAGGCCCTGCCCGCCGCATGGGTCGTTCTGGAAACCGACGCCCCGGACATCGCGCCCCACCCCCATCGCGGCGAGGACAACCGCCCCGCCTGGCTCGCCCTGATCGCCGCCGAAGTCGCCCGCATCCGCAACTGGAGCCTGGAAGAAACCGCCCGCATCACCACGGAAAATGCCTGCCGGGTGCTGAAAATTACGCCGCCATGACTCCCTCTCCCTTCATGGGAGAGGGCTGGGGAGAGGGTGCCGCGCAAACGCCCCCCCCCTCTAAACCCTCCCACAAGGGGAGGGGAAGACATCCTATGACAAATAACCAAGGACAGCACCTAACCATGGACAACAAACTCGATCAACATCGCTTCTCCCGCATGGAACTGCTCGTCGGCAAGGATGGCCTGTCGCGCCTCGCCGCCGCCTCGGTGGCCGTGTTCGGCATCGGCGGGGTGGGCGGCTACGCCGCCGAGGCCCTGGCGCGCGCCGGAATCGGGCGCCTGACCCTCGTTGATTTCGACGAGATCTGCCTGACCAACGTCAACCGCCAGATTCACGCCCTCGACGGCACCATCGGCCGGCCCAAGGTTCAGGTCATGGCCGAGCGCTGCCGCGCCATCAATCCGCGCGTTTCCGTCGAGCCCCTGCAGGCCTTCTACGACGCCGCCGGCAGCGAGGATCTGCTGGGACGCGGCTACGACCAGGTGCTTGACTGCATTGACCACATCACCGCCAAGCTGCACCTCATCCAGAGCTGTCATGAGCGCGCCCTGCCCATCATCGCCTCCATGGGCGCGGCCAACAAGCTCGATCCCACCCAGATCAAGGTCGGCGACCTGTTCCACACGCAAAAATGCCGCCTGGCGCGCATCCTGCGCAAGAACCTGCGCAAGCGCGGCATCAGCAGCGGCGTCAAGGTGGTCTATTCCACGGAAGAATACCGCCCCCTGTCCCAGGATACGGTGGTCTGCGCCGAGAACTGCATCTGCCCCAACCGCCAGGACCAGCGCTGGAGCTGCACCGATCGGCGCGTGATCCTCGGCAGCTCGTCCTACATCCCACCGATCTTCGGCCTGACCATGGCCGGCGAGGTGATCCGCGCGCTGCTGGGCGAAGGGGTTCCGTAGGGGCGGACCGCGTCCGCCCTGGGCGCACGTCGGTGCGCCCCTACGACAGAAATGCCGGGCGCGGCATGCCGCACCCCTACTTGAGCTCGAAGGAGACCTTGAGGACCACTTGGTATTCGGTGACCTTGCCGTCGGGCCCCACATGGCCGCGCACCTCCTGCACCTCGAACCAGGAAATGCGCTCCAGGGACTTGCTCGCGCGGCTGACCGCAGCCTGAATGGCATCCTCGATGCTGTTGGGGGAAATGCCGATCACTTCGATTTTCTTGTAGATGCGTCCTTCTCCGTAGGTCATGGCGCGGCCTCCCGAAAATCAAGGGTTGGTGTATGTCGATAGATTATCAAGCCCCGGAGCGCTGTAAAGCATGGCGCCGGAGAATCGTCCCGTCGCGATTGACAGTGCGACCGCTATCGTTTACCTTTTTCACCTGTATACGGTGCCGACCCTTGGGGCACCGCCAAATTTCCCTTGGAGGAGGGCACCAAAAATGCCGCAGGAATTCAATTTGCAGGAAGCCGTCAAAATTGCCGTGCAGACCGAAAAAGACGTCATGGATTTCTACAACCGCGCCGCCTCGATCACCAAGCACGAGCGGGGCCGCAAGGTTTTCCAGCAGCTCGCCCAGGAAGAGCGAGAGCACTGCAGCCACTTTTTCAAGATCTACACCGGCGGCGACCTCGGCACCTTCGAACAGTTCATCCAGACCCCGCCGCGCAAGGAATCGGCCATGCTCCACACCCTGGAGAAGGCCCTCGACGAGAACGTGCACGAGCGGCGCGCCATGGAAATCGCCCTCAAGGAAGAGGAAGACCTCGCCCAGAATCTCGAGCAGACCGCCGCGAACATCGTCGACCCCGCGGTGCGCGCGGTGTTCGAGCGCATGGCCAAGGAAACCCGCGACCACTTCGCCGTGATCGAATCCGAATATGCCCACCTCATGGGCATGGTTCACGAAACCGACATCGACACCTTCGTGCGCGAGTAGTTTCGCAACAGCCTCCAGCCAAGCTCGACCAAGGACCGGCGCTCATCCGCCGGTCTTTGCTTTTATTCCATGCATTCCGATCATCGAGGGAGGGGAGATGTCCGACACCAGCCGGCGCATCAAGGATTGGCCGCAGGCCGAACGACCACGGGAAAAACTGCTCGACCGCGGACCGGAGTCGCTGAGCGACGCCGAACTGCTCGCCCTGGTGCTGCGCACCGGCGATGCCGCCACCCGCACCAGCGCCCTGGATCATGCTCGCCTGCTGCTGGCGCGTTTCGGCGGCCTGCGCCAACTGGCGACGGCAAGCATTACCGAGCTTTGCCAGATCAAGGGCATCGGCCCGGCCAAGGCGGCGGAATTGCAGGCCGTGTTCCAGATCGCGCGGCGCTTTGCCGATGCCCGCCTGCGCCCCGGCGATCGCTTCACCAGCTCCGAGGAGGTGTTTCGCTCCTTCCACGAGCGCCTGCGCGACCACAAGCGCGAGGTCTTCTACACCCTGCTCCTCGACAGCAAGAACCGCGTGATCCGCGAAGTACCCATCTCCGAAGGCAGCCTCACCGCCAGCATCGTCCATCCCCGCGAGGTGTTCGCGCCGGTCATCCGCGAATCGGCCTCGGCGGTGCTCTTCGTCCACAACCACCCCTCGGGCGACCCCACCCCCAGCCGCGAGGACATCGAGATCACCCGCCGCCTCAAGGACGTGGGCGAGCTGGTCGGCGTGCGCGTCCTCGATCACATCGTCGTCGGCAGCGACCGCTATGTGTCCTTCGCCGATCGGGGGTTGTTGTAAGGTCCGTGCAAGGGGGTTATTGGCGAAACGCGGCAAAGCTGGTATGATGGCCACTTGCGTGTCCAAAAACCGGCGGCGCATGCCGCCCCAGACGACTCCCTCCAGGAGAGCCTTTCATGAAGAACAACCTGATTGCGCTGGTGGTCCTGCTGATCGCGGCGATGGCCGTCCCGGCCCTGGCCCAGAGTTCCAAGCGCGGCGAGGAGGGCATCAACGCCGCCGCCGCGTCCCTGAAGATGACCTTTCCCCGCCTCGAATTCGACAGCATCCACCCCACCCCCATCGACGGCATGTACGAGGTGTTGAGCGGCGACCGCATCATCTATTTCGTGCCGCGCACCCAGCACCTGATCTACGGCGAGATCTGGGACGCCCAGGGACAGAGCCTGACCCGCGCGCGCCAGGCGCAGATCATGTCCGACCGCATCAAGGACTTGCCCCTCGACAAGGCGCTGAAAATCGGCAGCGGCAAGAACATCGTCATCGAGGTCACCGATCCCGACTGCCCCTTCTGCCGCAAGGGCAGCGAGTTTCTCGGCCAGCGCGACGACGTGACGCGCTACATCTTCTTCTACCCCCTGACCCGCATCCACCCCGAAGCCGAGGGCAAGGCGCGCTACGTCTTGTCGTCGAAGAACCCGGCCGACGCCTATGAGGACGTGATGCACGGCCGCTACGACGGCCGGCCCCTGCCCGAATTCGAGGACAACAAGCAGTTGGAGGCCCACCTGGAGATCGTCAACAAGCTCGGCGTGCGCGGCACGCCCAAGTTCTGGATCAACGGCACCTATCTTTCCGGCGCCGATCTGCAGGCCATGGAGCAGCTCCTGGGTGCGCCCGCCCAGAAACAGTAAGCTTTTGATTTTTGACTGAAAAACGGCCGGAGGGGCGGTGCGCGCCCATCCGGCTTTTTCGTTGCAGAGAGCCTATGACGACATCCGCCACCCCGGAACTGCTCGCCCCCGCCGGCAGCCTCGAAGCCTTTTTCGCCGCCATGGAAAACGGCGCCGATGCCGTCTATTGCGGCCTGCGCGAGTTTTCGGCGCGGGCCAAGGCGAAAAATTTCACCCTTGCCGACCTGGAGCGCATGCTCAATTACGCCCAGGGGCGCGGGCGTAAGATTTACGTCACCCTCAACACCCTGGTCAAGGAGCGGGAACTGCCGCAGCTGGTGGAAACCCTGGCGGCTCTGGAGGCGCTGCGGGTCGACGGCGTGATTTTACAGGATCTCGCCGTGTGGCGCCTGGCCCGTGGCCATTTTCCCGGCCTTGAACTGCATGCCTCGACGCAGATGACGGTGCACAATGCCGCCGGGGTACGGCAGTTGGAGCGCATGGGCTTTACCCGCGGGGTGCTGGCGCGCGAGCTGTCCCTGGAAGAAATCGCCGCCATCCGCCGCCAGACCCACCTGGAATTGGAGCACTTCGTCCACGGCGCCCTGTGCTTCAGCTTTTCCGGCCAGTGCTATTTTTCCTCCTGGCTGGGCGGCAAGAGCGGCAATCGCGGACGCTGCGCCCAACCCTGCCGCCGCCGCTACCGCTATCACAACCAGGATGGCTACTACCTCTCGCCCAACGACCTCTCGGCCATTGACCTGCTGCCCGAACTGGCCGCGGCCGGAGTGTGCAGCCTCAAGATCGAGGGGCGCATGAAGAGCGCCGAATACGTGGCCTCGGTGGTCGCGGCCTACCGCCTGGCCCTCGATGCCCCCGAGTCGGGACGCAAGGAGGCGGTGCGCGCCGCCAAGGACAAGCTCAAGCTGTCCTTCGGTCGCCTGCCGACGCGTGGCTTTTTGACCGGACCCCAGCCCACGGATATCGCCGTCCCCTCGGTGAAAGGCTCAACCGGCCGCTTCCTCGGCGAAATCCTGGCCGCGCGTGGCGCCGACATCAGTTTCAAGACCCGCGACCGGCTGCATGTCGGCGACCGCCTGCGGGTGCAGCCCCAATCGGACCAGGCTGGCACCGCCTTCACCGTCAAGACCTTGCTGGTGGGCGGGCGGCCGGCCAAGCTCGCCCCGCCCGAGGCCCAGGTGAGTCTCCCCACGCCCTTCGCCGGGCGCTTCCGCAAGGGCGACGCGGTCTTCAAGGTGTCCTCGGAACAGGCCTTCACCCTGAGTGATGCCGCCTGCCGGCGCCGGCTGGAGGCCGCCACGCCACGCGCCGAACGCATCAACCTGGACGTCGGCCTCGGGGAGGGGCGCCTGCAGCTGCGCGGCACCTGGCAGGACCTGATCCTGGAGCGCGACTTTGCCGTGGACACCTACGCCGCCGAGAGCAATCCCCTCTCCACGGACACGCTGCGCGAGGTGTTCGGCCGCGGCGGCGAGACGGCCCTGGAGCTTGGCGAGCTTAACGCCGCCGCGCTGCCGCCGGTGGTGATCCCACCCAAGCAGCTCAAGGAAATCCGCCGCGGCTTCTATCAGGAGTTCGCCCAGCTCATCGCCCGCCGACGTCTCGACACGCGCCGCGCCCACCAGCGCGAGGCCCTCGCCGAGCTGCTGCCGGCGGGCCCGCCGGCGCCCGCCGGCAAACCCCAGCTGAGCGTACTCATCGGCGACCCGCGCGAGGCGCACCTGCTCAGCGATCCCGACGTGGAGCGCCTGCTCATCCCCCTCACCCCGCGCCTGGCGCGCGGTCTCGTCCCCGTCGCCCGCAAGCTCGCCGCGCAGCGCGGACGCATCATCTGGGATCTGCCCTTCATCCTTTTCGAGGACGACTGGCTGAGCCTCCAGGATGCGATCCGCGCTCTTCACGAGCTCGGCTTTCGCGCCTTTCGCCTCAACAATCTCGGCCACTTCGAGCTCTTCGCCGGGCTGGAAAACCTCAACCTGCTCAGCGGCTACCGCCTGTTCTCCCTCAACACCCAGGCCCTGATCGCCTGGCGCGAACTGGGTCTGGCGGAACTCGGCCTCTACATCGAGGACGACCGCGACAACCTGACCGAGGTGCTGCGCCGCGATCCCGGCGTGCCCCTGAACCTCACGGTCCATGCCCAGGTACCGCTCATCACCTCACGCATCCGCCTCAAGGGGGTGCGCTCCGATCGCGCCCTGGTTTCCGATCGCGGGGAAAAATACGGCATCGATGAGCGCAGCGGCCTGACAGTGCTGGCGGCGGAACAGGATTTCTCCCTCCTCGGGCAGTTGCACGAGCTGCAACGCCTGGGCGCCGGGCGCTTTATCCTGGAGCTTGGCCATTGCGGGGCGTTCTCGCCGCGCGGCAAGCAGGTGCTGGCGGCGGCCAAGAGCGACCGGGCGCCGGCGGGCACCGCCAAGTTCAATTTCGAGATGGGGATGGAGTAAGGCGGGGCGGCGCACCGCTCAGCGCAGGCCGAGCACCAGAAGGTTGACGAGGCCGATGAGAAACCCGAGCAGGGCGCCGAACAGATTGATGTACTTGAACTGCTCCTTCATGATGCCCATGAGCAGCCCTTCGACCTTGAGCAGATCCAGGGAGTTGACCTTTTCCTCGACCATGCGCTGCACGTTGAGGGTTTCCACCAGGGGCGGCACCTCTTTTTTCAGCAGCTCGCCCAACTGACGGCACAGCCCTTCGTTCAATTCCTCGCGCACATCGGCGGGCACCCGCGCCGCGAGCCGCCCCAGGGGCTTGCGAAACAGCCATTGCTCGGATTTCTCCTCCAGCACCTGGGCCAGGATGTCGCGCGCCGCGGGGGAACGCAGGGCGGCGAGAATCCTCGCGTAAAGGGCCTCGCGAGCCTGCTCCAGGCCGCCCTCGGGCAGCGCCTTGTCGAGCAGCGTGGCGAAGGAGCGATCCTTGAGCCGCTCGATACTGCGTTCGGCCAGGCCCAGGGCGGTTTCGCTGGCGCGGCGACTGCGCACGTATTCCACCGCCTTGACGCGCACGAAGCGCCGTACCCCCGCCACCTTCTCGTAGGGCACCTTCTCCAGATAGCTCGCCAGGGGCCGGTCGAGCAGGGCCTCGACGCGGCCGCGCAGCAACTGGGCGACCTGCGCCTGGGTTTTCTCCTCCTTGAGCCAGCGGGCGATCTCGTCGCCGGCCTTGTCGAGGAACTCGGGGATGCGGGCGTAGAGTTTTTCCAGGTTGATGAAGCCGCCCAGCAATCCCGAAAGCCCCCCCAGGGAATCGAGAAAGGCCTCGATGGCCTGGCGCCCCTTGATGACGAGACGCATGCGAAAATCGGGGTCGTAGAACAGGCCGCCGAATTTTTCCAGCAGCGGCGGCACCTCCTTTTCCAGCTGAGCGACGATCACCTCGATGAGATCGGCGGGCAGCAGCTCGCGCAGGGTGGCCTGGGAGCCGACCCATTCATCGGTCTTGGCGTCGATGAACTGCTCCACGGCGCGCGCCACTCCGGGCGAATGCAAAAAGGCGCTGATCCGCTCATCGAGATGAGTGCGCAGATGCCCGTAGCGCTCGGGCGTGAGAAAGCTCTCCAGGTCGCGGGCCAGCCAGGCATCGCTTTTGCGCTGCAACAGCTCGCGCAGCAGCCGGGCAAAGTCCTCGCTGTCGAGATAGGCGAACACCGCCTTGACCAGCTTCCAGCGCAGCAGCTCGACCAGCTCGCGAAAGCGGGCGCGAAAATCCCCCGGCACCAGCTGCTCCAGGGGGCCCAACTCCAGGTCGAGAAAACGGTCGAGCTTGTCGCCCACCGCGTCCTTGATCTCGCGGCGAAACCTCTCCTTTTCCAGGGCGCGCCCCACGTCGTCGCCGGTCAGCAGGTGGCTGCCGACCATCTCGCCCATGCGCGCCGCCAGCTCCTGGCGCTTGGCGGGAATGATCCCCGGCGTCAGGGGCACGCGCACGCCCAGAATCCGCCAGGGCCGCAGGGGGCGAAAGAGCATGCGGATGGCGATATGGTTGGTGACATAGCCGATGAAGGCGCCCAACAACGGCGGCAGCAGATAGGGCAGGTAGGGCTCAAAGCCGGCGATCATCCGAAAAATATCCTCGCAATTCGCGTCCTTGTCATCAAACGGCCATCATAGCGACCTTGGCGGCGCGGCACAAGAGGGCGACGCCCGGCAAATATCTGCTAAAGTTTACTCAAAAAAGCCCCTCGGAAAGGATCGGCCCCATGCCCGACCAGGACAGTCTTCCGCGCAAGCAGCAGTTGCGCATCCGCGACATGACCATCGACGATCTCTCCACCGTCTTTCACCTGGGCGAGGAGATCTTCACCGCCGAATACTCGCCGAGTCTCTACCGCACCTGGGACGAGTACGAGATCACCACCCTGTTCAACAGCGACAGCGAGCTGTGCCTGGTCGCCGAGCACGAGGGACAGATCGTCGGCTTTGCCCTCGGCACGACCGTGGAAAAGCATCATTCGGCATGGAAATACGGCTATCTGGTGTGGCTGGGGGTGCGCCCCTTCATGCAGAAGCTGCGCGTCGGCGCGCGGCTGTTTCGCGAAATCAAGCGGCGCATGCGCGAGCAGGGCGTGCGCATGATCATCATCGACACCGACGCCGAAAACGAGGCGGCGATCCGCTTCTTCACCAAGCAGGGCTTCGGCAACGTGCAGGAGCACGTCTACATGACCCTCAACCTGGGTCGCAAGCAAAAGGGGAAAAAACGCGATGGCGCAGCTCCTGGAAAAAATCTGGCGGGCCATTGACGCGGCGCGCCTGCGCGCGCTGCTCACGGATCTGGTGGACATCTACTCGCCGGCGGGCAAGGAAGAGGATATCCAGCTCTACCTGGAAGAGCGGCTGCACGGCGCCAATTTCGCCCTGCGCCGCCAGGAGGTGGAGGAGGAGCGCTACAACCTGATCGTGCCCCTGGGCTGGCAGGAGCCGCGTCTCTACCTGGTCGGCCACGTCGACACCATCGCCGCCTGGGATCTGGAGGACTACGGCGCCCGCGAGGAAAACGGCCTGATTCATGGCCTGGGCAGCGCCGACATGAAGGGCGGCTGCGCGGCCATGGTCGAGGCCTTTCTCGCCCTGGCGGCGGTGCTGCCGCCCGAGGAGCGCCCGCCGGTGGGCTTGTTGCTGGTGGTGGGCGAGGAGGAAAACGGCGACGGCAGCGCCGCCTTTCTCGAAACCTGCCGCCCCCCCTGGGTGGTGATCGGCGAGCCCACCGGCCTGGCGCCCTGCTTCGCCCATTACGGCTACCTGGAAGCCGGTTTCGTCACCAGCGGGCGACGCACGCACTCATCCTTGCCCGAACTCGGCCACAACGCCGTCGAATCCATGCTGCGCGTGCTGCTGCACCTGGGCCGCGACCCGCTCTTCGAGCGCGGCAGCTCGGAGATCGCCTATTCCATCCGCGAACTGACCTCTTCGCGCGCCGGGTTCGTCGTGCCCGATCGTTGCGAAGCCTGGATCGACCTGCATCTGCCGCCCCAGGGCGACCCGGCCGAGGTCCAGGCCGCCATCCGCGCCCGCGCCGATACCGCCGGGCAGCTCATTCCCGATCTCAACCTGGAGCTGGAATTCAACTTCGCCGCGCGCGGTTACGATCTGGGCATGGACACGGTCCTCGCCCAAGCCCTGGCCGAGATCTACCCGCGCCTGAACCTCAGGTTCTCCGGGGACGCGTTCCGCTCCCACTCCGACGGCAACCTGTTTTTCGACGCCGGCGTCAAGCCCCTGATCCTCGGCCCCGGCGCCCTCGAGGTGGCCCACACGCCCGAGGAACACACCCCCTTCGCCCAGGTGCTGGCGGCGGCAAAAATCTACGCGGCCCTGTGCCTGCAGGCGAATTCCCTGTAGGGGCGAGGCGCTGCCTCGCCCAGGGCGACCCACCGGGTTGCCCCTACCGGGGATTTCACCCGGATTGTTGTAGGGGCGCACATCGGTGCGCCCTGGGCGGACTCGGTCCGCCCCTACTCCATTTCCACCAGGGAATGGTCGCCGATGTTCATGTGGCGCGCCGCGCCGACCAGGCGCACCGACTCGCCGATGATGGAGCCGTCGAGAATCATGCTGCGCACTTCGCTGTTGGCGTTGATGATGCTGTCGCGCACGATGCTGCCGCTGATGTGACTGCCCGCGGCGAGGCTGACATTGGGGCCGACGATGGAATCGCGCACCGTCGCGCCGCGCTCGATGTGGACCGGCTCGATGAGCACCGCGTTACGCACCTCGCCGTGGGTGTGATGGCGGCCCTGGAGCAGGTAGCGGTTGGTTTCGAGCAGGGTTTCGGGCTTGCCGCAATCAAGCCAGGCATCGATCTCGGGGGCGCGGAATTTGAGGCCGGCGCGAATCATGTTCATGAACACCGCCGGCAGGTAGTATTCGCCCTTGACGGTTTCGCCGGCGCGGATGCTGCGCTCCAGGTGGTCCATGAAGCCGCGGCCGTCCTTGAGGTAGTAGAGCCCCACCTGGGCCAGGCGCGAGATGGGCTGGTCGGGCTTTTCCACCATGTCGACGATGAACCCCGTCTCGTCGACCACGTTGACGCCGAAGCGCTGGTAATCCTCGACTTCCTTGGAATAGATCAGTCCGTCGCAGTCGCCGCACAGCGCCCCGATGCGGTCAAGGTCGGTGACGAAGATGGTGTCGTTGAACACCACCAGCACGTCGTCGCCGGGCGCGATGCGCGGCGCGGCGAGGGACACGGCGTGGGCCGGGCCGAGGCGCTCCTTCTGCAGGGTCGCCCAGCAGTTGAGGTTGGGGAATTTCTGCTTCATGAAGGCCATGACCTGCGGGCCGTTTTCCTCGTCGTTGATGAAGATGTATTCCTCGGCGTCGAGGGGCGCGAGGCGCTCGACGATGTGCTGGAGCACGGTCTTGCCGGCGACGTGCACCAGGGACTTGGCCTTGGTGTGGGTGTGGGGGCGCAGGCGTGTGCCCTTGCCCGCGGTGGGCAGGATGATCTTCATGCCGATGTTCCTCCTTTGCTGCTTGCCATCATGAAATGAAATTGGCTAATCTTCCTTCGCCCCGACCGGGCAACCCAGACAGGATAGCACAAACACCGGCCGGCGTAATCGGCCTTTAGGTCAGTTCGAGGAGTTCCCATGAAAGACCAGCTCATTCGCATCCTCACCCGCGACGGCACCCTGCGCGGCCTGGCGGCCGTCACCACCGGCCTGGTGGAAGAATGCCGCCGCCGCCAGGATGCCGACCCCACCGCGACCCTGGCCCTGGGCCGTTTGACCACGGGGGCCGCGCTCATGGGCGGCCTGCTCAAGGGTGAGCAGCGCCTCAATCTCACCATCGAGGGCAATGGCCCCATCCAGCGCCTGAGTGCCGAAACCGACGCGCGCGGGCAGGTGCGCGCCACCATCAAGAATCCCTATCCCGCCGTGCCGCTGCGCGACGGCCGCCTCGACGTGGTGGGCGCCGTGGGCAAGGCCGGCTTTCTCCACGTCACCAAGGACCTGGGTCTGCGCGAGCCCTATCGCGGCACGGTGCAGCTGGTAAGCAGCGAAATCGGCGAGGATCTCGCCTACTATCTCACCACCTCGGAGCAGGTGCCCTCGGCGGTATCCCTGGGCGTCTACATCGAAACCGACGGCCGGGTCGGCGCCGCCGGCGGCTTCATCCTCCAGGCCCTGCCGCCGGGCGACGAGGGTCGCATCGCCTTGCTCGAGGAGCGCCTGCGCGCCTTGCCGCCGGTCAGCAGCCTGCTGCGCGAGGGCCAGGGGCCGGCCGCCATTCTCGAACGCCTGCTCGCCGATATTCCCTTCGACGTCAAGGACAGCATCGACCTCGCCTTCCGCTGCACCTGCAACCGCCGCCAGATCCTGCGCCTGCTCGCCGGCCTCGGCGCCGAGGAGCTGGCGTCCCTGGCCCAACAGCAGGAAGAGGTGCGGGTCACCTGCGAATTCTGCAAGGAGGTCCACACCCTGACCCCCACCGAAATCCGCGCCATCCGGTAGGGGCGCACCGACGTGCGCCCTTGGGCGATTCATGAATCGCCCCTACGGCAGCGGCCGCACCTCAAGGGGCGCGCCGTCCTCCGCCGCGACCTGCCAGTCAAGCCGCTCGGCGGAAATCCCGCGCCGGGTGAAAAACCTTTGCAGCAAACCGGCGCGCCCCTCGGCGAGGGCCAGATCATAATCCTTGCCATGCTCCGTCGCGGCACGCACCCGCAGGCTCCAGCGATTCCCGGGATGGGCGTGCAACACCTCGGCGAGAGGATCAAGCAACTCCAGCCCGCCGGGCAGGGGCAGCACCGCCCCGGCGGCGAACAGCACCTCGCCGGGATAACCCACGCCCACCTCGCCCTCCAGGGCCTCGGCTCCGGGCAGCGCCGCCAGGGCCGGAACCAGGGTCGCCACGGGCACCGCCAGGGGGGCGGCGGGCGCCGATGGCGCCGGCGTTGTGGTGGGCGCGGCGCAGGCGGTGAGCAGGGCGAGCAGGGCAGCAGCGATGAGTCGTTGCATGTTTGGTTCCTCCGGGTGAAAAAGGGACTTAAGGGACACCAGGGACGCCAGGGACAAACACCGGCATCTACTGGTGTCCCTGGCGTCCCTTAGGTCCCTTCTGACGATTGTCCATTCTCCAAGGCCTGCAGGCGCCACAAGCGCGCGTACAACCCTTCCTTGGCCAGCAATTCACGATGCTTACCCTCTTCAACGATGCGCCCCCGGCGCAGCACCACAATGCGCTCGGCATGCACGATGGAGCGCAGGCGGTGGGCGATGAGCAGGGCGCCGCGGCCGCGCCGCGCGGCCTCCATGCCGGCGCGCACCAACTCCTCGGTCTCGGCGTCGAGGCGGCTGGTGGCCTCATCGAGAATCAGCCATTGGGGATCGGGCACCAGGGCGCGCGCCAGGCACAGCAGCTGGCGCTCGCCGGCGGAGAGGTTGCGGCCGCGCTCGCTGATGTGCGCCTCCAGGCCGCCGAGGCGCGCCACCACCCGGTCGGCGCCGGTGCGGCGCAGGATCTCTTCGAGCTCGGCGCCGTCGCGCAGACGTTCGGCGTCGAGGTTGTCATGCACGCTGCCGTCGAAGAGAAACGGCTCCTGGGATACCCAGCCGATGCGGCGGCGCACCAGGGCCGGATCCAGGTCGCTGAGCGCCACGCCGTCCAGCAGGATGCGCCCCGCCGTCGGCTCGTAAAACCGCAGCAGCAGCCGCCCCAGGGTAGTCTTGCCGCTGCCCGTGTCACCCACCAGGGCGACCGTCGCGCCGGGGGGCAAATCGAGCTCGATGTCGTGCAGCACCGGCGCCTCGGCATCATAGGCAAAGCTTACCCGGTCGAAGCGGATGGTGCCCGGCCCCGATGCGGCGGTGTGCTTGCCCAAAGGCTCGGCGGGATGATCGAGAAGGTTGAATATGCGCTCCAGGGAAGCGTTGCTGGCCTGGATCACCGAATACTTGGCGGAGAGATCGCGCAGCGGGGCGAAAAATTTCTGCACGTATTCGATGAAGGCGACCAGCACGCCGAAGGACGTCACCCCGGCCAGCACCTCGCCGCCGCCTTTCCACAGGATGGCGGCGATGGCCACCGCGCCCAGGGCCTCGACCCCGGCATAGAGACAGGCGTCCCAGTTGATGACGCGCAGGGAGGCGCTCTGGTAGTCATCCTGCAACTGGTCGAATTCCTTGAGGGTGCGCTCCTCCTGCGCGAACAGGCGCACCTCGTCGGCGCCGGCGATGCGCTCGGCCACAAAGGCGTTGAGGCCCGCGATCCGCGCGCGCACCTGGCGATTGGCGCGGCGGATGTGATGGCGAAACAGCAGGCCGAGAAGCAGCAGCAGGGGCATGACCGCGAAGGCCACCAGGGAGAGGCGGGGATTGATCCACAGCATGACGGCGACGATGGCCGCCAGGGTGAGCAGGTCGCCCAGGGCCGAGACCACCCCGGCGCCGAAGAGTTCGCCGACGTTTTCCACATCCGAGGTCAGGCGCGTCACCAGCCGTCCCGAGGGCTGGCGGTCGAAGAACGCAACCGGCAACCGCGGCAGCCGCGCGAATCCCTCGCGGCGCAGGTCGGCCATGATGTGCTGGCCCACCCACTGCACGGCGTAGACCTGAAAGTAGGACAGCAGGCTCTCCGCGGCCAGGGCGAGGAGAAACAGCAGGGCGATGAGCCACAGCCCGGCGATTTCTCCGGGGATGATGTAATCGTCGATGGCCAGCATCAGCAGGTAGGGCTGCGCCAGCTTGGCCGCGGCCACCCCCGGCAGCAGCAGCAAGGCCGCCAGCGCCGCGCCGCGATAGGCGCCCAGGTAGCCGACGAACCGGCGCAGCAGCGCCCAGTCCAAATGGCGCCCGCTGATTTCGTCGCTGTCGTGATGATGGCCGTGGGGCATGAAAAATCCGTCAGTCGTCCGTGGTCCGCGGTCCGTGGTTTGAATCCAATCCCGCCTCCAACTCTTCGCGCAGCTGTTCGCGCCGGTAGAGGCGGGCATAGAGGCCTTCCTGGCGCAGCAGCTCGCCGTGTCGGCCCTGCGCGACGATCCGCCCCTCATCGAGCACCAGGATGAGATCGGCGCCGGTCAGCAGGGACACCCGCCCCGACACCAGAAACACCGTGCGGCCGCGCAGCAGGGGGCGCAGCTCGGCCCACAGGGCGCGGGCGGTGAGAGCATCGAGATGGCTGAAGGGATCGTCGAGCAGCCACAGGCGCGCCTGGTGCGCCAGGGCGCGGCCGATGGCGACGCGCTGGCGCTGGCCGCCGGACAGGCTCATCCCTCCCTCGCCGACCCGGGTCTCGAAGCCCTGGGGAAAATGCGCCGCCTCGGCGCCGAGCTGCACCTGGGCGGCCAGGCGCCGCAGCTCTTCGGCACCGGTCTGGGGTGCGGCGTAGAGCAGATTGTCGCGCAGGCTGCCGGAAAACAACCGGCCCTCCTGGGGCACCGCGGCCAGGCGCCGGCGATGAACGCGGGGGTCGAGGGCGGAGAGATCCCGCCCGTCGATGAACAGGGAGCCGGGCGGCGGGGGATAGAGGGCCGCCAGCAGACGCAGCAGGGTGCTCTTGCCGCTCGCGGCCGGGCCGGTCACCCCGATCAGCGCCCCGGCGGGAACCTCCAGGCGCAGATCCCGCAGGACGGGCTGGCTCTCATAGGCGAAGGACAGCCCGCGCAGGGACACCGCCGGCGGCTCGGTGCTCGGTGCCGTTTCCGACAGGGGCGGCGCCGGCGGCAGGGCGAGGAGCAATTGCAGGCGCTCCATGCTCGCCGTGGCGCGCTGCGCCAGGGTCAGCACCCAGCCGAGCAGCAGGGTCGGCCAGGCCAGCTGCACCAGATAGGCGTTGAAGGCGACAAAATCCCCCAGGGACAAATTGCCCGCCGCCACCTGCCGCCCACCGAAATAGAGCACCAGCAGCGTGCCCAGCGGACCCACCAGGGTCATCACCGGCAGTACCAGGGCGCGCAGCCGCGCCAGCACCAGGTTGCGACGCAGATAGTCGTCGTTGATTTCCGCGAAGCGCGCGTTGCGCCCCCCCGCCAGGCCGTAGGCGCGGATCACCGCCTGGCCGCTCACCCCCTCCTCCACCGCCTCGCTCAAGCGCCCCAGGCCTTCCTGCACCTGGGTCGAGTGGTGCAGCAGGTGACGGCTGAGCCGTTTCACCGCGAGCAGCAGCAGCGGATAGGGCAGCACCGCCACCAGGGTCAGGGTCGGCGACAGGGAGAGCATGAGCACCAGGCTCAGCAGATAGACGATGGCCGCGTTGACGATGGTCAGCAGACCAAAGCCGACGAACATGCGCACGTTGGCCAGATCGCCGGTAAAGCGCGCCAGCAGGTCGCCGGTGCGGTGACGATCGAAGAAAAAGCCGTCCTGGTGCAGCAGCCGCGCCAGCAGGCCGCGACGCAGGGCGACTTCCAGATGCCGCGCACCGTGCAGGAAATAAAGGCGCGAGGCGATGCGCGTGGCGCCGCGCACCAGGGCGGCCAGGGCCAGCACCGTCGCCGCCCAGAGCAGATCCGCGCCGCGCCCGGCCTCCACCGCCTCGACCCCGAGCTTGAGCATCCAGGGAATGAGCATGGCGAGCAGGGTGGTGGCCAGCAGCCACAGGCTGCCCCAGGCCAGGGCGGCGCGCTGGGGCATCAGGTAGGGACGCAGGGCGGCGAGCACCCTCATGGCGGCGCGTCCTGTGCCGCCGGCCGGGCAAAGGCGCGATGACCGCGCACCGCGTCGATGAGCAGCGCGGCGGCAAAGCCGTTGAGCAGCCCCGTCGCCAGGGACAGAAGCAGGAAAAAGGGCAGCAGCAGCCACAGCCCGTCGTGGCGCACCAACAGCAACCAGGCCACCAACAGCTGCCCGAGGGCATGGCCCACGGCGCCCAGGGCCGAGGCCCCCACCGGCCCCAGGCGCGCGCCGAACATTTCTCGCGCACCCGTCATCAGCGCCGTCGCCGCCACCGCCCCGGCCAGGGAGAGAAAAAAACCGGGGGCAAAAAGGTTGCCGAGAATCAGCGAACCGACCAGCACCCGCGCCAGGCTCAGGGTCCAGGCGGCGCGGCCGTCGAAAAGAAACAGGGCGCAGAGAGTGAGAATGTTGGCGAAGCCCAGGCGAAACCAGGGCGCCGGGGCGGGCAGGAGAAATTCCAGGGTGTGCAGGGCCACCGCTAGGGCGGTGAACAGGGCGAGGAACACGCGACGCCGGCAGCGCGCCAGTTCGACAGGATCAATGGCTGAGGAGGTCATAGGCTGGAGATCCCTGGTCGGCGCCGCCCTCAATGCTGATGATCAGCCGGTTGGGAATACAGGCGATGAGCTCGCCGCGCCGGAACACCCCGCCCATGCCCATGCACACCTTGTGCGGGCAGGGCGAGGAGAGGATGCGCGCCCGGCCGTCGGCGATCTCCAGCAGGGTGTCGCCCAAGGGCCCGGGCAGGGCGACGCGGCGCGCCTCGCCGAGGGGGGCGCTGAACAGCAGCCGCCCATCGCGCTCCACCAGCACCCGCGCCCCGGCCGGCTGACGCCCGAGCACCGCGAAGGAGGCCAGCACCCCCAGCAGCAGAAGCGCGACGATGAAGCGATCCAGGACCGTCATGCGCCGCCACAGGGCCGCGATCACCGCTTGAGCTCCGCCAGGCCCGGGGTCGCGTGGGTTGCGCCGTCGGCCGCGACGATCAGCGCCTCGACGCCGGGAAATTCGGTGAGCAGCGCCAGCCCCTTCTCGGGACCCAGCACGAACACCGCCGTGGCCAGGGCATCGGCGAGCATGGCGCTGTCCGCCACCAGGGTCACGCTCTGGCAGGCGCTGGCGGGATAGCCGCTGCGCGGGTCGAAGATGTGATGGTAGCGCCGGCCGTCCACCTCGAAAAAGCGCTCGTAATCGCCCGAGGTGACCACCGCGCGGCCGCTCAGTTCCAGGGTGGCGAGGAGCTCCTCGGCGCTGCGCGGGTGGCGAATGCCGATGCGCCAGGGCCGCGCGCCGCGGCTGCCGAGCAGGCGCAGATCGCCGCCGGCGTTGACCGAGGCCTGCTCGATACCGGCCCCCGCCAACACGGCGATGGCGCGGTCGATGGCATAGCCCTTGGCGATTCCGCCGAGATCCACCGCCAGATCGGGCCGCGCCTTGCTCACCCAGCGGCCATCGAGGCGCAGGGCCCCGGGGCCGATCCCCTCCAGGGCGGCGGCGATCTCCGCATCATCCGGCACCCGCGGATTATCCCCTTCCAGATCCCACAGCGCCTTGAGCCGCCCCAGGGTCAGGTCAAAGGCGCCCGCGCTGCGCGCGGCGACGTCCAGGCCCAGGGCGAAGACCTCGGCGGTGTCGGGCGCCACCTCCAGGGACTCCTCGGCGGCGGAGAGCCGCGCCACATCGCTGTCGGGACGATGGGGGCTCATCAGCGCCTCGATGCGCGCCATCTCGGCAAAGGCGGCCGTCACCGCGTCCCGTGCCGCTCGATCGCCCCGGGGCACCTGGATTTCCACCAGGGTGCCGAGCAGGATGCGGCCCTCGCGCAGCTCGGCCTCCCGGCCGCCGCGCTTGACCAGCGCCAGCGCCGCCAGCAGCACCAGCAGCAGCACGACAATGAGGGGGCGGTTCAGGGGCAAGGAATCAATCCTCGACGATTTCCCCGATGAGGTCGTATTCCGAGGAATCGGTGATGCGCAGGCGCACGATCTGACCGATGTCGGCCTGGCCGGCGGTGATGTAAACCTGACCGTCCACATCGGGGGCCTGGCGCACCGAACGGCCGCGCAGCAGCAGCTCGCTCTCCTCGCTGAGTCCCTCGACCAGCACCGGTTCGATGCGCCCCACCAGGGCGCGGTTCTTGCGGAAGGAAATGCGCGCCTGGGCCTTCATCAGCCGCTTGTAGCGCTCGCTCTTGACCCGCTCGGAAATCTGTCCGGGCAGGGTGGCGGCCGCCGTGCCCTCCTCGCGGGAATAGCGGAACACGCCGAGGCGGTCGAAATGGCCCTCCTCGACGAAGCGCAGCAGCTTGTCGAACTGCTCGGGCGTCTCGCCGGGAAAGCCGACGATGAAGGAGGTGCGCAGGGTCAACTCGGGTATGCGCGCGCGCAGCCGCGCGATGAGCTCGCGCACCTCGGCCTCGCCGACGCGCCGGTTCATGGCGCCGAGCAGCTGATCGTCGATGTGCTGCAGGGGGATGTCGAGATACTTGCAGATCTTGTCCTCGCCGGCGATGAGATCAATGAGTTCCTCGCCGACCCCGTCGGGATAGGCGTAGAGCAGGCGCAGCCAGCGCAGGCCGTCGATCTTAACCAGGCGCCGCAGCAGCTCGGGCAGGTTGGCCCCGTCGTCACGGTCGGCGCCGTAGGCGGTGATGTCCTGGGCGATGAGGTTGATCTCCGCCACGCCCTGGGCCACCATGCGCTCGGCCTCGGCCACCACCGAGTCCATGGCGCGCGAGCGCAGGGTGCCGCGCAGCTTGGGGATGATGCAGTAGGAGCAGTGATTGGCGCAGCCGTCGGCGATCTTGATGTAGGTGCTGTAGAAGGGCGAGGATTGCACGCGCGGCGTGGTGTGGTCGTAGAGAAAATCGGGCGCGCCGATGGCCTCGCGCACCTGGCCCCCGCCGAGTTTTTCATCAAGCAGGCCCGGCAGGCGCGCCGCGTCGCCGGTGCCGAGGAACAGATCGACCTCGGGCAGCTCGCTGCTCAGCTCGTCGCGGTAGCGCTGCGGCAGGCAGCCGGTCACCACCAGCAGCTTGCAGCGACCTGACTTCTTGTGGTCGGCCACCTCGAGAATGGTGTCGACGGACTCTTCCTGGGCGTCCTGGATGAAGGAGCAGGTGTTGACGATGATAATGTCGGCGCTCGCCTCGTCGGTGACGATCTCGTAGCGTTCCGGCGGCAGATGGCCGAGCATGACCTCGGCGTCCACCAGGTTTTTCGGGCAGCCGAGGCTGACCAGACTGACTGTGTGCTTGTTCAAAACGGGATCCGCCTGGTTGGGGGTTGCAGCAAGCGCCGCTCAGGAGCGCAGGTTGACAAACTGCAGCTCGACGTCCACGTCGGCGCCCTTGAGCGCCTGGATGACCTCCTGCAGATCGTCGATCTTCTTGCCGGTGACGCGCACCTGGTCGTCCATGATCTGCGCCTGCACCTTGAGCTTGGTGTCCTTGATCAGCTTGACGAGGTCCTTGCCCTTCTCCTTGGAAATGCCCTGCACGATGGCGATGCGCTGGCGCACCGCCATGTGCGAGGCCGGCTCCTTCTTGCCGAAGTCGAGGCATTTGGGCGAAAGGCCGCGGCGCACCAGCTTGCCTCGGAGAATCTCGACGATGGCCTGCAGCTTGTAGTCGTCGGCGGCCAGGATCAGGATGGCGTCCTTCTCCAGGCTGATCTCATTGTGGGTTCCCTTGAAGTCGAAGCGCTGCTCGACCTCCTTGATGGTCTGGTTGACGGCGTTGTCCACTTCCTGCATGTCGACCTTGGACACGATGTCGAAACTGGGCATGAAACCTTTATCCTCCGTGATCTGTGGGGGGGGGCTGTGCGCCCGGGCGGACGCGGTCCGCCCCTACGAGAAAAACGTTAAAATCCGACTTGCTCGGGGCGCACCACTTCCACGCCCGCCGGGCGGATGAACTGAAAGAGGGTGTCGGGCAGCCCGCGGTTGACGCGGATGCCGCTGAACTCGATGATCGTCGAGTTGCCGTTGGGGTCGGTCACCGTCGAGGACAGAATGGGAAACACCGTGCCGCCCGTCTCGCGCAGGCCGGGGCGCAGGTTCTGGTCGAAGGCGATCACGGCGTTCTTGTCCACCACGATCACCAGCCGCGCGATGAGCTGCGAGACGCGGCGTGGCGCGAGCTCGAGCACGTAGTTGCCGGCGGCGTCGCGGTTGGGCACCGCCCAGCGGATGGAAAAGTCGCGCGACAGATTGCCCAGGCCGGTGAGGAAGGTCACCGGGTTGTCGGGCTGGTCGCGCAGGGCCGTTTCGATATCCGATTCGATCACCTGGTTGTTCTCGGGCAGATAGACCCACAGGGTCTTGCCGTCGGAGACGATTTCCTGCTCGCTCGGCTGGCGGTATTCCCAGCGGAACTTGGCCTGGTCGGAGCGACTGCCCGGGGTGCGGTCGAACTTGAACCACACCTGGCCGCGACCACGCTGCACGCGATCCAGGGAGGCGATGCGCGATTCCTGGAAGAACTCGGCCTCGAAATCGGCGATGCCGGCCGCGCCGCGCTCGCCCTGGAAGGGCGATTCCAAGGCGCGGATCACGTCGGGCAGGCCGACTTCGACCTGCCGCGGGGAGGCGCCGCAAGTCAGGGGCAACAGCAGGGCAAACAGCACAACAAACATCAGGGTACGCATAAGGGACTTCTCCTTGTTGGCAAATCGCCGAGGATTTTAAAACGGAATGCGGTGCAAAGACGAGAATTTTTTACGGCCGCGGGCGCGCGGCCGCGACGGGAACCCGCGCGGGGGTCAGAGAATGCGGCATTTCTCCGCGCCGCGCAAGGATCTGACGCGCACCTCGCCGGTCTCCAAGACCAGCTCGGCGGTGCGGCCGAAATTGCCGCCCGTGTCCTCGGCCGCCAGGGGCACGCCGAGTTTCGCCAGAATCTCGCGGGCGGCCTGGGCGTTGCGCTCGCCGATCAGGTCGCCCTTGGCCAGGGCCAGGCTTTCGAACATGTTGGCGCCCCCCACCAGCTTGGCCTCCAGGTTCCTGGACGCCGCGCCCAGGGCCGGCAGCTCGGCCAGCATGGCCGCGACGGCGCTGACCACGAACTTGCCGGGCCGTGTCTCGGCCTGCCCCGGGCGCGGCGTCGGCAGCAGGGTGTGAGCCATGGCGCCGGTGCGGGTGCGCGGATCGTACAGGGTGATGCTCAGGCAGGAACCCAGCCCGTAGGTCACCAGCACTTCCGGCGCCCGGCCGAACTTGATCTCGGCGATGCCCACCCGCAGCCGCTCGCTCACGCCTGGCCTCCCAGCACGGCGAGCAGGGCCTGGAGGGAATCGGGATCGGGCAGCAAAAAGAAATGGCCTTGCATCACCCGCCCCTCGTCCTGCCGGCTATGGAACTCGGTTTCCAGCATCAGCGCCACATCCCCCGCTTGACCGAGATCGATGAGGATGGGATCGATGACCGCTCCGGCCATGTCGCAGGCCAGGGCCGGCACCGTGGGCAGCAGGCGGACCCCAAGCAGCCCGCCCAGGGCCGAGAGGTAGGCCGAGGCGAGGATGTTGCCGACTTCCTTGAGGGTGGAGACCG